>DYPL01000121.1 GCA_020719945.1 Turneriella parva
ACAGATTTTCAGTTGACGCTCAAAAAAGAAGCAGATTTAACGCAATATGATTCGTTATCTTTTGCATGCCGCCCTTATTCTACTTATCCCTGCCCTCTGTGCATCGAGCCTTACTGAAACAGAGATCGAATCCTATCGCGCAGCACTTTCTGGAAAACCAAATGAAAAACTGAGCGCACTGGCCGAAATCTCGCGCAAGGGAAAAAACGCTCTCCCCCTGCGCGAAAGTATTGAAAAACTTCTCGCAGACAAAAATGAAATAGCGCGCCAGGCTGCCATTGCTCTGGGAGAATTTGGGAATGAGGCAGAACCTTCTCTGCTTCCTCTGTATCAAAGGTACATCATAACCGGAGCCCCTCTCGTAAAACGCGATATGGCATTCAGCGTGCTGGCCATTGGAAAGCCTCATGAAGGATTTACAAATGTTTTTTTTAAGGACGCACTGTCTCCCTTCCCTTTTTTGCGCAAGGCCGCCATTCTTGCTCTCGGAGTAACAACTTCTGGAGAAGACGAACGCGCATTAAATCTGCTGCGAAAAATATTAGCCGGCAAACATGCACCAGACCGCGTCTATGCAGAGGCTGCTCTGTTTGCCCTCACGGGAGACAGCAAGATTCAGCAGGAGCTTTCCGCAAGACTTACCAATCCGAATTCTTTTTACAGATCCGCAGCATTAGAATCGCTTTCCCGCCTGCCCCTTCCCGAAAATCCATTTCTGTCACAAATGGTGGAACTGCTGCAACAGGATCCAGATCAATACGTTCGCGCAGAAGCTGCCATAGCCATTGGTCGCATTGCCTTCCAGACACAGTATGCTCCCGCTCTGCATACGCCTCTTTTCAAAACTTTGGAAACAGCTCTTCTGGAAGATGCGTCATACCAGGTCAGGGCCTCGGCTGCTCTCGCTCTTGGACATATAGCGCTTCCGGAAGCAAAAATTCTTCTGGAAAAAACAGCGCACACAGAAAAGAATGGTCTTGTTCGGGAAAAAATTGCAGAGAGCCTGCTTTTATTGTAACTATGCGTTTTTTTTCCGATCTGCAAATTCAGAAATGAAAGAGGCAACATGGGAAAGCCTTCCCTGTGCCAGACTCATCAGCGAAGCTCTATTCCAGAACATCTGGAGAATCTTTGTTCTCCATGTTATCGTCCGGAATGAGAATCCCGAATAAAACCGTTTGACACCGGGCAAACCAGCAAAAGGCTGGAAATCATGAATCTGCGCCGCGCCCTTCTCTTTTCGTTTTTTCTGACTCTGCTGCCGTCTTCTCTGTTTGCCCAGTACGAAATCGGAGATACCATCCGACGCATCCAGATTGGCGGCTGGTTTGGCCCCGTTACTCCCGTTCCCGGTACAGAATTATCCCAGGTTATTAATACGAACTTAGGGGGTGGCATGTTCACCCGCTATGGCGAGGGATTCTGGACGGCAGAGCTCGGTGGCGCGTACCATTACTATCCATCCGACGGGCCCGAGGCATTGCACCTCGCTCCCGTGTACGGAATGGGTCTTTTTGAGCTGCCATTTGATCTCCCCATAAAAATGAACGCCGGATTTGGCGCCGGAAGCGTCTATGCCACCAACGAGCCAGAGCGCACCGAAAACTGGTTGCCTTTGTTTATTGCCGGGTACGAATTTTATTTTCCCGCCGGGCCTTGGGTCAATATTGGCCTGCGACTCGATTATCTGCTTGCCTGGGAGCAGCATCTGAGCCCCCCGGATAACTCGCCATCCAATTATAAAATGCTCAACGGTCATTTTATTCAGGTGGGCCTGACCATTAACGTGAATCTGATACGAGAATGAGAAGAATACAACTGGATT
>DYPL01000122.1 GCA_020719945.1 Turneriella parva
ATTTCAATTCCTCTAAGGTTTTATGGAAAGCCATCTGCTGGGACAATATTTCCCCTATAAATAGATTGTCAAAGAGCTTTTGCCTCTGCACTCCCTGGGTTTTTAGCCCGCCGGAGGCCCACCGCCCCTTCTCTCAAAAAAAGGCATCTGTCTATCCAAGATAGCCAGAAAACACCGGGGGATCGACAGATTTCATAAAATCGTACCCAGATTAGACTTTTCCAGACCAACGATTTGTTTGTCCAGCCACTTTTCATCCCTGTTTTTAAAAATAATGATGCTGTCGGTTTGAGCATTGATTAATTGTTTCGCAGCGAAAAGCAATTCTTCAAGTTGGCTTTCCGTCATCTCTCCCTCAAATACTGAATTCTGCACCCAGTTTAGGTATTTCCTGCACAGCTTCAACATCTTACCCACTCTTTTTACATTGATATCGTAAACCAGAATCACGTACATTCACCACCTCATTTTAAACGGCATATATGGTTCTATTTGTAATATATCTTTTACAAGCTTGTACGCCTCCAAACGAATCAATCGCAGGTAGCTTACCTTCCGCTTAAGGCGCGGATGCAGTATGGTCTCGGAAAGCATTTCCTCCCACGCCTGCAAAAATATTTTTCTACCCTTTTCTTTCAAATATACTGCATTTTCTACTTTTTCAAAATCGTCTGGCCCGAGTTCTTTTTTATTGAACATCCGGAAAACGAGTCGATCGACAAATACCGGTTTAAAAATTTCACTGATGTCAAGCGCAAGCGAAAATCGCCGTTCCCCTGGTTCGTGCAGAAAGCTGACCGTTGGCAGAAGTTGAGTATGATATATCTGTGTGACAATTTTAGAGTAAAGAAGTGAATTGCCAAAGGAGATCAGGGCATTGACCGGATCAGAAGCAGGACGTTTTTCCCGCCCCCTCCATTCACTATTAGCCAGTATAGCATCAAACGCGGCATAATAATGCTGCCGAATATTTCCTTCAATACCCATTAACTCTGGAATATTTTTTGTCTCCGGAATTTTTTTCCTGAGCTCCGCAATTTTTTCTTCCCGACCGCCTGTATCCACTCCCCTCCTCTTGTAATACAGCAGGTTCCTTCGCATATTAAACGATCCCCCATCTATAAACGCACGGGCAACGCTCATTCTTCGCTCCTTCTCGTGATAGGCCAGCGCCTGCTCCACGTGTAGTTTTCCCGAGAGCAGTTGCGCTTTGGGGACAAATGTTCCTGTGTAATGTTCGTAGTAATCAAACGTGTGCAGCGGAATTCCACTTTTGCCCAAGAAGTTGAGCAGTGCCGTGTTGAGCCGCAATGAGGTTAGGCTGTATATTTCATCCACCTGTTCTACCGGCAAAAATCGCACGCGTTCTTTTTCACCAATTTCCTCTGCAAGCAACGTCACTTTAATTGTGTTTTGCGCCCGTTCCAGCTCTGCCGCATTAAAGAGGTAGTATGCTTTGCCCATTCTATAACAGGCATAAGTCTATTGTGGTGGGCGTCTATTTATTTTTTATGGGAATACTGTCAGAATTTAGACTATATAATTGATTGTGGCTCGGCGTAGCTCAAAATAAATTTTTTATCGTAAGCAAATATATATGTAGGGGGGAGCACCCCCCTGCCTGCAACCGTCGCTACGCTCCGTTTTCCGGCACCCCCCATGGCGAGGTTATTTTCTGGCAGGATTATTTATATTAAGCAAGCTCCGAAAAAGTTTGACTGCGGCTCGCTTCGCGTTCAGAGCTTACTTCCGGTACATGGCCCCCTCGACAAGCTCGGGGTAAATTCACCGGCATTTTGCGGAGAAAATAGCCTGT
>DYPL01000123.1 GCA_020719945.1 Turneriella parva
AGTATGGCGACAGCGTTAAAGGTGTGCGGTATATCGTGGACAAAGCAAATGCTGAGCGGGTTGCCGTCAGCGGCTTTGAAGAGGGGCGGACGTATAATGGCTTCAGAAATCTCTTTCCCCTCATTTATAACGGCAAACATCTCGGCAGCGTGGAAATCAGCATGGACGTTGACGTCATTCGCCAGCGGATGGAACAGCAGTTTCACAACCGGTACGCCTTTATAATGCGGCGCCAGCACGTTGAAGACGTTGTTCATGCCGATCAGCAAAAGAACTACCAGCCCTGCGACCTCAGCGATGATTACCTGTATGAACGGAATTATGCCCCCGACGATAGGCTGCAAGTCATCAATGCGATCCTGAAACCAAAAATACAGGAGAAGCTCAAGGCCGGCGAAGGCTTTGCGGTCGAGGCCAAAACACCCAACGCGGCGCGGATGGTGGTTTTCTTCCCTGTTAAAAACTTACAGGGCCAACAGGTGGCGTATATCGTCTCTTACAACGATGACGCCACCATCAGCGGCTATTATTCCGAATTTGTCGTCACGCTGGCGATATCCATAGCCGGTCTTCTAATCATCATCGTGCTGTTGTATCTCTTGACAAAGGCTCTTTTCCGTCTCCGGGCGCAAAAGGTCGCGCTGCAACAGGAACGGGATATGTTTGTCAGCGGGCCGGTTGTTGTTGCTTTCAGGTGGCAAAATCGGGAAAACTGGCCGGTGGAATATGTATCGGCCAATGCAGAGGACTTCCTGGGATATGCGGCTTCTGACTTTCTATCGGGAAAGGTCCGGTATACCGATATCGTTCATCCGGAAGACAGCTCGCGAGTGGCCGAAGAAGTTAAAATCCACAGCGAAAATCAGATACAACAATTTGAGCATAAGCCCTACCGGCTTATTCACCAGAACGGAAATATTGTCTGGACGCTGGACTACACCACCATTGTCAGGGATGAGGCGGGTGCTATTACCCATTACCTGGGCTATCTGGTGGACATCACCGAATTGAAAAAGGCGGAAGAAGCATTACTCACCGCCAAAGAAAAAGCAGAAAAAAACGAGAAGCAGTACTTTGATTTATACACACTTATACGTTTAATGAGTGATACCATGCCCGATATGCTCTGGGCAAAAAACCTGAACAATGAGTATATATTTACTAATAAAGCCTTCTGTACAGGTTTACTTAATGCCAAAGACACCGAAGAACCGCTCGGAAAGAATGATATGTTTTTCGCTTTGCGCCAACGCAACTCACAACCCGACAATCCCGAATGGCATACTTTTGGCGAAATATGCAGGGATTCGGATGCTGATACACTCGAAGCAATGAAGCCCATGCAATTTGATGAGTTTGGAAATGTAAGAGGAAAATTCCTTTTCCTCGATGTACATAAAGCACCACTTTTTGACAGTAACGGGCAACTTATCGGGGTGGTTGGTTCGGCAAGAGATGTTACAGCAGCCAAAGCAGCCGAAAATCAGCTCCGGAAACTTTCATGGGCAGTTGAGCAAAGCCCTGCCAGCGTGGTTATTACCGATACGGAAGGGACGATAGAATACGTGAACCCAAAATTTAACGAATTAACGGGTTACACATCAGAAGAAGCCATCGGGCAAAATCCACGAATATTGAAATCAGGCGAACAGCCATCAGAATTTTATAAAGAGCTTTGGGAAACAATATCCGCCGGTAAAGAATGGAAAGGCGAATTACACAACAAAAAGAAAAACGGCGAATTATACTGGGAATCTGTTCTGATATCCCCCATTAAAAACGAAAAAGGAGAAAT
>DYPL01000065.1:0-8641 GCA_020719945.1 Turneriella parva
TTGGCCAGATAAGCCGATGGCTAAGGAACGAATAATAGATCGGTAGCCCCTCTAACGAAAAAATGTTATTAAGTTTACGGCCCTTGATAAGTATGAAAGAGTCTTTCAATCAAATAGCCAAAGATAGGTTGCAGTATAATAAGAGCAATATGTCCAACCGGCTATCAACGGATAAAGAATATTCTGTCATTTCGGCGAAAGAATAATCCATGCCGAAGGAAAACTAAGCCTCCTTATCATACCGCAAAACATAGTATCATTATTATTCTATGCGAATGCGGTATATAGCGGAATCTCCCTCTTTTTGCGAGAAAAAATACAGATAGGGACCTGCTGTATCGACCACGGGATGTAGATCATTGCCAGGATAATGAATGACGGCTTTGGGCGCGCTGTCTCCGGAAAGATACAGGCGGTAAATGTCGTTGTCGCCCAGGGCATTGGAAACGGCAAAAATGGAATAGTGAAAAGACGAAGAAGGCGAAATGGTAAACCCGCCGGGTCCGCGTACCGGAGCAATGGAATTATCTGCAAGAAGAGCTTTGTAAATGGAGAACAAGCCATCTCTGTTAGAATAAAAGTAGATTTCTTTTCCATCCTCGCTAAACACCGGACCAAAATTGAAAAATCTGTTTTCCGTTATTTTTTTCTCGGATTTGGAAGAAAGGTCAAGAAGATAGATTCCATAGTTTGCATCGCGGCGGGAGTAATAGGCAAGGGATTTTCCATCCGGTGAAATTGCGGGAAATTCGCACCAAACGTTTTCTGGCGTAATGCGCAGCACGGTGGACCCATCTGCCGCAGCTTTCCAGATTCCGCCGGTTGCTCCATGGCGGGAAAAAAAATAGAGAGATTTTCCGTCTTCTGAAAAAACGGGCTGGGAATCGAGTTCTGGAAATTTAGATACAAAAGTTTTTGCTTTGGTGGATAAGTCGTAAAGGACTATGTCTCCCTTGCCATCCCTGTAGTCGCTGCTGAAGGCAATTTTTTTTCCGTCACTGGATACGGCCAGAGTCTGGAGTTTCCCGTATCCACCGAAGATTCTTTCCGGGTCCTGGGAGGACAGGGCGGTGGCAGCGACAAATAAAAGAATAGAAAACAGGTGTTTCATTTTGATCCTGTTTCAACCTGTGAGGACTGTCACTCCTGAAAAGTAAAATTTTTTCCAAAATCCGAATGGAGCCAGGAATCCAGATTTCCATTGTAATACACGTATTTCTGGTACAGGGCCAAAAACGCCGTGTGGATGGACGCATTGCGAAATATGTCTCTTCCAAAGGGGAAGAAAAATTTTCCGGCCATTGCATGTTCTTCCCGCGAATCTGCGATGCCAATATATACGGTTCCAACCGGTTTTTCATCGCTGCCTCCGTCTGGTCCCGCAATTCCCGTTATGGAAATACTGATCTGTCCGCCTGTTACAGACAAAGCCCCCCGCGCCATTTCTTTTGCGGTCTGGTGAGAGACAGCGCCAAATGTATCGAGCGTAGCAGCAGAAACGCCAAGAAGGTTTTCTTTGACAGAGTTGGCGTAAGCGACTATGCTTCCCGGATAAACCGCAGAGACACCGGGAATATCTGTTAAGAGTTTTGCTCCAAGTCCGCCTGTACAGCTCTCTGCTGTGGTCATGGTTCGTCCGGTTTTCTTGAGGTACTCAATAAATTCCAGAAGAGGATTTTCGGCTGTATGCCCCGGAAATCTGTCCAGAATAGACTGTCCAAAACTATGCAAAATGGATCTGTCGTTGTTGGAGGCGCGAAGAAACAAGCGCGTGCCAAAAGGCAGAGCATGTACGCCAAATTCCAGTTCGCTGGGAACCTGCATGCTGGCAGATAATCCGCTTTCTGAAATGGCCCAAAGGGAAACTTCTGTTGTTTCTGTTTTTTCTGCCATAGACTGTTCAATTGCCTGGAGCACCTGCGGCCAGATTCCTTCTATCTCGCGCGGAAAACCCGGCAAAGACACCAGAGGAATGGAAGGGAAAAACATGGCGGGGGCCAGGCCGACAGGGTTATGGAGAACTTCGCAGCCTTCTACAATGCGTGCCTGTCGCAAAGCTCTATCCAGAGAAAATCCGGCAGAGGTGCGAGTGTGGCTTGCGCGCTTTGCAAAAAAATCGCGGACTCTGTGTTCAGAGGCTTCATGGATGACTGCGCGGCTTCCGGTAAATTCGGCTAACACGTCTACGGCGAGGTCATCGTCTGTGGGGCCAAGCCCGCCTGACATGATGATAAAATCTCCGGTCAGAGAATAATCGGATAAAGCGTTCAGGATGGAAGACACATTGTCGCGGATAATTCTGCTTTCAAGAACCGTAAATCCGTTTTTGTAAAGTTCTCTCGCAAAAAAGTTTGTGTTTTTATCGAGAGTGAATCCGTTCGTTACTTCTGAACCAACAATAAGCAGGCGGATTCCTTTCAATGGATGCCTCCGAGTATTTCTTTCGCTGCGCTGCTGCTGCTTTGCAAAATATCGGCGTGGAGAGATTCTCCGTGCGCATCCATGGTGACAACGCATTCCAGATTTTCTACTTCCAGAATCCAGAAAGCTTCGGGAGTACCAAATTCCGGCTTAAAATTTCCGTGCACTTTGCGAATGGATTTCGCGGTGTAGGCAGCGGCTCCGCCAATAGCGTGCAGATACACGGCTCCAAATTCTTTGCAGGCCGATAAAGTTTTTTCTCCCATGCCTCCTTTGCCTATCACAGCTCTTACGCCAAAGTGTTTAATCACGTCGTATTCATAGGGTTCTTCACGGAGAGAAGTAGTAGGACCGACGGCGGTTATATATGGTTGGCCGTTGGGGTCGTTCAGAACGACGGGGCCGGCATGATAAAGGATCCCGCCGTGCAGAAACTTTTTGAGACCCTCGTATGTTTCGCGTTCTGCTTCTGGGATTTCTCCATGCAGAAAATTGTCTTTAATATATTTATGGGCTGTATCTCTGCCCGTTAGAATAATTCCCGAAATAGAAACCATGTCGCCCTTTTTTAACGAACGAATTTGTTCTTCTGTGATGCCGGGCGGATTGATAGTTATAGTCTGTGCCATTGTATGCCTCATTCAATAATGTAAGTATTGTCTTGTTTTAAGACAAGAGATTTGCGCCTGCTTGCCCAGCACATATAGCTGGTGCTCACAAAAAAGCTGGCTGGAATTCTGTGCATTTTAGCCATTTTTACGCTCAGCAGAGTAGTAGCTCCTCCAAAACCCATGGGGCCAATACCGAGCTGGTTGGATTTTTCGAGCATCTCTGCCTCTGCGTCTGCAAGCAGGGGATCGGGACTCTGATCTTCGAGAGTGCGAAAAAGCTGCTCTTTGGCAAGCAAAGCTCCGCTCACGCGATCTCCACCAATGCCAACGCCAAGAATGCCGGGAGAACAGCCTCTGCCCTGCGCCTGTAATACGGCATCGAGAACGACTTTTTTTACGCCCGCCAGATCGCGACCAGCGCCCAAGCGAGATTCCGGCAGAGCATACTGGGCACCTACATTTTCGCATCCACCACCTTTGAGCATGAGCTTAATCTCCAGGTGGTCTTTTTCCCATTCATGAAAATACAGAGAGGGAAGGCCAATACCGGTATTATCGCCGGAATTTTTACCGGTTATGGAATCAACAGAGTTGGGGCGCAGATAACCCAGCTCGGTGGCGCGCCTGACGGCTTGCGTTATTTCATTGCGCAGCGCTATAGTGCTGGTACCAACTGGATAATGAACATGAAAAATATTTGTCCCTGTATCTTGGCAGATGGGAGTTTTTGCGTCGTAGGCTATTTCAATATTTTCAAGAATAATACCGAGTGCGCGCTGAGCCTGTGAGCCATCGCTTTCTTTTGCTTTTTGCTCCGAGAGGGACGAAATGACATCGCCGGGGAGATTCGTGGAAGCCTCGCGGATGAGCAGTAAAATTGCGTCGACTCTACTTTCCGCTTTTCCGTGCAGTGGCTCAAACATTTCTTTGCGAGGCCATGGCTCAGGCGCTCTGGTATTTTGTTGTTCTTCCATGCGTCTTTTTTACAAGTCCGGGCAAAATGGCAACAGAAAATATATTGATTGCTATGCCTGCATAAAAAAAGACAAAGGGCTGTGCCGTTAGAACTCAATACATCCATACATACGGACGGGCTTGCTGCAAGGCTCGCTTCCAATATACAAAACGAGGTTCGGAAAAAAAATCCGTTTGAGCCCGTTACCATTATCATGCCGAACAGAAATCTGCGGGAATACCTGCGATTGTATCTGGCGCAATCGCACGGCATTGCTGCCAACTATCTGTTCTATTTTCTCGAAGAATCATTCGGACAATTGCCTGTTGTCGGCGAGCTTATATGGCCATCCGGATTAGAGCAAAAGCTCTATGCCTTGACGTATCTAAAGAGCAGGACAGAAAAAGCTTTCGAACCAGAGCTCTATTATCGGGCGGGGGAAATTCAGGGATTGCTCAGGGACTACGAGCTCCACAGGCCAGAAATAATCGAAGGATGGAAATCCGGAAAAACGTTTTCTACGGAAAGCCTTTCCGAAGAGGAAGCCCTGCAGAGAGATATTTATTTTATTTTGGAGAAAAACGATCTAACGCTGTTCCGCTATCGGGAAAGGCTGTTGCAGGTTCTCGAAGGCGTAAACAGTTCGGAATCTCATATTCACATTGTGGCGCCGTCTGTCTTTTCCCGCTTTCATCTGGATCTTATTGTAAAGCTTTCCCGCCACTTCAGCGTTCATCTGTACCAGCTTACATTTGCCAATCCTGCGGACGGGTACAGGATTTATCCAGATTTTGAAAAATGGATAGATCCCCAAAAGCGTTCTTTCTTGTTGTTGAACAGCCTTGTTCAAAAAAGTTCTGTCGAGGTAAATTACCACCATGTCGAAACCGGATCTTTTGAAAAGGATGCCATGCATCCGCTCAGGCTTGCCATTTCCGGGAAAGGCGTCTCTACTTTTCGAGAGGGTAGTCTTCAATGGTTTTCTACTTCCGGGCCGCAACGCAGTTTTGAATTTATTTACGACGATATATCGCAGCGTCTTAAAGAAGACAAAACTTTGCGGATTGATCAGTCTGCCGTTTTATCTCCCGCTATGGCAAAATCGTTTTCTCCAGCGCAGAGCGTATTTGATTCCGCAGAAATGCCTCTTCCATTTAATTTGTCCGATGCCGGAGCTTCCCTTCGCTCTCGCTTTGCCGACGCCGTAACCGATATTCTTTCTCTCTCTGGATCTGCCTGGGAATACTCGCGCGCTTTACGACTCATTGAAAATCCCGTTTTTTATACTGGCCGAGATATTGCTGCCGAAGAGATTCCAGCCCTGCGCGATCTGCTGGCCTCTGTCAACATACGGCGCGATAGCAACGCTCCGGTGAGCCGCTTCGTCAGCTGGCAATCGGCTTTGAGACGGCTACGGCTGGGCCGCCTGCTTTCGTCCGGCGATGCTGCCGATTACAAAGAAATATATCCTGTAAGTGTTGGCAAAGATGAAGAAAAATATATCGCCTTTGCGTCCTGGTTTTACGAAGAGTTTGCTCCGCGCGTGACCCGTCTGCAAACAGCAGAAAATCCTGTGAGCGAATTGAAAGCGCTTGCCAGCGAATTTCTGGCGATCGGAGAAGACATGCCGCAGGAACGCTATGTCCGGGAATCGTTTTTGCGCTCTCTGACCATTCTTGAAAACACGTTGGCGGTGCTTGGCCACCCATTCTCTCTAGACGATCTACGTTCTTGGTTGCGGGAACAATCTTCCACATTGTATTACCGGCGCGGTTCGTATTTGTCTGAAGGTATCAATTTGTCTTCCATGTTGACCATGCGGCCCGTTCCATTTCGCGTGCTGTACCTGATAGATCTAAATGAGGGTTCGTTTCCACCATCGCAGGAGCATTCTCCCGCAGACCTTGCCCGCGTTGTAACCTGGAGAAAAGAAGAGCGGCTGAGCGATATAACGCGAGAGGAAAATGCAAGGCTTCTGTTTCTGGAGTCTGTTTACTCCGCTTCCGATGCGCTGGTTCTCGGTTACCAGGATAGAGATCCTGCGGATCTTTCTGAAATGCACATGGCTGCCATACCGCTCGAATTTCTTGAAATCCTGAAAAACAGGTTTGAACTCGATATCCAGAAATTCCAGCTGCCACTCCATGGAATTTCAGAAAAATATTATTCTGCCGAGTTTCCGCCCCGGCTGTCCAATCTGGATCGCAATCTTTTATCGGGAAAAATTCCAACAAAGAAATTAAAGGCAATGGAAGAATCGGTTGAGGACGTTTTCAAAAAGGATCTAAATCTGTATCAGCTTGCGTCTTTTTTACAGGCCCCCTGGGGTTATTTTCTCGAAAAAGAAATGGGAATTTTTGACGAGATCACTGCGACGCTCGAAGACAGTGAACTTTTCTTCCCAGAAAAATGGACAAAAAGCAATTACCAAAGAAACCTCCTTACCTCGTATATGTCTGCGTGGAAAAACGGCGAAGCGTTTATTGAAATCGCTCACAAAGAAACGGCGCAGAACATAAAGCAATCCATGCTTACGGGTGCCTTCCCGGCGGGTCCTTATCGCCAGACCCCGGAAGCCGAACTCCAGAAAGAGGTAGATTCGATAAACCGAATCGCAGAGAAACTTTTTCCGCCAACTCCGCAGGATTATGCGTATTGTGATCCGGAGTTGCATTACCAGCAGGGAGATTTTCGGGTAAAGCTGGATTCCCGGAATTGTCTCGTTTCCAAATCTGGCAGCATGCTCGTTTCTGATACCAGTGTTTTCTCCGTCAAAAATTTGTTTCGGCCATTTCTTTTTGGCTTAATGTATAATCAGCTTTTGGGGGCAAAGATCACAGAAATACAATATATTTCTTTTAAAGAAGAGAAATCGCATACAGTTGTTTTGCCAGACATAACGGAAGGTCTCGCATATTTAAATATTCTATTTGAATACCTTGCTTCTTCGCAGCGGCCCCCCTTTTTTATCAAGGTGGCAGAAAAAAATGGTGCCTGTGAATCTGTAATAACATATGCGGAAAGCCTTCATTCAAAAATCAAGGATCAATACAGTCCCTTAACAGTGCCTCGCATGTTTCATCATTCGCCACCACCAATCACTGAAGATGTATGTCTTTTTTACCAGAATCTCATTCAACCTTTAGAACAATGGATAAACAACAAAGAGCAGACAGAATAGCGCAGGAGCTGAACAGGTTGTTTCCCAACCCGCCCATTCCGCTCGATCACATAGATGCTTTTACCATGCTGGTAGCGGTGGTGCTGTCTGCGCAGTGTACCGATAAACGGGTGAATATTATTACGCCGGGTTTGTTTGCCATTGCAGACACGCCCCAAAAGATGATGCAGCTTAGCGAACAAGAAATTTATGAAAAAATAAAAAGCTGTGGTCTTGCTAAAAGAAAAAGCCAGGCTCTGCGGGAATTGTCTGTAATCATTGTAGAAAAATTTAACGGCCAGGTTCCCGCCACCATAGAAGAGCTCGAGACATTGCCAGGTGTTGGCCACAAAACCGCATCGGTGATAGAAAGCCATATTCACGGCAGGCCGGCTTTTCCGGTAGACACGCATATCCACCGATTAGCACAAATGTGGGAGCTCACTTCTGGTAAAAACGTTCGCCAGACAGAAGAAGATCTCAAAGCTCTATTTCCTCCCGACAGCTGGGAAAAGCTGCATCTCCAGTTTATTTATTATGGCAGAGAAATTTGTCCTGCGCGTCAATGTAATGGGCTTCGCTGTTCGCTCTGCCGGGAGCTTTTTCCCGACAGGGTGGAGCCGCTCACTTCGCGGAAGGGATAGGGAGGTCTTTTGGAGCGGGTTTGTTCAATGAACTTCCTGCCCAATTTTTCTTGTCGCTTAGAATTCTACAGCGAAGCTGCTCCATGAATGCAAATAGAATCTCTTCGCGGGTGGCAATCCTTAGACTGCTTTTTCTCGGCATGCCTCTCTTATTAAATGATTTGTACCTTGGCCTTCTGCCAGAAGATAACACGCGCCTTGAAATCGTCTTAGATGTTTTGTTCTACATTGCGTGGCAGTCTTCCGTAATTTATTTTGCGTGGCAGGCCGGGTGGTTTCGATTTTCTGAATTTGGCTTTTCTCCCGTCCGCGTTGTAAACCAGCTGCGAGACGGCTTTCTCTTGTTTCTTGCCGCTACTTTTGTGTTCATGCTTCTATATTTCGCCATGTCCTCTGTGGATTCACGCATGGGAACGCACTGGGCCAGCGAGTGGCACGATCCGCTTCCCGATTGGGCTTCCTGGAAACAATTTGCATGGGTATTGTATTTGTCCGTGACAGCCGGAGTTTTCGAGGAAGTGATTTATCGCGGGATAGTGATGGGGCAGTTGCGCAGAGCAGGAATGAACAATGTTGCGGTGTTGTTGCTTTCTGCCACATTTTTTGCGTTGATCCACTGGTCGCTTGGAATATTTACTTTAATAGTGGCATTTACCTTTGGCTTAATCTGGGGAATTTTATATATGCGATACGCGGCTCTGCTCCCTGTAATTATTGCCCACTTTCTTTTTGACTTTGTCGTTTTTTACAACTGGGATTTAGCCATTTTGCGCATGCTTGGAGGGCAGTAATAGATATGTTTAAGACGAGGGATTATTTTGTTTTGGAAATATACTTTTATAAAACAATC
>DYPL01000065.1:8741-9913 GCA_020719945.1 Turneriella parva
ATAAACTCAAAGAGGGGGACCGTTCCCTCCTAAATTTCACCTAAATAGGCTTTAAGGAAAATTTTACATGCCAGTCTGGAGCTGTTCCTTCCCAAGACCCAGCCGTACATCCCCCCTCACAAAGCGGACGAAGTAGATGCCCTTTATTTCAGGGCAGCTTGAGTTTCATGCCCGGCCAGATTTTATTCGGATTTTTGATGACAGAACGATTGGCATCAAAAATTTCGCGAGTGTTACGGTACGTTCGATACTTCTTTTGCGAAATGACAGCAAGCGTGTCTCCCGGAGCAACCACGTAATAGCCATCGGTTGCCGCCGGAGCAGTGGGCTCGGGCGGTACAGATGATGCACTGGAGACAGAAGAGACAGCCTGCTCAGCTGCTGCACCGCTTTCAAAGTTGCCTTCCATTTCCTCAAACGCTGCGTCGGCTTCTGCGTGGAATTCTTCGCCTCCGACTTCTACCATGTGGGCAGAGGATTTGCGCAGCATTAAGTAAAAGAAAAGAAGCAGCACCAGAATGAGAGCGATGATTAACGCAATCAACATAAAGTTGCTTTTCTTGTGTTCTGCGGCAAGCTTTTCTTCGCCTGTTCCCGGGTGAGGGTGCCGAATTGCCTCTTTTTCTATGAGCTCCATTTGAATGCCATGGAGCTCTTTTGCTATTCTGTAGTATTTGAGTTTAGAAAAGCTGCGCACCGTTTTAATGCGAAACGCTTCTGTAAGTTTGTCGGCGTCTCCCTGAGAAACTCCCTGCAAAGCGTAAATGGGGGCGCGGGCCACATCCGCTGGTTTTCTCGTCTCGTATTCTTTAATGAGTTTGTCTTCAAAGCCGGAAAGATCCGTTGCGCCCTGGTCTGCAAGTTCTACAATTTCTTCTGCCCAGCGCGCGTATTTAAGTATAGCGAGATCAGCCACAGTTTTGATATTAAATGCCTTGCGAAGAAGTTCTGCATCTGGTTTGCTTACTCCTTTAATGGCTTCAATGGGTAGTCCGGACCATTCCGATGGATTTGTCTCGCGATATTTTAAATCAAGAAAAAGCCTGGCTTCTTTTTTAGGTGTCAGATCTTCCATGAGCAACAATAAAACCGAAAAGAAAGGAGTCAAGAATCTTTTATAGTCTGCCCTACCCGGGCGGGGTGTGTCGCCGGCATGGAGTATTTTATCGCCA
>DYPL01000066.1:0-5891 GCA_020719945.1 Turneriella parva
ACCAACCCTGTCAATGTGGTCGCGGAGAGCGTCATTATCAATGTGGGAGCGCCCGGGCCTTGAGCCCCCGGATGGGCATTTACTTTCCTGCTTTAAAGTAAAATAAGGATTTTCTTATTTTACTTTCCTGCTTTAAAGTAAAATAAGGATTTTCTTATTTTACTTTGAGGTACTATGGATATTAAAGATTTCATCGCAGGAACATACGGCAGGGGATATGAATACAAATTCTTCCTGCCAGCAAAGGTTAATCACTCGTTTTTTTGGAGCGAGCCGGTCATTGGGGAGCTCCTGGAAAAGGCGTCGCTGAAACTCGGTGAGCTAAACTCGTTTTCCCTGCTCGTTCCTGACGTCGACAGGTTTATTCTCATACACATTTTTAAGGAAGCTGTTGTCTCCAGCCGCATAGAAGGTACGCAAACCAATATTGAAGAGGCACTTACAGACAAACTGGAAATCCAGCCGGAGAAGCGCGATGACTGGACGGAGGTAAACAATTACGTACAGGCCATGAACCAGGCCACGGAAGAATTGAAAACTCTTCCGCTATCCAATCGATTGATAAAGAACACACACAGAATACTTTTGTCCAGTGTACGCGGAGAGCATAAAAATCCGGGAGAATTCCGCAAATCGCAAAACTGGATTGGCGGGGCAAACCTGTCCGATGCAATCTTTATCCCACCGATACATACGGAACTGCCGGAACTATTGTCGGACCTGGAGCATTTTTTACACAACACGGAACTGAAAATTCCACACCTCATTAGAATTGCAATTGCACATTATCAGTTTGAAACCATCCACCCGTTTCTCGACGGGAATGGCCGTATTGGACGCCTGCTAATAACCCTGTACCTGGTTGCCAACAACGTAATGGAAAAACCACTGCTGTATCTTTCAACGTACTTTGATAAACACAAATCTCTATACTATGACAACCTCACGAGAGTGCGAACGCACAACGATCTCTCCCGGTGGATTCGCTTCTTCCTCAATGGAATCATTGAAACCGCAGAGGAATCTGTTCAGACACTGAAGAAAATAATGGATCTGAAAGCGTCCTTAGAAAAAGATTTTATTCTGAAACTGGGAAAGCGCTCGGATGTTGCCATGACGTTTTTTCTTCAACTCTTTAAAAAACCCGTGGTGACAGTCAAAGATGTAGAAGCAATCACCGGCCTTTCCGCAAAAGCGTCCAACGATCTCGTGCGAATCTTTCTGGAAAAAGGAATTCTTGTGGAAAGCACCGGAGGGCGTCGCCACCGGATTTTCGTGTTTAAGCAATATACACAGCTATTTTAATCCAGAAAACACTCGACACCATGAATCCAACCGAAAGGCAAAGATATGACTTCGCTGAAAACAGATATAGCCAAAATAGAAATGGAAGAAACGCTCACAAAAATCGTGAAGAAGCCCACAATCCACAGCAAATTCCTCAACACGATCTCCTTCCTGGAGCACATGGGCTCGCGAAAAATTCTCTCCACACAAGACATCCGCGACATGAACGAAAGCCTGCTGCGACACGCCGCCGAGGAAGCACGGCACGCGCACTTCTTTAAAAAAATGGCAGGAAAAATCGACCACATGCCCGCGACATACGAATGGGAAAATCTTCTCGCAGGCTACAGCGCATTCCGCTATTTCCAAAACCTGGACCTGATGGTGCAGCGCAGCGTAGAAGACAGCCAGCTCACAAACCGAGAATTCAGTTACCGATGCTATCAGTACACATCGCTCATTATTGAAGAGCGCGCCGGCTGGCTGTACCACATTTACCGCGAGGTACTCGCAAACAACGGCAATCTCTTTTCGCTGGACAGCGTAATCGCAGAGGAAGAAAAACATCTCGAAGATGCCATCCACTCGCTTCAAAATGCAGACGACGATTTTCAAGGTCAGATGGACTTTTTCCGAAAAGGTGAATCCGATCTATTTTTACGGTACTACGGAAAATTAAAAGAGAAGGTTTAGATTACAGCCAGAGGGACAAATCTTTCCCGCCGAAAGCCTGTACAGATCTAAATATCATCTCTCGTCGTGCTTAATCTTACCGCTCTGCTGTAATAAATTTTTTCTTGCTTTTTTATCACAGCAAAATATATTTGAAAAAAGCGGTCGAAACTCCCCTTATCTACTTTATTGTCTGCCATTACATTTCTTCCGCTGAAAATACTTTTTAAGGAGAAAACTATGCATCCAACTATATGGGATGGAATCCTGAAAGTGCATTTGCCAAAAAGCAAATCAGCCTTAAAAACATCTTCAAGATTCCGCCTGTATATTCCCTCCGTGGACTTTTTCAGACCTTACTTAACAACGGGGCTTCCTGCCGGGATGCAGAAATTACATCAACCAGCATTGACGACGGCAACGGGGCATTTCGCACGAGCCAGAATATTTTCAATCCTAGGACCCAGAAATAAGCGCTCCGAACCGGTTGATACGGCGCTACCGAGAATAATCAAATCAATTCCATTCTTTTCCGCAAAAGCAAGCACTTCTGACTCAGTGTTAGAAGCAGACAGCACGACACCCTCGGACTTAATCCCAAGGCTTACGCCCTCGCCGACAATCTCGCGCACCATGGCCTCATGCGACTGCATTTTTTGACGGGTCTCAGGCGAATATTTTTCCATCCATGAAAAACCTGTACTCTTCAGCACGTTCAAAATAACAACGAGATTCTCTTTGCCTGCTATGGCAAAAGCAAGCCGGGCTGCTCGCCTTCCCGCCTCTGTTCCGCTTACGGGCACAAGAATACGGGAAGGCTGCCACGCAGGGCCCATATCGCGCCCGCTGATAATAAGAGTAGGAATCCTTGCACTCCGGATAATATTGTCAATGTTCGGAGAAAATATACCGGCGTCTTTTTTTTCCGGCAGAGGAGCTCCAATCATCAACAGATCATAATGCCTCCCTGTCTCCTGAATAATTGCATCAGCCGGGTTTGCAGATGAGACGACTTTTTTTTCGACATCCGAAAATGAAAACAGATCGCGAATACTGTTGAGATACGCATTGCCCTCGGAACGTTTTCCCTTAGGAGAAACAGTGAACAGGCCCAGAGAAAAATTTTGATTTCTTTGCAGACGATTGATGATTTTTGCCTCGGTTATTCTGGTCTCATGGTGGATGGTTTCGGTTTTCCGCACAGGCAGCAAAACCCGGGTAAGGTTGGAAAAGGGATTCGAGCGCATAAGCTCCTCGTGGCGCAGTCTCTCAATTTCTTCTTTGTCTGGTTTTACGCGCTGCAGAATCACGCGCAGGGCGGGTGGAGCCAGCATGGAAGTAACAATGGATGTAATCACAATTACCGAAAAAATATCTCCGGTAATAATGCCTTTCGTATATCCAATTGTGGCCACGATCACCTGCATGGCTCCCTTGGCAGAAAGACCCATTCCATAGCTCAAGGACTCAAGAATAGATTTTTTTCCTATAAAGCGGGCTCCCACGAAAGCTCCGGTTACCTCGGCTCCTACAGCCACGACCACAGTTAAAACAGTGAATAACAACAGCGAGGGATCGGCAAGATTACTCATGTCGACCTTTAATCCGGCCGCCGCAAAAAAGAGGGGTGAAAAAAATGCAAAGGTGAAGGTTCTAATCTGTTCTTTTGTCTCTGCACTGATAAGCGAAACACGACCCAGCACAATACCAAAAATAAAAGCCCCCAGAACAGCTTCAATATGGAAGGCATGACCTATGGAAGCAAAGGCAAACATGAATGCCAGAATTAATGACAAAACCATTTCCTGGTTTCCAAGTTTGTGAATCACAAAGCGGAAAAGAGGCCCGGAAATAAGCGTGCCCAAAAGAAACATGGCAAATAAAACGCCAATGGTTTTGAAAGCGATCAGGGATACATGACCAACCGTCAGAGTTGTGCCGGCAGAAAGCGAAATTGTAACGGCAAGCAAAATCCAGGCAATAGTATCATCACTCATGGCTGCCGCTATCATGGTTTGCCCGGTAGATCGGCGCATATACCCCAAATCCATGAGAACCTTGGCCAATACCGGAATGGCAGAAACAGACATGGCCGTCGCAAAAAACATAGAAAGTATGACCGGCGATATTTTGGGATCGGCAAACTTTTCCGGAATAAATCCTGCAAGAATAAATCCGCCTGTAAAAGTAAACGTTACTCCCAGAATGGAGACTGCCAAAGCTGTTTTATAATGTCTTTTAATGAGCCCTGTATCTATCTCTAAACCGGTCAGCAGCAGCAGAAACATGGAGCCGATTATGCTGACCATTTCAAGAAGCTGGCCTGTCTCTGCTTCACCCGGCAATAAGAACGCAGAAATCTCCGGGAAAAAACCAGACAGCAGGGAAGGACCAAGAAGTATGCCGGCAAAAAGTTCTCCGATAACGCTGGAGTGGCCACTGCGAACAGCTATATCCCCAAGTATGCGGGACAATAACAGCAACACCGATATTTGAACGAGAAAACCAAAAAGAGCAGAATGGCTTATCCCGGGAAGAAATTCCATAGCAGGGGAACAGTCTAATCCCTACTCAGAGTGACAAGTAGAATCAGGACTTCATGACGTGGATCGTTACATCTGCGCCGCGAAACGAAAAACTGGCCGAATGAACCGTATGGACGAGAAGTTCCTCTTTTTTGCCTTTTAACGATACAGACTGAGTTCGTGAAATTTTCACCTTTTCTCCTACCTGCTGGTAGGTTGCGTCTCCTATCAGTGCTTCTCCTGGTTCGGCAGTCCGCTCAATGCGCGAAGCCGTGTTCACGACATCGCCAATCACGGTCCAGTCCATCCGGTGAGACATTCCAATCCCGCCCTGGATAACCTTACCGGTATTGACGCCAATGCGGACTTCAATGGGATCTTTGTTCATTAAGGCGCGCAACTCGTTAATGCTGGCCATTTCGTTCAAAATCTCGATAGCAGAGACAACGCCCATCAGAGGGTCGTTGTATACCGCCATGACGGCATCGCCCATGAATTTATCGACATAACCAAAATGTTTTTCTATTGTGTGGACAATGGTAGAGAACACGAGATTGAGCATTTCTACGACAGCAGGTGGCTCCATCTTCTCTGACTTTTGTGTAAAGCCAACAATGTCGCTGAACAGAATCGTGGCGTCCATCACATGCGATCTAAAAGGGTTTTGCCCCCGGTGGCTTACAGCCGTGTTGGCCAGTTCAATAACACCGCTCGATACATAAGGCCTGATATAAGGGAGCATTTCTACCATTTTGCGAATAGAATCGTCAATAAAACCATAATCTTTTAGTTTATCTAATTCAATATTCTGCCATACTGTGGCAACCATGTCGTCTCCCATGGAATAGGCTGTCACATCAAAGAGAATTTCAACGGCTTCATCGAGAGGAGAAATCCAGAATCTGTAATTGCGTATGCTTCCCTTATTGAACACGGAATTATCGCCCGTAAATACATGGGTGAAAAAATGCTGCGGTATCAGCTTTTCAAGAAGATGCGAACCATCTTGAAATCTGGTGGGCAGCTTGAGCAGTTTAGAAATAATTTTAGAATACAAATGAATTTTTTGGGACGCATCAAAAATCACGACGCCATAACCAAGCTCGTGCAAAAATTTAATTTTTTCTTCGTTTAGATTTAGTCCCATAAGTCTGCCTTTTCAAGATTCAGATTGGCATGGCATGGCTGCAAGCAGTTTTCAGGTTTTCCTGAGTAGTTCAAAAACAGGTTTTTCGCCCCCAGCCAGTGCAAATGGCCGACCTTCCGAATTGGACAACTCTGCGGCTATGTCTATTCCCGCAGCGGACAGTATTGTCGCCATATGCATTCCCACAGTTACCGGACTACTTACAACACCAATTCCTTTGTCGTCGGTTGCACCATATACAATTCCCTTTTTCAGCCTGC
>DYPL01000066.1:5991-7207 GCA_020719945.1 Turneriella parva
GTAGCTTCCGCTTTGCCCGCAGGAGGACGCGCGAAGATTGAAGATTCGATACAGCCAAATTAGGGCATTTGCTCAGTATATTGCTGCCTTGGCAAATGAATAGAATACTGCGCATTTGCCATAATTATGAGGGCTCAGATAGAACAACAAAACGGAAATATCAGAGTCTTAAAACTCGATCCATATCTAAGGGATCTGTACTATTAAACCCCCGACCATTAAACCATAGAGAAGGCGAACAAAATTTCGCGGCCAATTTCTTTCACCCGCTGCAGATAAACTTCTTCTTCTCTTCCTGTACCATCAGACTCTTTAGGATCGTTGTACGTAAGTTTGATCCGTTTTGAGGCACCGGGAACAAAAGGACAGTTCTGATCTGCATCGGAGCATACCATCACCGCAGCAAAATCTGCAGACGGATTTGGTGCATCCGAGAAGAATTTTGAAAAAGCGATAAGAGGTTCTTTCTCTGGAGAGTACGTTACTTCATAATGAGGATTGCTCCCACCGCTCACCTCCGTAAAAGAAAATCCACAGGAAGAAAGAGCCTGTTTGGCATGAGCATTCAGTGCCGTCGCCGATGTTCCACCCGAAAAGGACTCCACATTATCAAAATCATAGAATACAGCTGCAGCGGCGCCCCAGCATTGCGCAATATGAGAACGGCGCGAATTATGCGTGCAAATGTAATTAATTTGGATGGGTGTTCCCGCATCTTTTTTTTCGCGAATATACGCTGTGAGAACAGAGAGGAGCTCTCTGCGGTTTTCCGGAATTTTATCGAATTCAGTTACGAGTTCTTTTGCTATAGATTCGATTTCTTTATTTAACTTCATTTGAATAGCCTCTTAAGTAATATCTGAAAGAGTCCCGCCGTAGACTCTGCATTTTCTTCATGGTAACAAAATTTAGTGAGTCAGCGAGCCATGCCAGCGTCATCTGGCAACAATATTTCCGGTTAAAAGAGGGTATTTTGCTTTTTACCATTGAGCAAAGATTGAATATTGGATAACGTCGTCCCGGCAATTTCGTCAAGCGCCTCCTGCGTCAAAAAGGCCTGGTGAGCCGTAATGAGAACATTGGGAAAACTTACCAAGCGCATGATTGTATCGTCGTCTACAATGGCAGAAGATAAATCGCGAAAGAATAGTTTTTCTTCCTGTTCGTATACATCCACTCCAAGGGCTCCTATCTGCCTGGATTTTAATCCGGCAAT
>DYPL01000066.1:7307-9679 GCA_020719945.1 Turneriella parva
CCGGCAATATGAGGACCAAGATGTGTTTCGTAATACTCTAAATCAAACCCGAACTGTTGGTTATGCTTGTCAAAGTATTCTTTGTCGTATGGTTTCGCGGAGAAAAATAAAATTTTTGCCATGGCATTCACTTAAGTTTTGACAGCGTCAGATTGTCAACAGCATTGCCCAAAACGGCCTGCTTTACTTACTTCTTACATACTAACAGATCTCTACAACTCATTTTCAGCAATAACGATTACAAAATCTTCCGGGCCAATATCAAGAACTGTATGTTTAGGAGGATTAAGAACAACTCCTTCATGGGCAAGGGTCCCCGGTCTCTTTAAGCGGTAGCCAATCGCCACCTCGCCGCGCTTAAAAGCAGCGTGCATTACATCGGCAAAGTGCAGATTTTCTGGAATAGGCAGTTCAAAATAGTAAACGAGTGGTTTCAGGTAAATTTCGGAACCTTCTTCGTTAAACAACTCGGTGTAAATATACAGCACCGACGGATCCATGGCCACCTGCGCGTATACCTTGGAAATCATCTGGTTGGAAATAATGAAGTCGTTTACACCAGTCTTGGAGACAAGCTCCAGATTGTCAGAATTCATTACCTCGGTAATAAGTTTGGTGCGCACCTTGTGCCTGTTTTCTTTTTCATATTTTTTGAATATCCCGCGAATAAGCAGCAGAATGACAATCGTCCCGGAATCTACCTTCTCAAAATCATCCTCAATCTTGTTGAGAATAATGATATTGTCGTACTGTGTTAAATTCAGTTCTTCGAGTTCTTCGCCAGATGTGGGATTTGTCCTGATAATATTGATATTTCTTCCCGGACAACTTTCTCTCAGACTTTCTACTTCCGCGAGAACCTTTGCGGTCGGCTGGTGTAAAAGCAAATCCATCCGCGATTCTTCTGGTATATATTTGTAGTACTCGCGAATCACGCGGGCTGCCTTGCTGTTCCACCCGATGATCAACTCACTTTCCACGCGCCTTTCAATTCTGCGATCGGTAAAGGGATACTCCGCAGGTTTAACGACAGAGGTCGCATTAGAACTCAATACGGCCTCCGAATCGGACAGCAACACAAGCCTGTCTTCGGGGCGTATTGAATATTCCCGTCCCGGGTTGAGCAGAAGCCCCGTGTCCGCACGGTGCACGCCCGATAAGATGGCCTTGTCAAACAAATAGCAGGCGTCTACAAAACGCGTACCGGCAATTTTGTGCCCTGCAAAATAAAACTCCATTCCAGAAAAAGAGATCAGCTCAGAATACACGGTAGACAAACCGACCGACCGGGAAGTCTGCACAATAATTTTGGCTATTGTATCTTCAATATCGAGAATGTGAATATTGCCCGTGGACAGGTCCTCAAGGACCCGATTCAGGCGCGCGCTATAAGTCTGGGCAATAATGTTTGGCTTAACTGCGTTTTCAGACAGCGCAGCGACAATTCCAAGCACCGTTTTAATTACCTTTGAATCCGATATTTCTTTGTCTTCATCTGGGGATGCCTCATTCACAAACGGCATCACAATGACAGAATGAGCATCTGTAACGGCCACGCGGTTTAATGCTTCTAACGAGCTGGGATTTCCACGGCGCGTGATAATTTTCGTGTTGCCTCTCTCTGGCACATGTCTTTTGAAAAAGTCATCCATTTCGTCTTTTTCTTTTTCGGCAAGAATCACAATGTGCGACCGAAAGCGATGTTTTAGAGCTTCAATCAGTTCGCGGACGATATCGAGAGTCCGCTCTGTAAAGCCCAGTATCAGTATATGGTCCGAAACAATAACATTGCTGCGCCCTTTTTTCAGGGATTTAATTTTTTCTTCCAGTTGCGTTGTTATAAAAGCGATCACCGCAGAAAAAAATACGAGTCCCGTTAAAATGGTAAACAATCCAACGCCACGAAAAATCCAGTGGTCCAGACCCTTTCCGTTATTCGTATCCTGCTCGATGGCTCCGGGATCTGTAATCTGCATTAAGGTAAGCCATAGATTTTCGTCGAGCGAGCGCATAATGCGATTGCCTTTTTCGTCGTATTGCGTCGGCACGAGCGCACTCACGCTGATTCGAACCAGCGCCGTGAATGTAAAAGCAACCGAGAACATGACAATTAGAGCTATGAAAATAGATTTGGGACCGGAGGAAATAAAGCGGTCAAATCGATATTGTAGATATTCTCGTGTTCTGTGCTTTTTCGTTTTCATGCGATTCCTTTTTAGCAGGCTGTTCTTTTTCAAAAGCCTGGTAGTGTGAAATACTTTCATCCATGATTGTATTGTTTTTGGGTTTTGAAAACTACTTTTCTTTTGAGGGGGATTTAGGGAGCCCAGAAATAAAAAACCCCCGCTCACGCGGGGGTGTTGTGTATCGTT
>DYPL01000124.1 GCA_020719945.1 Turneriella parva
AAAATGGAATGGAATTTACACCCTGTCTGCCGAAAATGAATTGACGTTACAGGTCATATGGGCTACTAATAGTTGCCCACTCGCCCGGAGTATAAACGGAAAGGAGAATATGATGGAGATTTTACGCGCATTTGAACTCAAATCCCCTTACCATAATTTGCTGTCTATACCAAATATCCATGTAATTGTTTTCCGCAATCAATCAAATATCATGGTTGGAGAATGTCTCGATTTTGGTCTAATAGTTCACTCGGAAGAAGAAAACGAAGAAAAAGCTTTTGACAGTATTGTCGACCAAATTTGGACTTCTTCTATCATTCATCTGTTCAGTTACTATGAAAACGAGAACTTGGACAAACTTTACAACATGGGGGAAGAAATCGACTCGCAGTCCAAATGGGGAAAATTCAACGCTTTAAATAACCTGGAAAAAATTGAAAAGTTTAAAAATTCTCTTGATCGGATCCAAAAAAATCCTGATGAATTAAGAATTCTGGCTATGCCAAAAAATGATACTGCGAAAAACTCTTCTAAAAAACGACTACGATCATTGATTAAAGAAGTCGAACAGAAAGAATCACACCAAATAGATAACGTTATCGGCATAATAGAAAAATACCTTTTAGAAACAAAGCCACACATGTATCTTGTTACAAGAGCTTCCTGAATCAATGATGTATGGCCTCCACCGTTATCCTCAATACGACTGGGGAAAAATTGAAAGTATATTTGCTCGTATTAACGAAAAATCGGGATCAGAGCGGATTCAAGTAAGTTGCGGAAATACCAAACATTCAATTAAACAGGGAATCACCTATTGTACTATAACCGTTATTCTACAATTGAAACCTAAAAAAGTAATCGATCGGGTAATTACTGTGTACGACGAGAATGATTCTCCAATGTTTGTTAAGCAGAAGATTTTTCGCGAAGCGAAAGAAGGGCTTATGAAATTTCTTTCAATCAATGATTATGGTTTGCTCTCTGTGGAAATTGAATCCACAGGCTATGGGGGCTTGCTCGAAAATACAAGCAACTAAATCCCTTGCCAGCCCTTCGCCAAATTGATATATTATCCGCATGGCACGCAGCAAACAAAAAGACGAAGAGCTTTTGGAAGTCACTCTGGAGATGAAAAGAGCTACTTACAACAAACTGAGAAAAATTCTCCAGGAAGATGAAGACCAAGAGGAAACTCTTGAAAAGATGGTGAGACTTTACGAAGCAGGCTCTAAAATTCGTAAAAGACTCGATCCCCATCGTATAGATTTTCCAGAAAGAATCAAAACAAGATAATCATGCTTCGCGTTTACTTCGATACTTCGGTCATTCTATACGCACACAGCATGCAATCGCAAATGAAAGAAGAGCGAGCAATCTACCTTCTTGAATCCGAAGAGCACCATCGCATTCTTGGAACGCAATCCCTCAATGAAACCGCTGTTCAATTGCTTAAAAAGTTTAAGCGCAAATCAACAGAGGTGAACCGGGTTGTGAACAGCCTTGTTTCTCTCGTCGACGAAATTGCTATCCTGCAGCCCGCGACAATCCAAAAGGCTATTTCCATTCATGCCAAGTATAAATATCACTTTTTTGATAGCCTGCAAATTGCGGCAGCACTTGAATATAATGCAAAGGTTCTCTTTTCTGAAGACATGCAGGACGGCCATTTAATAGAGAAAAAGTTGGAAATTGTAAACCCATTTTCCCGCTGATTATAACTTTACA
>DYPL01000018.1 GCA_020719945.1 Turneriella parva
TATCCGCACCAGCTGATGTATCCGCCGGGGGAAGTTTTTCGGAACCCGCTTTTCCAGAACCGCTCTCTCTTGACGACGTAAACCCGGACGTAGTACTTAAAGGGGCAGCGCCTTCCATACAGGATGAATTTGCTGAACTGCACAAAGAATATGCCGGGGGATCGGGCTCTATTTTCTCCGATGCTGAAATACAGACATTCCGCACAAATGCTAAGCGGTATTCTCTCCCCTTCCGAAAGGCTCTGGTAGATCTGTTGCTGCGTCCGGATATAATGCCGGGCATCCGCGAAGAAATTATGCGGCGCGTAATTTCCGGTTCGGGGGAGCTGGCACTTTCTGAATACATTGAATCCGAAACGGGCGAAAAAATTTCGCGTGAATTAAAAGGTGGTCCTTCCAAAGTAATCGTCACACGGCCAGAGTATACCGACAGCGGCTTGGCTAGACAGCAGAAAATACTTAAACTGATTCGCCTGGGTTCCATCGCTGCGCTTGCCGTTATTATCATTTCTGCGGCAGCCTGGCTTGGAGTCATAAAGCCCATGCGCTATAATAATTTTATCGAGTCTGGCAGAAACCTGATTCTGCATGCAACTCCGGATTCCAAACAGAAACCAGAGGAACTTTTTGAAAAGGCAGTTCGCTTGTACCCCCATAAGCCCGACGCCTTTTTGCGCTTTGCCGATGCCTATCGCAAAAAGGGAATGTACCGCGAGGCTTTTGTAAAACTGTACGGAGATATTGGGCTCCTTTCTTCCCCACTGCGCTTTCAATCGCGAGAGTTTACCTCTGCTGACGAAATCTGGAACAGTTTTGAAAAAGTTCCCGTCGCTGCCTATGGCCCTAAAAATAATATTCTCCTGCTCAATGGCACAGCCTTTTCGCTCAAGAGCAAAGGGGCGTATCTCATCACGCATCTTGACAAAAAGAAAAACGACGGCAGGGTTCTCATGGCTCTCGCTGCTTTTCATTCCAACCATTCGCGACGGTTTCACGATTCGCCCTACCGCAATAACAGGCTGGGAATAGATTATTACCAGAGAATTTTAAATTTTAAGACGGAATTTCCGTTTGGAAAAAAAGCCCGCTATCTCAATGACTCGGTTATGGGAATCGGAGAAATTTATTTCAATCAAAATAATTATACTAAAGCCCTCGAATATTATGAGCGGGTCGTCTTGGCCAATCCAAGAAATCCGGGAGGCCAGAGCGGTATTCTGCGCTCTCTGATTCGCATTTCAAAAACAAATAACGATCCCAAGCTGGTAATCCAGACACACAGCGTTATCAAGCACACGCTGGACATGGAAAATTCTCTCCCCATGCATGTAATGGCAGAACTCGCTGCTTTTTATATCGATCTTCCCGACGAAAACACTTTGAGGATAAAATATAATTTGTCTCCGGAAGACAAGGTTAACTCGACGCAGTTGCGCAGACGGGCTCTGGAACTGCTCACGAAAATCCGGGAGAAAAAAGAAACGGACGCCTTTGGAAATGTTAAAAACGGTAAAACATATGCAGAGGCGTATTACCAGCTTGGGCGCTATTACCGCCATGTGGAAAAAAATCACATCATGGCACTTAAACAATTTGAATACGCCTTTACCTACGACAAACGACATTTCATGGCGCTCAACGACAGAGCAGAACTGCTCCTTGAAATTAACGATTACCAGGGAGCGGCGGAACATCTGAAACTCGCTGCTCCATTAATTTCAGCAGAGGCATTGTCTGTTCTCGGAGACTCTCCCGAAGATGAAAGTCTGCTCCGGGCAAACAGAGCCAAGATACCTTTTAACGCGGGCAAAGCCATTTTTCTCAATGCGGTGGATTCTTTGGGGCCAACGGACGACTGGATTCGCATGCTCGAAACGAGCCGGTATTCTACTCCGGAGCAAAGCGGCGAACTTGCCTTCTTGGCAGCTCTCGATCAGGCAGAGGCGCACTGGGCAGCAGCCGATGCCATGGGCACTACCGACGAATCTCTCAAGGCAGAGATGAATTACAGCCGTGGCTGGGCGGCCTACGCGCGCGGCGACTATCGGCAGGCCCTGCAGTTTCTGGAATCCATGCCCATGGAAATGCAGCAGAAAAACCCGCACATTGAGCTCGCGCGCTCAAACAGCTGGTACCGCATGGCTCTGTCGGATCCTGCCAACCGGGAAAAATATCTCGAGAACGCGCTTGGCATACTAGGATATTTGGAAAGTTATTATGCAGAAAAGGCGGCAGCACTTTCTGATAAATCTCTGGGCAAACCGGAAAACATGCGCCTGATTTCGCAGCTTGCCATTGTCCACAATAATGAAGGAGCCATGCTGGAACTTCTTGGCGACGAAGCCGAATCTCTCGCTCATTACTGGAAGGCTGTTGATTTTACCAATCGAATCAATCGGGAAAATGAAATTTCTCTCGTGAATATGAAGTTGCATTTTAAGCGCGAGAATCTGGACGAAAAAGAGCGCTACCCTCTCATCATGGATTTTTTTCCGCCTCTGTTAGCCGATTCTTGATGTTGGGATATCCAACTTGTTCACTTTCGCTGGAATTCTAAGGGGACCGAAGGAATGCCGAAAAGGAACTTATTCCGATGCTCAGGAAGCCCAATCGGCAGGAACAAAATGTCCTTCAACATACTCTGATCAAACAAACCGCTTATTATACAACCTCGTAAGCGGTACCGAATTTAATACGTATATTTTAGGTACCCTCTGAAAAAGTCCTTCCGGGGACAAAATATTTTTTCTCTGACAAAAAATCCCTGCGCGGGTAGCGCATTTTGGTTGACAGACTGGGAACAGGCGACAGAAAGCAGCATGCTGAAACCACTCTCCGGTGACGAACTTAAAATACTCGATGCCCTGTCGAACAATGCTCTGCTCACCAATACAGAACTGTCTGCAAATACGGGAATCCCCGAACAGGACGTAGAAAAATTGCGGCTGCATCTGGAATCAGAAGGAATTATCCTTAAATACAAAGCAATAGTAAACTGGGAAAAAATAGAAAGTCCGGAAGTGATTGCTCTCATCCAGGTTAAAGTTACTCCCAAGCGGGGACAGGGGTATGACGAAGTTGCCCGCAGAGTAGCCTCTTTTCCCGAAGTGGTATCGTGCATGCTCGTTTCAGGATCGTTTGATCTCCTCGTAGAGGTGCAGGGCCCTTCCCTCAAAGATGTCGCTTTTTTTGTGGCCGATAAGTTATCCCCCATTGAAGGTGTGGAGCACACGAGCACAAACTTCCTTTTAAAGAAATACAAACAGGGCGGGGATCTGTTTGCTACCGGCGCTAAAACGCATCGGCTTCCCGTCGTCGTATAAAATCTGTTGTGCGGATGGTACCAGATTCCGATAAAAAAGCATGGCCGGCAAAGAAATGGATCCCAAGAAGAAGGCAGAATTAGTGAGAATGGGCAACCAGCTATATAACAGTGGCGACATTGAAACGGCGGCCCAGGTTTACAAAGCCACCGGATACCGCGACGGGCTCATCCGCGTGGGTGATTATTTTTACTTTGAAAAGCACCAGCCGCTGCGCGCGTACGGCTATTACCGCCAGGCCAACCATGAAAAAATGCTCAACCGAATTTCCTCTGGCTTTGTGTTCGCCCTGAAAATGTGGCTCTGGGAAACTCCCGAAGAAAAAGCCGCAGGCAAAAAGTCTAAGGAGGGACTTTTTCAGAGTTTACCTAAGTAGCCTCTGAACGCGAAGCGTGCACTCTTCGGGTACAGCCCGCAAGACCGTTATCCTCGTAGAACGCTGTCGATGCGCTCGTCTACTGCGCGACGCACGGCATCGATGCTCGCCTCCAGCAGAACCGGCTTATTGGGCATGGCAGACATTACTTCCTTAAGCTTTCCCTCGTGGTAGTGAACTTTAAAATCCGTGAATTTTAACCCGTTGGCGGTAGAAATTACAACGGCGGATTCTTCTGGCGAAATCACTTTCTTCGCAATCAGCTTTTCAAGAGCGGCAAGAGCCACGCCCGTATGCGGATCCGAAAACAGTCCAGCAAGATCAGACTTTGCGGCTGCATTGGATAACTCGGTTTCGCTTGCCTGCTCCACCACTCCATTAAATGTTTTGAGAGTGCGAATGGCTTTCTGCACAGACACCGGATTGCCAATGCGAATGGCCGAAGCCTGTGTTTCCTGCGCTGTCACAGAAGAGAACTCTTCAAAGTTTTTAAGAAAGGACAAATAGAGAGGATTTGCTTTTTCGGTTTGTGCTACGGCAATGCGCGGCAGTTTGTCTATCAGGCCGAGTTCTTTGTACAGCAGCAGGCCGTTTCCGAGGGCCGATACATTGCCAAGATTTCCGCCCGGAATAATGAACCAGTCTGGCACATTGTAGCCAAGCTGCTCCACAACCTCCATGCCAACGGTTTTTTGGCCTTCTATGCGCAGCGAGTTCATGGAATTGGCGAGATATATTTCTTTCTCCTGCGTGAGTTCCTGCACGAGTTTCATTGCTCCGTCAAAATCTGTATCGAGAGCAAGCACCAGTGATCCATTGGCCACGGGTTGAATCAACTGTGCCAGCGACACTTTATTGTGCGGCAGCAAAATGACAGAAGGGATATCGGCAGCGGCAGCATAGGCAGCCAGTGCGGCGGATGTATCTCCGGTGGAGGCGGCGGCAACAGCGCGGATGGGCACGCCTTCTTTGCGCATCTGGTTTACCTGCGAGACGAGAACCGTCATTCCGAGATCTTTAAACGATCCGGTATGGGAATTGCCGCACAGTTTCACGTGCAGTTCGCGTATGCCAAAAAGCTTATTCAGTTTTTCTGAATGAAAAAGCTGCGTGTAGCCTTCTCCCAGAGTGACTATGTTCTCCGGTTTTAGATGTGGCATCACCATTTCGCGCTTAGCCCAAATGCCAGAATTGTCTGGTGCTGTCACCGAGCGGTAACGGGAGGCGAATGTCTGTTTCCATTCTGTGGCTGATATCTTTTTGAGTTCGTTCAGATCGTGCCGCACTTCGAGGAGTGCTCCACATTTTGGACAGGTATAGATAACTTCGTTTAGAGAATAGGAAGGTTCGCATCCATTGATGCACTGGAAATGCGCGTTAGGTTTCATGCGGTTATTCTTGAAATCCAGGTTGAACGGACAAGCCTATAGTTGAAAGCCTTTATCACCTGAATGCAAAATAATCCCTCGCAAAAACTGCGGCGACTGCGTTTGCCTTGCACGACACGGCACAACCAGAAGAGATGGCTGCAGCCGACTTTGTTGAAGAGAAGCTCCTTGCACAAGGTGAATCAGAATCCAGTGAATACTATTTCAACGACGTAGAATTTAACGACAACTGGGAAACCGATCCCGCCGATTTTCAGAGCAACGATGGAGAGTACGATGGAGACGGTGGTTGCGGCGATGGAGATGGAGACTAAAGGCAAAGTCCCTATTATTACTGTACAGGGAAAACCACTCAAGCAGATTGACCCTTATAAATATAAGGAGTTTAACATGAGCAAAGTAGTAACAGTAAACAAAGACGATTGCACAAGCTGCGGCCTGTGCACAGACACCCTCCCGAAAGTCTTCCGCCTTGACGCAGATGATCTCGCAGAATCACACAACGACGATGCCAACGTGAACAAAGCCGTTGTAGATGGTGCAGACATTGACAAAGTCCAAGAAACCATAGACGATTGTCCGGGCGAGTGCATCCACTGGGTGTAAGTTTTTAGCAGGGGTTTGATCCCCTGCTTTTTTTTGCACGAGGTTAGCCCTATGCAGTTTTCCCTGAACTTTCGAAGGGTTGAAGGGGGCGGCAATACCAGAAGACCCTGCGGGTCGCTCTCACTTAAACGGGCAACCGTTCTCATAGATTTCCGCGAAAAATCATTTATTTGTCTCTAATCAAAGAGGCAGATTCTCTTCCAAAATATACACTCAGCGAATCATTTCTGTCAATTTGTAAATCGGAAGAATCACGGCAGACATAATTCCAGCAATAAGCCCCCCCATCACGACGAGCATGAGAGGCTCTAAAGCAGCGGTAAAACGCTTCACGGCAGAATCTACTTCAGAATCCATTATGGCGGCAACCTTCAACAGCAGTTCGGCAAGACGGTCAGAAGACTCCCCCGCCGCAATCATCCCCAGAGTCATTTGGTCGAGCACGCGGGAATTCCGCAGAGATGTTCGAATTTTTCCACCTTCGCGTATTTCTTTGGCTGCCATTTTCAGCTCTTCGCGGAATACGGCATTGCCAACAGTTCCAGCAAGAATCTCAAGAGTCTGCAACAGCGGAACATGCGATTCCTGCAACAAGCCAAAATTGCGTGCAAATCGAGATATTTCAATTTTGCGTAAAAGATCCCCAATTAATGGCGTTTTAATCATGCGAGCGTCTGTCTTGAGCCTTCCCTGCGGAGTCGCATAATAGCGCGAAAATGCATACAAGCCACCGGCAGACGCAAGCAGAGCAATATGCCAGAAAGACTGCATGAACGAAGAAATGGCAAGCACCAGGCGCGTTGGCCAGGGCAGATTTCCTTCAAAACTCGAAAACAGCATTTCCATTTGCGGCACCACCGAAGTCAAAAGAAAAATTACGACAAAGACAGACAAAACGAGCATAATGGCGGGATAAATCAAAGCTGTAATGGCCTTACCCTTCAGCTCGTCATTTTTTTCTTCCATCTCGGCCAGGCGCAGCAATATGGCTTCGTAGGAACCGGTTGCCTCCCCTACCCTCACCATGTTCTCGTACACCGGTGGAAAAATAACCGGATGCATGCCAAAAGACTGCGAAAGAGTTTTTCCTTCGGTCACCGCCTGTTTCATCTCCAGAATCACTTTGCGGAATGTCGGATTTTTGGTCTGCTCCAGAACAGAAGACAGGGATTCATCAAGAGAAATTCCAGCTCCTAACAATGTCGCAAGCTGCCTGCTGAAAATGCCTATTTCCTTGCGGGATATCGTATTGAGCAATTTGGATAAAACAGGAAACAAATCGCGGTCGCGCCTGGCCGTGTCTGTTTGAACAATTTTGGGATAAAGATTCTGGCTTTTCAGCTTGGCAATGGCGGCCTCGCGGTTAGGAGCTTCTAAGACCCCCTTTACCGCATCGCCCCGCTGGTTCATGGCATCGTACTGAAAAATCATCAGGTAATCCGCAGAGCTTCTTCTAACGAGGTTTCGCCCGCGAGCACTTTTTCAAGCGCTGCTTCGCGAAGCGTCTGCATCCCCCTTTTTACGGCTTCCTCGCGGAGTTCATCAATCGATGGATTCTTTAATATAATCTCACGCATTTCTGGGCCCGTCACCATCAGCTCATATACCCCGATTCTGCCGCGATACCCCGTATTCATACATTTGTCGCATCCGGTTGGTTCATAGATCTGAATTTTCTTTTTGGGCAAAGCAGCACGATAACCTGCCGCTTTTAAATCCTCCGGAGACAAACCAACAGGTCTTTTGCAATCGCAGAGTTTGCGCACTAGGCGCTGCGCCATAATGCCACGAGCCGTAGAAGTAATCAGATACGGCTCTATGCCCATGTCCAGTAGACGCGTCAGCGCAGAGGGTGCATCGTTCGTGTGCAACGTAGAAAAAACGAGGTGTCCGGTAAGGGAAGCCTGTATGGCAACGCGCGCGGTTTCTTCGTCGCGGATTTCCCCTACCATAATCACATCTGGATCCTGGCGCAGAATGGATCGCAGACCCTCTGCAAACGTCAGGCCAATTTTATGGCGAGCCTGCACCTGGCTAATCCCGGCAATCTGGTATTCAATAGGGTCTTCTACAGTGATAATATTGCGGGTGTTGTCATTCAAGGAATTCAGAGCCGCATACAAAGTCGTCGTTTTTCCGGAACCCGTTGGACCGGTAATCAGAATAATTCCATTGGGCAAGGCGAGTAGTTTCTTAAGTTCTGTTAAGACATAATCTGGAAAGCCAATTTTTTCAATTTCGTAAGATACATCGGTGCGCCCTAAAAGACGCATTACAATGCGCTCTCCAAAAGCGGTAGGCAAAGAAGAAACGCGAATATCGAGCTCCCGCCCCGCAAAACGAATTTTGATTCTGCCATCCTGAGGCAAACGGTTTTCAGCAATATTCATTCCGGCCATAATTTTAATACGGGAAAGAATACCGCTCTGCACAGATTTAGGGGGAGACAAAACTTTGTACATCATTCCGTCTATGCGATAGCGAACGGTGATTTCTTTTTCCTGCGGCTCAATGTGAATATCAGACGCTCTCTCCGAAACGGCATTGGACAATATCACATTGACGAGTTTAATAATGGGGGCCTGGTTGGCCAGATCAGAAGATTCATCAAGATCTTCAATGTCCGCGAGCAGTTCAAAATCGCTCTCGCCGGAAATTTCATTCTCTCCCCTTTTGCGGCTGTCTTCATCAAAGTGATTGTGCAGTGCACGCAGAATTTCTGATTCCCTGGACAGCCCCACGCTGATCTCGAAAGCCGAAAGCATAATGCGGGCCTCGTCAATAGCGTGCAGGGTAGAAGGGTCCGAGACGGCAAGGTACACATGCCCGGATTCAAAGCGATAGGGAACCAGACGATATTTCTGTAAAAAGCGAAGCGGAATAAGTCCGCGAATTTCGTCTATGCCGGCAATCTCGAGTTTATCGAGATAGGGCATCCCATAAATTTCTGCGAGAACGCGGAACAAATCTTCTTCTGTAATGGAGCCCTTTTTAAGAAGAAATTGTCCTGCTTTGAGCAGAGATCCCGATTGCTTTTTGAGCAACTTCACGTCTTCCGGGGAGACGAGATTTTTCTGCTCTAACACAAAAACAAACTGCTCAAGAAGCGTCATTTTTTATCTCTGTCTTTAAACTGCCCGCTGTGTTTTCCAAGTGCTTCTTCCGTTACCTTGTCTGCAATATCACGATTGGTAAGAATATGCGGCGTTATAAAAACAAGAAGATTTGTCTTCTTCGTGACATTGCTGTTTCTCTTGAATAAATAGCCAATCAATGGAATATCGCCGAGAATTGGAATTTTGCGAATACTTTTTGTTCGCTCCGTTGCAATGAGTCCCCCGATTACAATAGTCTGGTGGTCCGCAACCTGAACCACCGTGCGAATATCTCGCTTGTTAAAGGTAGGGTTGGCGTTGGAGTCCTGTGTAGCTCCGGAAATAGATTTCACTTCCTGGTAAAGCTTCATCGTAATCATTTTGCTTTTATTAATGCGGGGCGTAAACTTGAGCTTAACCCCAGTAGGGCGGTACTCATAAGAAAACGTGGTAACTTCGTTGTCCCCGCCACCCGAAACCCGGTTACCGGTAATCACAGGTACGTCCTCACCTACGTTAATCTCTGCCTCCTGGTTGTCCATGGTTAACACCTGAGGGGCCGACAAAATTGCAAAGTTGTCTTTTTTTACATTGGCATTGAGAAGAGCCATAATACTCTGGGCACCGTCTTCAATAAAACCTACCGAAAAACCGAGCAGAGTATTCACGCCGGTTATATCTCCCGAACGACTCAACATGCCGGATTCGGCGAGCAGCCCGGAATTAAACTGCGCGCTGCCATTCTTTCCGAACAGCCAGTCCACACCAAAAGAATTCTGATCGTCTGTATTAATTTCGACAATGAGAACCTCCAGCAGCACCTGGTCTAACGGCAGATCCAGTTTGCGGATAATGGCTTCTATCTCTGCAAAACGCTCCGGTGAGCCAATAAAAATGAGAGAATTGGATTCAGCATGGGCAACAACTTCAATTTTTTCTGCTGGTTTGTTCTCGCCGGGCTGTGGCTGTGCCTGCATTTTTTTGAGAGTGGCTTCAATGTTGGCTGCCTCACTGTTCTCCAACCTGTAAATGGAAACATTGCCAAGGGTCTCTACCTGCGTTCCGTCCTGGTTTGTCTCTTTATCGATCAACTGAACCAAGCGCAGAAGGCGGTCTACTTCCAGATACGTTCCCGTAATCAAAATCATGCGGGAATCGTCGTATTCTATAATATCCGTATTGGTGTTCGTGAGTCTTTTTAGAAGAGCTGCAAGTTTACTGGCCGTAGTGCCATACACCGGAACCACCTGCGTAATAATCTGGTCTTTGCTTTCTTCTTTCGTAAAGGCAATCTCGCGGCCCAGGCTGATAACCGTGTTGCCAGCAAAAGCGTCTTTCAGAGGAACCACGCGAATCAGATCCGGTCCCTCTTCGATAATACCAAACCCCCGCACGCCCAGTACACTTTTGAGATAATCGTAAGCGCGGGACGATGGAATCCGTCGGGGAGAGATCACTGTAATTTTTCCCTTGACTCTGTCGTCTGTCACAATGTTCTTATTGACAATGCCCGACATGGTTTTCAGAAAATCCTGAATCTCCACATCCCGAAAATCGGGGCGAAAGAATTTTTCCTGAGCCAATCCTGAGCCGGAAAAAAACAGAACTAAAGAGACAAAAATTGCCGCAAGCAGATGGCGGTGGGGAAAATTCATTTTACTTAAACAATTCCTTGGCGATTTCAGAAGCAAGTTTGCCATCGTACTGGCCGTCGTGGTGCTCTTTGAGATGCTTCATGGCCAGACCCACATTGGCAGCGCCAGACTTTTGAACGGCAGCGTGGATTTCTGCTGCCGACATCTGCTGTGGCAAATAAGATTCCAGAATATTTTTTTCGTTCTCAAAACTTTCTTTTTTGTCGACAGAGATTTTACCCTGCTCTACCAAAGAAAGATTTTCGTTGACTCCTTTTAAGAAAGAACGAATAACCTTAAGGACAAGTTCGTTCGAGACGGAGTCCCGGTGGCCCTCGTCAATAGCGGCAGTCTTGGCCTGAGCGAGAACTGTCGTCAGCAGGGAACCTTTCTCTGTATTGCGCTCTTTGCGGGCAGTCAATGAATCTTTCTGTATTTTTTCAAACAGCATGGGCTTTTCTTTCATTCACGGGGCGGGTGTCAAGATTTTCCTTGTCCATTACGGTTGGCGCTTGCGCGCAGCATTTTTTCGCCGACAGGAGGTACTATACCGCCAAAGGGGCAGCCATTCTATTGAAAGATCCTAACGCTATGAAATTCTTGCTCTTATTATAACCAGCGAAATATTTTCATCGCTGGCTATTCTCTGTTCTCAAAGCAGCGAAGCAAAAGTTGCTCCTTAGCTTACTCCTGGTTTAACCTTAAAAAAGCATTTTTTTAAAAATTATCCAAGAAAATTCTAAAAAAATTAAAAAATCTCTATTTCAAACACATTATATCTATTAAGATGCAAAAGATAGATCAAAACGAACACCACCGTACCTCCGTAACAATTACGCCAAAATGTAAGAGACGCATCAAGGCAGCCCTCTTGATCCTTAAGCGCAACGGAGTTATCTGGTCCGAATCCGATCTCCTGCGTCAACTGGCCATGCTCTACCTGCAATCCTGGCGAGGCAACAAACTCAAGTCGGCCACCGCAAGGCGCTACAACAATACAATTAAAGGCTGGAGATATGTTCGAGTTTCCTGGTACATAGACAAGGTGCTGTACTCCATTCTCTGGGAAAGGGGAGTGCATTCCGGCATGTCTGTTTCGAGGATGCTCGAATTTGCGCTGCAGTATTATATGCCGAGGCTTATGGAGGTCATTTTGCGCAATCCGATACGGGGCAATGCAGCCTCGCAGCGGAATGCTCCTTACTGGCAGAAGCGCTATGAGCAGCGTGCCAGACCAAAACCCAAAATCGTTGTTATCTACGCAGCGAAAACACAGATGAACTCTATAATACGGCTTAAATCTCGACAATACTACAGAATTTTGCCTTTCGGTTATCTTTTGGAAGGAAAAATCCCCCCGGGTTGGGCCATTTTATTCTGACAGCTCATTGAAAATCTGTAGGAATCTGGAAACCGCGCAAGCGTTGCGTTGAGCTATTTATAATCAACTTTCCAAGTTTGCTATTTTCATTTTGGCCAGTCGAAAAACAGGCTGAAAAACGAGCATTAGATCAGTGGCCAATCTATCGATTTAATAATCTTTACCGGCTGCGCCGCCCTGCCCGGGTAGGGCTTTTATAACCGTGTTGTTTTCCCAATCTGACGCGCAGTTTACTTGCAGCGATTTCATCACTACATAAGCCCATTTTACAAAGTAGACGGTCTGAATACTTGACGCGCCCCGGATGGCTTTTCTTGTTTGATGCCGATCAACGATGTAGCCAGAGTAAACTGCTCCCCGAGAGACTTTGGCGAAGTAGAACCCCTTCCCTGCCGTCTGTTCGGTGACTGCCGCAAATCGAGAATTTCGCGAGGCAGAGTAAATTTGCCTTGCCAGAGTTCTGCTATTTCGCCATCCGAAAGCGTGCCAAGAGTTTTGGCATTTTCTTCGCAATAGCGAACGAGTCTGCCGCTCAGTTCGTGGGCTTCCCTGAAGGCAACTCCATGTGTAGACACCAGATAATCTGCGATGTCGGTAGCCTGCGCAAAACCCTTCTCCAGCGACTGGATAATTTTATCCGGAAAGAATGCAGTATTACGCAGAATTTCAGAGAGGCCTTCTAACCCCATGGCAACCTGGTCTATTGTGTCAAACAGGTAAACCTTGTCTTCTTGGAGATCGCGATTATAGGTGGACGGCAGGCCCTTTAGATTCACGAGCAGTGACAAAAAATTACCAATCACGCGGGCAGATTTTCCACGCAGCAGTTCGGCTATGTCCGGATTTTTTTTCTGAGGCATAATAGAAGATCCGGTTGTTACTGCGTCAGACATGCGGATATAACCGGCCTCTGCCGTACTGTAAAATATCAAGTCTTCAGCAATTCTGGAAATATGGATAAACAGTCGAGTTGCAAAGAAATGAAAAGACATTTGGTAATCCCGGTTCGCTACGGCGTCCATGGAGTTTTCGTAAATGGCTTCGAAGCCAAGACGCGTTTTGGTATAATCGCGGTCTATGGGATAATTGGCTCCACCCATGGCAGCGGCCCCCAGAGGGGAGCGCATGGATTCGCGTCTCGCAAACCGCAGCAATTCCAAATCTCTATAAAAAGCCCAAAACCAGGACATTAAGTAATGTCCCAAAAGAACTGGCTGAGCAATCTGTAAATGAGTATAGCCAGCCCATATATCATCTTTGTGTTTTTGAGCAACTTCAAGAATCTCGCGAAGCAGCGACTGCAATTTTTCTTCTGCCGCAGAGATCGCTTCACGCACGTATAGATGGGTATCGGTAGCTACCTGATCGTTTCGCGAGCGCCCCGTGTGCAGCCTTTTGCCTGCATCGCCAATCAAATCTGTAAGACGTTTTTCGATGTGCATGTGGATATCTTCGAGTTCTGGGGAAAACTGCATCTGGCTTGATTCAATTTCTTTTTTAACCTTTTTTAAGCCATTTTCTATTGCCTCAAAATCTTCTTGAGTAATAATATTCTGACGCGCAAGCATACGCGCGTGTTCGGTGGATGCCTGTATATCTACTTTGTACAGGCGATGGTCAAACGATATGGATTCTGAAATTCGTTCAGCGACGGAGGATGGCTTTCCGGAAAACCTTCCTCCCCACATGGAAGAAGACTGCATGCGGCAGAACGTTTTGGACTACTGCGTGGTCAAGCGGTAAACGATATTTCACCAACCCATGCTAACCTTTTCAATGGAATCGATACTCTTGCCCATAAACAGTTTTTCCATTTCTGGAAGATTGTCCGTAATATCAGAAAAATACAAATCGATTTTTCCCTGTTGGCCGGCGTTCCCGGAAAGCTGATTCACTGCAAGAGATTCTTCGAGTGTGCGCGCAATTTCGCGGGAAGAATCAATCAGTTCAAAATGAGGGTAAAGTCTGCGAATAGCAGGTTTCAGGAGTGGATAATGCGTGCAGCCCAGAATAACATAGCGTATTCCCTCGCGGTCTATTTCGTCAAGATATTCGCGCAGTACCATTTCGGTTACTTTTTTGTCTTGCATGCCCTCTTCTACAAGAGGCACGAGCAACGGGCACGCCCTCTCGACCAGAGAAAGCGTAGCATCGGTAGCATAGAGAGTGCGGGAATATGAACCGCTGCGCACGGTAGATCGCGTTGCAATCACGGCGGCCTTTTCCTGCGTTCCAGCCTCCCGCAACAGTGCCTGAACTCCCGGTTCTACAACGCCAATCACGGGCACCGGAGATTTTTCGCGCAGTGCCGTTAAAGCGTGGGAGCTTGCCGTATTGCAGGCAACGACAATTGTTTTGACTTCTTTTGATAAAAGAAAATCGAGAATCTCAAGCGAGTATCGGACTACCGTTTCGGCAGATTTGGAACCATAGGGGACGCGGGCCGTATCTCCAAAGTAGATAAGGTTTTCATGGGGAAGCTGCTCGGCAATGGCAGACAAAACGGTGAGCCCGCCAAGCCCGCTGTCAAATACTCCGATCGGTTTCTCGTTCATCGATAGAAGCACGTGGCTTTGCAAACGTGCTGTCAATTCTCTTTAAGTAACCTCTGAACGCGAAGCGGCGGAGCGACGCGAAGCGAGCCGTAGGCAAACTTTTTCAGACCTTACTTAGGTAGCCTCTGTCGAGCCCGAATACTCTGTGTAAACTGCCAGAAAAACTCAGCCTCGCGCGAAGCGCGAATCCCCAACTTTTATTTTTTACACGGCGGGGAACAAACATGGAATTACCAATGGACCGAGGATTGTTTCGCAAACATTACAGAAAAGCACTGCGTGCGGTCGGTTCCGCCATCGAAGCGTACAGGCTTATCGAAGAGGGAGATCATATTCTGGTGGCCGTGTCTGGAGGAAAAGATTCTCTCTTTCTTTTGCACATTTTGTTGGATCTCCAGAGAAAAGCACCCGTTCGGTTTCAACTCACCGCCTATACGCTGGACCAGGGATTTCCGGGTTTTCGCAGGGATATCCTGAAAAAACACTTTGAATCGATTGGCATTCCGCATGTTTTTTCCAGCCAGAACGTTCCGCAGGCGGCAGAAGCATCCATGCACGGCGATATGCTTTGTGCCTTTTGTTCCCGCATGCGACGGGGAAAAATGTACGAAGACGCAGAGAGAATTGGCACCAACAAAATAGCCCTGGGCCACAACGCAGATGATGCCATGGAAACTCTGTTTCTCAATATGTTCAATAACGGCCGGTTGGCCGCTATCCCTCCCAAAATCCGCAGTGACAACGACAAGCACTGGGTCATACGCCCGCTCATCACCATGGACGAACGAGCGATCATTCTGTTAACCGAAGCTCTCGCGCTTCCTGTAATTCCCGGCAACCTCTGCGGCATGGCTGACAGGCAAAAACGGCAGGAATTAAAGCAGTGGCTGAACGAAAGAGAATCTGTTTTTCCCGGAGCGCGCGGTTCCCTGAAAAATGCACTATCCAATGTTCAATCTCGCTATCTATGGGATAAACCTCTGTGACATCTAAGTACGGTCTAAAAAATTAGGATTCCGAAATCTGTACAGGTTCGTATGGGAAATCCATACGCTGATAATCAGTGAGCTGTGTTTATGCGAGGAAATTTTCACGAAACTATTTTTCCCGGGTAGACGAGAGCATCCGCACAGCTCTTTGGGAATGTTAACCCCGGAAGAGTTTACAAGTAGATTCTATCAGGAAAACAGAATAGAGCTAATCGCGTGACATTGCGAAAAGAGGGGGAAGGATAACGAAAATCCCTGAATCAGGCGTCCAGGGATTTCAAATACCGGTCAACAGCTGCGGCTGCCTTGCGACCCTCGGAAATGGCCCACACGACAAGAGACTGGCCACGGCGAACATCGCCCGCAGCAAACACTTTGGGAATCGAAGTCTGGTGGGAGCCGACAGCCGTACCAAAGGTTGCAGCAACGTTTCCACGGGAATCGATGGTAAGCCCTTCCGAAGACAGCTGTTCCAGAAGACCTTCGCGAACGGGATGAACAAAGCCCATCGCCAATAGAACCAGATCAGCCTTGATCTCGCGTTCTGTGCCCGGGACTTCCTCTAACTTACCGCCAGCAAATTTCACATCTACCACTATAATGGCAGTGAGTTTGCCATTTTCATCGCGAATAAATTCTTTCGTATTGATGCTCCACAGTCTGTCTAAAATGGCAGCTCCCTCTTCGTGAGAAGTAGAAGTGCGCAGTTTATTGGGCCAGTAAGGCCAGGGAGTGGACGCCGGGCGCTCTTCCGGAGGTTTGGGAAAAATCTCGAGCTGTAAAATTTTCTCGGCAGCATGGCGCACAGAAGTCCCCACACAGTCAGAACCAGTATCTCCCCCGCCAATCACTATGACATGCTTGCCAGTCGCCATAATTTGATTTTCGGGAGCATGGCCCGCTACAGCGCGATTATTGGCCGTCAAAAATTCCAGGGCAAAATGAACGCCTTCGCCTTCGCGCCCAGGGATCGGTAAATCCCTCGGTTTCTCGGAACCCATGGCAAGAACAATGGCATCATACCTGGCCATGAGATCTTTTGCGGTAATATCTTTTCCAGCCAAAGTATTGTTTTTAAAGACTACGCCTTCGGCTTCCATCTGCTTCACGCGACGATCGATAACAGACTTCTCCAGCTTAAAATCGGGAATGCCATAACGCAACAGACCGCCGGGGGCTTCGTTCTTCTCGAACACGGTTACCTTGTGTCCCAAACGCGCCAACTGCTGGGCAGCGGCCAAACCGGCAGGACCAGCACCAATCACGGCTACGGCATAGCCGGATATTTCACGCGGCGGACGGGGAATTACCCAGCCATTTTCAAAGCCGGTTTCTATAATTGTTCTCTCTATGGCCTTAATGCTCACGGGCTCTTCGTTTATACCAAGAGTACAGGCAGATTCACAGGGAGCCGGACAAACACGACCCGTAAATTCGGGAAAATTGTTTGTACTATGCAGATTGAGCAAGGCTTCCTTCCACTGGCCCTTAAAGACGAAATCATTAAATTCGGGGATGTAATTATCGACAGGACAACCTGTATCGCCGTGGCAAAAGGGAATGCCGCAATCCATGCAGCGGGCCCCCTGCTCGTGCGCTTCATCCTGCGTGTAATGTTTGTCGAACTCTTTATAATTTTTGATGCGCTCTGTAACGGGAAGATATTTTAACCCGACGCGGCGATATTCCTTAAATCCTGTTGGCTTACCCATGTTTTACCTCCGCCATCTTTTTAGACGGGTCCTCTTTTTCGGCCTGTTCAAGTTGCTTCAATTTTTCCAGAGCCGCTCTGTATTCGCGCGGCATCACCTTCACAAAGTTTGACTTTTCTTCTTCCCAGTTGCTCAAAATAAAATTGGCGCGGTTAGAGGATGTATACTCATAATGCGAACTAATCAGAGAATGCAATTCTTCCAGATCCGCTGAATCATTCAGTTCTTCCAGATCGACCATGTCTGCATTGACAAGCTTCTCAAACTTTTTATGGGGATTCCACACAAAAGCAATCCCGCCAGACATACCGGCTGCAAAGTTGCGACCCGTTTCACCAAGAACGACGACGACCCCGCCAGTCATGTATTCGCAACCATGGTCGCCAACGCCTTCAATAACGGTTTTTGCCCCGGAATTGCGCACGGCAAAACGTTCGCCGGCCATCCCGTTTATATACATCTCGCCAGAAGTGGCTCCGTACAAACAGGTATTTCCGATTATGATATTCTTTGCGGGATCAAACGAACTCTCGGCAGGAGCCCGCACAATCAGGAGACCACCCGAAAGCCCCTTGCCGGTATAGTCATTCGACATTCCCGTAAGCCGCATCTCTACGCCACCCGCCAGGAATACGCCAAAACTTTGCCCGGCAATTCCCGTAAGTTCAATGCGAATGGTTTTGCCAGGAAGACCTTTGGCCCCGTGGCGTTTAGAAATTTCGCCGGAAAGCATGGCTCCCACAGAACGATCCGTATTGTGAACGGGTAACGAAATGGTTACTTCCTTTCCGGATTCCAAAGCCTGTTTTGACAATTCAATCAGCTTGTGATCTAACTGTGTTTCCAGTCCATGCTCCTGTTCTTTTTTGCGATGCAAAGCCGTGCCAAATTTTGGTTCGGCCTGGTGGGTAAGCGGAGCCAAATCAATACCGCGCAGTTTCCAATGAGTTAGGCGCGGCTTTTGCTGTAGGCGATGCGTTTGACCCACCATATCGGTAAATTTGCGGTAGCCAAGTTGCGCCATGTATTCGCGCACTTCCTCTGCAACAAAGAACATAAAATTGACGACATTGTCTGGAGTACCGGAAAACTTTGCGCGCAGTTCCGGATCCTGCGTAGCCACGCCAACCGGACAAGTATTGAGATGGCACTTGCGCATCATGATACAGCCAAGAGTGACGAGCGGAGCGGTAGAAAAGCCAAATTCTTCGGCACCAAGAAGAGCACCCACGACTACGTCGCGACCTGTCTTGAGCTGGCCATCAACGGCGAGATACACGCGATCGCGAAGACCATTGAGAACCAGAGTCTGCTGGGTTTCGGAAAGTCCCAGTTCCCACGGAGTTCCCGCATACTGTATAGAACTGATGGGAGAAGCTCCCGTTCCACCATCATGGCCAGAAATCAAAATATGATCAGCATGGGCTTTGGCAACGCCGGCGGCAACTGTCCCTACCCCAGTCTCCGATACCAGCTTAACGCTGATGCGCGCCGTCGGGTTAATATTTTTGAGATCAAAAATCAGTTGTTTAAGATCCTCAATGGAATAAATATCGTGGTGAGGAGGAGGAGAAATCAGCGTAACGCCCGGAGTAGAATGCCGAACTTTCGCAATAATCGTGTCCACCTTGAATCCGGGCAGCTGTCCACCCTCGCCCGGTTTAGCGCCCTGGGCCATTTTAATCTGAATTTCGTCGGCATTGACGAGATAGTGAGCCGTAACACCAAAGCGGCCAGAGGCAACCTGTTTAATGGCAGAGCGCATCGAGTCACCATTGGGCTGCGGCACAAAGCGATCCGGCTCTTCGCCACCCTCTCCCGTATTCGACTGCCCGCCAAGCCGGTTCATGGCAACCGCGAGAGAAGTATGGGCCTCACGGGAAATAGAGCCATAGCTCATGGCTCCCGTGGCAAAGCGCTTCACGATTTCTTTAGCGGGTTCCACCTCGTCTATGGAAACGGCAGGCAGATCCGAAGTAAATTCAAAGAGGGAGCGCAGGGTCACTGGCCCGTCTGCCTGCTCGTTGATCAATTTTGCATATTCTTTGTATTCATCGTAATTATTAACGCGAACCGAGTTCTGCAGTTTGGCAATAGTAAGCGGCGTCCAGAGATGCTTTTCGCCGTCCATTCGAAAATGGTGCAGACCACCCGAGGCAAGTCTGTTTCTGGAAATTTCTTCAAACGCGGCAGCATGGCGGCGGCGCGTTTCTTCTTCTATCATTTCCAGCGACATGCCTTCTATCACGGTGGGCGTACCGGCAAAGAAGCGATTGACGACTTCGCGATCCAGACCCACTACTTCAAAAATCTGTGCTCCGCAATACGACTGAAGCGTAGAAATTCCCATTTTAGAGAATATCTTGAAGAGCCCCTTGCCAATTGCCTTGCGGTAATTGTATTCAATTTTTTCCACAGAATCTGGTCCTTTGAGAAGGCCTTCCCGGAACATGTCGTGGAGAGTTTCGTAAGCCAGATACGGGTTGATGGCATTGGCCCCATAGCCGAGCAGTGAGGCAAAGTGGTGCACGTCGCGCGGCTCGCCACTTTCGAGAATAATACCTGTCTGGGTGCGCATGCCTTGGCGGATCAGATGGTGGTGCAGTCCGGCAACCGCCAGCAAAGAAGGAATGGGTGCCTGGTGTTCATCGGCACCGCGATCCGTAAGAATGAGAAGATTCACGCCACTGCGCACGGCATTCTCGGCGGCTAAAAACAAAGCGTCCAGTTTTACGCGCATGTCATTTTTTTCGCGCGGATCAAAATGCATGGACAACGTAGTCGCCTTAAAATGGCCTTCTGCAATGGAGCGAATCTGCTCTAACTCCCGGTTGGATAACACGGGATGAGGAAGCTCTAAACGGTGCGCATGAGCTGGCGTCTCTCCGAGAACGTTTTGTTCTGGGCCAACATACGTAGTGAGCTCCATGACAATTTCTTCGCGGATGGCGTCAATGGGAGGATTGGTTACCTGCGCAAAGAGCTGCTTAAAATAGCGGAACAGGGGCTGCGGCTGATCAGAGAGAACAGCTAAAGAAGCATCGGTTCCCATAGAGCCAAGGGCCTCCTCTCCGTTTACAGACATGGGCCGCATGACAATATTGAGATCTTCTTTAGTATACCCAAACACCTTCTGGCGCATGGCAACGGTTTCGTGATTGGGCTCTTTTACGTTGCGCGGTTCGGGCAGATTATTGAGGCGAAGAATATTGTCTTCTACCCACTGGCGGTACGGCTGCTGCGTCGTTATTTCTTTTTTGATTTCCTCGTCGTCTATGATGCGCCCTTTTTCGAGATCAATCAGGAACATTCTACCCGGTTGAAGCTTACCGCTGTATTCAATTTCGGCGGGATCCACATGGATGGTGCCGGCCTCGGAGGCCATAATCACGCGGCCATCTGTAGTGACAATATAGCGGGCGGGGCGAAGACCATTGCGGTCTAATGTGGCACCAACCACGCGGCCATCGGTAAAAGCAACGGCGGCGGGACCATCCCAGGGTTCCATCATGTTGGCATGGTATTCATAGAATCCCTTGCGATCGGGATCCATGTGTGGATTTTTAGACCAGGCTTCAGGAATCATCATCATCATCGCATGCGGCAGGGAGCGCCCGGCCATCACGAGAAGTTCCAGAACTGTATCAAACGTGGCAGAGTCAGACTGGCCATCGGCCACAATCGGCAAAATGCGCTTGAGATCGCCGCCAAACAGAGGAGATTCCATGACCATTTCGCGGGTTCTCATCCAGTTGATGTTACCACGAACCGTATTGATTTCGCCGTTATGGGCAATCATGCGGAAAGGATGTGCGAGATCCCAGGTGGGAAACGTATTCGTGGAAAAGCGCATGTGGATCATGGCCATGGCAGATTCCATGTCTGGAGCACTCAGGTCGTGAAAAAAGCGGGATACCTGGTCGGCCAGAAGCATTCCCTTGTAAACAATGGTGCGCGAAGAAAACGATGGCACGTAATACCGACTGCGATCGAGATGCAGCTCGCGGCGGATGCGGTTGTCTATGATTCGGCGGATGATATACAGTGAACGTTCAAAATCTTCCTGGGTTTCAATTTCCTCCGAAGCACCAATAAAACTCTGGCGGATAAACGGAAGAGTTTCGCGGGCGGATACGCCGGGAACAGAATTGTCTACGGGTACATCGCGCCAGCCAAGAAACTGCTGGCCTTCGTCCAAGACTATTTTTTCTATGATTCGCTCTAAGGTATTGCGGAGTGCTTTGTCCTTGGGTAAAAAATGCATTCCCACGGCATAGCGGCCTTCCTCTGGAAGTGCAATTCCCTGCTCGGAAGTAACTCGCTGCATAAACCTGTGGGGCATCTGCATGAGAACGCCGGCTCCGTCGCCGGTTTCGGGATCCGCACCTTCGGCACCACGGTGCTCAATATTGCGCAGAACCTGCAAAGCGTCGTCTATAATGCGGCGGGATTTGGTTCCGTCTATGTTGACGACAAAGCCTACTCCGCAGGCATCATGTTCGCGGGAAGGGTGGTAAAGCCCCTGAGGGTTGGGCAGCCCGTTAGTTGTTGGTTCTATATTGCAATTGCACATGCGTTTCTCCATGGTTGACACTCAGGACAACCGCGTGATAAGATATTAAGGATGACTTTGATTCCGGGACACTCTGTCAAGAAAAGAGGGCTATTCCGCAGGAGAGTAATAACAGTTTTTGGGTGCGCCTATTTTGAGTTCTTTGATGAGGGAACCAATTTTTTGGGGATTCAAATCCCTTTTTTTCTGCAATCTCTGTAGATTTAAGCGGTTTATCGGAGGATTTAAGCGCTTCCAAGACGGTTTGTTTGAGATCTTCTACCATGGGAAAAAGTTTGATTTTGCGGCAACCCGGCAAGTTTTTTTCCCGTTTCAAACTCTGTTTGGGGGACAAGGAGGTAACCGCACTGCGTGCGGAGGTTTAGCTTTCTGCCGGCAGCGGTTATTTTGTCGCCGGAGTGGCAACCGTTCTATGGACCGTGCCCCTGCGATGGGCTTTTTGCTCTTATTAAACAGCGATGTCCTCGCTGGTTTATACTTTTACATTTACCTAACAAAAGCCTTGACTCCCTAAGTCTTACAGCAATCTTTTCAGCATGAGCGCACAGTATAAAGACTCCTTTGGAATACGCACCATTCTGGAAACAAAATCCGGAAAAGCAGATTATTTTAGCCTGCCCCTGCTTGCCCAAAAGACGGGCAAAGATTTCTCCCGTCTTCCGTATTCGATACGGGTTCTCATAGAAGCTGTTGCCCGGCAGGAAGACGGTTTTATCATCACAAAAGAAGATATTGAGCGCACCATTGCCTACAACCCTGCCTCTGTCAAAGAGGAAGAAATTCCCTTTAAGCCAGCCCGCGTGATCATGCAGGACTTTACCGGCGTTCCCGGCGTGGTCGATCTGGCCGCCATGCGCGAGGCCGTAGCTGCCCTTGGCGCCGATCCCCTCAAAATCAATCCCGTTCTACCCGTAGATCTCGTGATTGATCACTCCGTTCAGATTGATTTCTTTGGAAACGACGAAGCTGCCGAACGCAACGAGGCTCTCGAATTTGATCGAAACCGCGAGCGCTACGAGTTCCTTCGCTGGGGCTCTCGCGCCTTCCGCAATTTTCGCGTAGTTCCACCGGCCACCGGGATTGTTCACCAGGTGAACCTGGAGTACCTTGCCACTGTTACAGCCAGCCGCGACGGCATTTTGTTTCCGGATTCTCTGGTAGGAACCGATTCGCATACAACCATGATCAACGGTCTCGGCGTTGTCGGCTGGGGCGTTGGCGGTATTGAGGCAGAGGCCGTAATGCTGGACCAACCCATCTACATGCTCATGCCAGAGGTTATAGGCATGCGCCTTATCGGAAAACTTCCCGATGGCGCCACGGCTACCGATCTCGTTCTTTCCGTAACTCAGATTCTTCGCAAGCGCGGCGTCGTGGGCCGTTTTGTAGAATTTACCGGACCCGGCCTGAACCATCTGTCTCTGGCCGATCGCGCCACGATAGCCAACATGGCTCCCGAATATGGCGCCACCATTGGCTTTTTCCCTGTCGACGACGAAACTCTTCGCTATATGCGACTTACCGGTCGCTCCGAAGAGCTCATAGATACCGTAGAACGCTACAGCAAAGCCCAGGGCCTGTTCCGCGATTCCTCCGAGCCCGAATTTTCAGATCTGCTGGAACTAGACATGTCTACCGTGGAACCATCGCTCGCGGGTCCGCGCCGTCCCCAGGACCGCATTCCCCTGCGCGAATCCAAAAAGAATTTTCAGATTTCCATGACAGAACTTTTTGGCAAAAAAGAAGAAAATTCTACAGAGATAGAAATGAATGGACGCAAATTGCTTATTAAAGACGGTGCCGTCGTAATTGCATCCATCACGAGCTGCACCAATACGAGCAATCCTTCCGTGCTCATTGCTGCCGGCATTCTTGCGAAAAAGGCTGTCGAAAAAGGCCTTTCTCCCGCGCCCTGGGTAAAGACATCTCTGGCACCTGGATCCCGCGTTGTTACCGAGTATCTACGCAAGGCTGCTCTTTTACCATTTCTCGAAAAAATTGGATACAATGTGGTTGGCTATGGCTGTACCACCTGCATTGGCAACAGCGGCCCCATTGATCCCGGTCTATCCGCCGCTTCTAAAGACCACGACATTACTCTGGCAGCCGTGTTGTCTGGAAACCGCAACTTTGAAGGCAGAATCCACGCCGACGTGAAAGCCAACTATCTCGCCTCGCCGCCTCTCGTCGTTGCCTATGCACTCGCCGGAACCATGAATATCGATTTTGAGACAGATCCCATTGGAACAGCTGCCGACGGCAAACCTGTTTTTCTGCGCGACCTGTGGCCCTCTTCCCGCGAAATTGGCGACGCCATTGCTGAGTCTATCACGCGCTCTCTTTTTGTCGGTGAATACAAAGATGTCTTTGCCGGCTCTGCCCGCTGGAACGATATTAAAGTTTCCGAAGGCAGCACGTATGCGTGGCAAAAGGATTCCACGTATATTCGCGAACCGTCCTTTTTCAGCAATCTTCCGCGCGAAGCCCCGGGCCTTCCAAGCTTGTCTAACCTGCGCGTGTTAGCGGTTTTAGGAGATTCCGTGACGACCGATCACATTTCTCCGGCTGGTTCCATTAAAAAGGATTCGCCCGCTGGTAAATGGCTCACCGAGCACGGAGTTGCCTTCTCTGATTTTAATTCCTATGGCTCGCGCCGTGGCAACCACGAGGTAATGGTTCGCGGTACGTTTGCCAATATCCGCATTCGCAACCATATGCTTCCCGGCGTAGAGGGCGGTTTCACCAGGCATATTCCATCGGGAGAAGTCATGCCCATTTACGATGCCGCCATGAAATATGCGGCAGAGCACGCGGGCCTCATGATTCTGGCTGGAAAAGAATACGGCACAGGATCTTCCCGCGATTGGGCGGCCAAGGGAACCAGCCTGTTGGGGGTGCGCTCTGTTCTCGCTGAATCCTTTGAGCGGATCCATCGTTCTAATCTGATCGGCATGGGTATACTGCCCCTGCAATACCGCGATGGTGAATCTGCTGCCAGCTATGACTTAACAGGAACCGAGACGATTTCTCTACAGCTGTCTAAAGAACTTAGCCCCGGCATGGAAGTTGTACTCTCTGTGCTGCGCGCAGATGGTTCCACTAAGGAGCTGCCAACGCGCTTACGGGCAGATACCCCTGTAGAAATTGAGTATCTGAAAAACGGTGGAATTTTGCAGACTGTATTGCGCCAGTTGATTCGTTGATTGCTTGACGAATACACTGGCTTTTGCACACTCCCGAAAACCATGAACATAGTAATTTTTACAGACACCTACTTTCCCAAGATTGACGGCATTGCAGTGTCTGTCGATACGTTTACAAAGCTGTTAGAGCAAAAGGGCCATAAATTTATAATTATTGCCCCCCGCTATCATGGCAATGGAAAACACGAGACGGTAACGGATAATATTGAGATTTTTCGTCTGGCAAACACGTCCCTGCCTTCTTATCCGGACGTCAAAGTTTCCCTTCCTCCCCGTTCCCGCGTGCGCCGTGCGTTAAAGGCTTTTAAGCCCGATGTTTTCCATATCCAGTCGCCGGGTTTGATTGGGCAGTACGGCGTAATTCTATCCCGGTTATACAACATTCCGCTTGCGGGAACGTACCACACCATGATTAACGAAATGGGGACGTATTTGTCTCCGTACCGCCTGCTTCGCATTGACCAGTTGCTGAACCGCTTTCGGCGCGGGAAAAAAGTGAAGAGGGAGTTAACTAACGCGGAACGCAAATCCGAAAAATCGCTGAGCAACCGTTTGCTCTATAAAATTACCAACAGCATATATTCTCGCGGGAAGGTAATTATTTCCCCAACCGAGCTGGTAAGGCGCGATCTCATGGCCAATGGAATCCGCAGGCCAATTGTCGTAATTTCTAACGGCATTGATCTCACGCGTTTTAAGGGAGAGATAAAATCTCTTCCCACTACGGGTCCCAAAATTCTGCACGTCGGTCGCATCTCTTTCGAGAAAAACGTGGAGGTCGTTCTCAAGGCTTTCCGCATTCTCCTCAAAAAATTTGCCGACGCGGAGCTCACTGTGTACGGGGACGGCCCTGCTCTTGCCAGCCTTAAAATTGAGGCCCGCCAGCTTGGCATTGCCGACCGCGTCCGTTTTCCAGGTTTTATTGAGCGGGAAAAACTCCCGGAAATTTACCGCGAATACGATCTGTTTTTAACGGCTTCCACGATGGAAACGCAGGGTCTCGTTGTACTCGAGGCCACCGCAAGCGGATTGCCTTCGGTTGGAGTGAATGCCTATGCCCTGCCAGAGATTATTGTGAACGGAGAAAACGGATATATTGTGGAACCTTTTGATGCGACAGCCATGGCCGCTAAGGCAGAGGAAATTTTGACCAATCCAGAATTGTACCGCCGCTTTTCTGAAAACGGTTTGAAAATTGCGGCCACCCACGACATGCACCGCACCGCTGAGAGACTCGAAGCACTCTACGTGTCCCTTGCCAGCCGACTACCGGATGATTTTGCAAACTTTTAAATTAACACACATATAAGGAGTTTCTATGTCAGATTTTATGCGTCCAGAAGTACAGGTTAACACCTACCGAAAAGCCAGTCCCATCGAGGCAACCGTTCTCGAACACAAAAATCTTGCCGATACCAGTTTTGATTCCCAGGTATACCATATCCGCCTTTCTGTGCCGGGATATGAATTTACAGAAGGCCAGAGTGCTGGAATTCTCCCTCCCGGCGAGGACGAAAACGGCAAACCACACAACGTAAGGCTGTATTCCATTGCCTCTATTGGCACGGATGCGGCAGAGAAAGATATCGTGGAGCTTTGCGTTAAGCGCGTGGTATACGAAAACGAACAGGGCGAGAAAGTCAAGGGCGTCTGTTCCAATTATCTTGCCGATCTAAAGCCGGGCGACAAAGTGCAGCTTACCGGGCCTTCTGGCAGAAAGTTTATTTTGCCCGTACCCGAAGAGCGCGCCCGCCCCTACATTTTTATGGCAACCGGAACCGGCATTGCGCCCTTCCGTGGATTTTTGCAAAGACTGTTTGGCCAGGACAAAATGACCAGCCACCCCGTTCATTTATTCTTTGGTGCCCGCCACCGCGAGGATCTCGTTTATAATGAAGAATTTGAAAAGCTTGCGGCAGAGTATCCCAACTTCTATTATCACAAGGCTATTTCCCGCGAAATGAAAAATGCCGAGGGTGGCCGCCTGTACGTGCACCATTTGTTTCACCAGATGGGCGAGGAAATGTGGAACCTGCTTTCGGACAATTCTTCTTTAATGTACATGTGTGGCCTGCGCGGTATGGAAGAAGGCGTCGTTGAAACGCTTAAGACCATGGCTGCCGAAAAAAACCAGGATTCTGCCGCCTTTCTGGAGTCCTTTGAGCCACGCTTTTTGAAAGAAGTGTATTAAAGGATTGATGCGCTCCCGCGCGGGGCTTGATCGCCGGCAGGATTTACTTTCTTGCCGGAACGGCTTCTGCTTTATTGTTCTTCCCGTGTGGTGGATGTGTTGTTCTAATGATTTCAGCGAGGCTGCAAGATTTTGGCAGATACCAGCAGCCCTCTGGCGACAAAGTAATTTCCGTTTATAGATGCGGAATAGTATTGCCGAGAAAAAGCACTCGAGCAGTCTTACGTGGAAAACCGTGCCCCCTCGAAGGCAGGCGGGGTAAACTCTGGTAGGGCCCCCTGTTTGTGCGCAAACAAAGTGCACTAAGAAGCCTTCCGCAAAAACATCGACAAACAAATCTCCTTGACGTGCGCCAGACAAACAGCATGCGGTCACCATGAGTAAACGCGAACACTGGTCTGGCCGCATTCTGTTTATTCTCGCGGCGGCGGGGTCGGCAATCGGCTTGGGTAACTTATGGAAATTTCCCTACATATCCTGGGCCAACGGCGGCGGCGTTTTCGTTCTGCTGTATATTTTTTTTATCATTCTGTTGGGGCTTCCCATCATGATCTCGGAAATTGCCATAGGCAAAGCCACAGGCACTGGATCGGCGGGAGCCTTTCGCGCTTTGGGAGGGCACAAAACACCGTTTCGTTTTGTTGGTTATCTGGGTGTAATAACCGCTCTTCTACTGCTCAGCTATTACTCCGTTGTGGCAGGGTGGTCTCTGGAGTACACGGCCAAAGCAATCAGCCGCGACTTTGAAAGCATCCCGCCAGCAAAACTGGAGCAGCTTGCCCAAAGCGAAGCCGGTGCGCAGGCAATGAAAAACAAAGCACTAAAGCAGGAGATTGCATTTGCGACCGATTCCCAAAAAGAGGAAATTCTGCGCGATTCTGGATTGCTCCAGGCAAGCCTGCGAGAAGATGAAATGCAGACTTTCTTTCTCAACTCTGTGGAAAAAATTCCTGCCCTTTTATTAGAAAAGGGGAGAGGCGATAAGTGGGGAACCATATTCTTAAATAAAATTCAATCTTCGGGAGACTTTGTTGCATGGCAGCAGGAAGCTCTGAAACCCCTCCATTCGGATACCATGTTTTCTGATTTTTTATCTGACAAAACAAAACTCATTGCATGGCACACCATCATCATGCTGATAACTATTCTCATTGTAGCCGGCGGAATCAAAGGCGGGATAGAGAATTCCATAAAAATTTTCATGCCACTGCTCTTTCTTATCATTGTATTTCTTACCATCAACTCTCTCCTGTTAGATAAAGAACAGGAAGGGCTGCGTTTTCTTTTATGGGGAGATCCATCCCGTTTTTCGGCAAAGTCTATTGTGGAAGCGCTGGGCCACGCGTTCTTTTCGCTTTCTGTGGGTATGGGAGTAATGATTACCTACGGATCTTATATGGGCCGTGGTAACCATGCCGTAAAAGATTCCATCTGGATTGTCAGTGCCGATACCTTCGTTTCCATCTCCGCCACAATGATGATTTTCCCAATTATTTTCGTTTATAACATGCAGCCGACGAGTGGAGGAGCCGGCATTTTGTTTACTGCCCTGCCATTAGAGCTCGTAAAGTTTCCGGGACAAAGTCTATTCGTGTTTATTTTTTATATCCTGGTATTTATTGCCGCCATCACTTCTGCCATTTCACTTCTCGAAGTTGTCGTTACATATTTGATAGACGAGAAAAGAATGAAGCGCTACCATGCCGCTCTTTCTGGCGGCATATTTATTTATCTTCTGGGTATTCCTTCCGCCTTGTGGATCTCTGGGTTCTTTACGCGGCTCGATTTTCTTGTATCCAACGTTCTTTTGCCATTAGGGGGTTTACTGATCGCCATATTTGTCGGCTGGGTAGCGGAACAGAAAGCCATAGAAAAGGAATTTCACGCAAAGGGAATTCCCGCATGGACGTTTTCCGTGTATCGTTTTGTTTTGCGGATTATTACTCCCCTGTTGTTTGCCGCCGTCTTTGGCCATTTATTGTTATCTGGTGTGTAAAAATCCTAAAAGAAAGAAGAATAGAACATATTCACTACCAAATTCATTACCGTTTCAATACATTTAAGGATGCTAAGGTTGTATAAGGAAAATAAAATTTCATTGAAAAACGAAGCATATTGACATTCCTCCTTTCATTCCATACATGGCAGCATGGAGACATTTTTTCCAACATTTTTTTCTACGGGTGCGCTGATCGCCGCCATATTTTCTCTTTACCTTGGGCATCTTTTCTTTCGGATTCCAAACCGATCCCCTGCTTCTTTTCATTTCGCCATGATATCATTTTCCATGGTGCTTTTGCACGGGACATACACCTTTGCCTCCATGTTCTTTCATCCCGTTATGGCCTGGAACAAGGTGCTCGCTATTGCCGCTGGATTGCTTGGAGGAATTCATGCCGCGCAAATGATTCTACACTTTCCGCAAAGAATAGATAATTTTTTCAGCCGGATAATGCCCAGAATTCAGTATGGAATTGCATTCCTGCTTGTTATTTTGTTTGCAGTTTCCGCCTGGAACAGCGACAAACGATTCATCTTTGACGGACATTCATGGGATTATAATGCAGGCGCTATTTACCAGATTACAAGCATAGTGATTTTACTATTCTTTGTGATCGGTTATATTATCGGTTATATAAAAGCCTTTAATGCAACTGGGAATCTTAGAACTATTTTAATAATATTAACAACTTCGTATATGCTGTTCACCTTTGTACCTGGCATTCTCAACATGCTCAGCCGCTACGGAATCGTCAACCGTGAAACCTTTCTTGTGAACACTGTCATCCTGAATCTGGCTGGGTTCTTTTTCGTGAGTCTAATATTTATCAACAATCTCCGGGAAAAATCTTCTCTGCTGCATAAAATTGTCAGCATTTCCATGCTCACTGTACTTGTAATAATACAGGCGTTCAGTTATTTCTGGCTCAAAGACCAGGACATTTCCTTTACAAGAATTTATGCAATGAAAGCTCTGACAGGGGACGCAAACGCGACCGTCTGCCGGTATGCAGAAGCACTTTCCTGCTCCGGTTTGACTGACATAACACCGGACAGCCATTTGCACAAATCCTTAGAACGCGATATGGCCGGGCTGGTTCTGCTGCAAACCCTGTCGGAGAACAAAACTCCAGCGCAATCCATGTTTACACCGGAAACTTTGGCAGGGATGGCTGCAAAGCAACTTCTTACCTCTCATTCACCACGTGAAGCATTTGATAAAATTCTGGAGATCAACAAAAAGCTATTTGCCCTGCGCGAAAAAGCATACTCTCTGAAGCAATCCAGAGATACTCAAAAACTTCTGAAAATTTTTCAGTCCCCTTTGTTTCCGGTAGAACTCCAGAGGGCCCTGAAGGAGTCTGTTTCCAGAGATGGAGACTATTCTACTGTCTGGGAGGAAACCGTTCTAATGCTGTCACCCATTTCACTTCCCAACGAACGAACGTTTCGAGGAGAGACATTTCTTTCTCCCAAGAATTCTAATACGTCCATAGATTTTTTTGTATCTTTCCGAAATGCTAAGAATGGTGTATGGGAAGAAACTCTCTTTCCGTATATTGAATATCGGTCTTATATGGCGCGCAGTGCGGGGTTGCTGACCGCCATGATTCTAATTGTATCTGTATTACTCATTTTCAGTTTTCGATTTTTCTTTTTAGGAACCCTTATTCGCCCTCTCGAAAAAGTGATCAATGGAGTAAAAAATGTAAACGATGGATTATTAACGACCAGATTGAAAGTGGATGTGGAAGATGAAATTGGATTCCTAGCGCATTCTTTCAACAATATGACAAAGACAATTCAATCTGCCCGTAAAGAACTGAAAGAATATGCGGAGACTCTGGAAGACAAAGTAAATGAACGAACGAAAGAATTAAACGATACTCTGACCAATGTGGAGAAACTGAAAAACCAGCAGGACGGAGATTATTTTCTCACGACTCTTCTGCTTACTCCCCTATCCCAGAACCGCGTGGAAAGCCCAAATAATTCCGTATCCTTTTTCATGAAACAGAAAAAACAATTCACCTTTCAAAAATGGAAGCGGGATATTGGAGGAGATTTTTGTAGTGCCGTACCTATTTATCTAAATGAACGGGAGTACCACGTAATTGTAAATGCAGATGCTATGGGCAAATCAATGCAGGGTGCCGGTGGAGCTCTCGTCTTTGGTTCTGTGCTACATTCCATTATTGAACGCACTCATCTATCCCCCAACGTTCAAAAACAGACACCCGAGCGATGGATAAAGAATACCTTTGTAGAATTACACCGCGTGTTTGCCAGCTTTGAAGCTTCCATGCTCGTTTCACTCGTCTTGTCCCTGTTAGACGATGAAACAGGTATTCTGTATTTTATTAGCGCAGAACACCCTCGCAATATTCTGCTGCGCGATGGAAAGGCATCATTCATTGAAGACATAGAAATTGTCTTTAGAAAATTAGGTACGCCTGACGCAAACAGCCAACTTTCCATATCCATTTTTCAAATGCAGCAGGGAGATATTATTCTTTTCGGCTCTGATGGGAGAGATGATGTTCTATTAGAAGATGAAAAGGGCAGCCATATCAATGAAGACGAAAATCAAATTTTGCGAATTGTCGAAAAAGCTGCCGGGAATACAGATGCAATCTATGAGCTCCTCGTATCAAATGCGGAACTCATTGATGATATTTCTCTGGTGCGGATACACCGAATAGCTCCGTCTCCCCTCGAGAAGAATCAATTGGCTAATAAAAGTGCGGAGATTCTCTCTGAAGCTGCATCGCTGCGGCGCGCCCATAAACCGGAAGAAGCGATTACAATGCTGCATGAAATGTTTCAGCACTTTACCGAAGCGGAAGAATCTGAGCTAAGGCGAGAGTTGATTCGCTCTCTGTTGCTGGTCCACCGTTACACCGATTTGTTGCCCTTGGCCAAACAGAATTTTCTGGCGAATCCTTCGGATTCTGAACTCCTTTACATTCTCTCGTATGCCAGCAAAAAAACCGGCGATCTCGAAGAAGCCGCGCATTACGGAGAACGGCTGCGGTTGCGCGATCCCAATCATGTTAAGAACCTGTTGAATCTCAGCGAAATCCATTTAAAGCGCAAAAACTATGTACGATCCAGCGAACTGCTCGAAGAAGCGCGCGAAATAAACCCTACTGCACGGCAGATAGAAAAACTAGAAAAAGCCTTGAAAAAGCTGGCTGCAAACAGGGAGTAGCCCATGCTGGAATGGGAAGCTCATAAAAATATTTTTGAGAAAATAATAAAAGTAAAACTGTTGCTGACAGATAATGACGGCGTGCTGACCGATGGAACTGCCCTGTACAGCAAGCATGGCGAAGAGATGAAACGATACAGCCTTCGCGACGGAATGGGTATTGAGCGCCTCCGCGAAATTCTCGGCATGGAAACTGGAATTATCACCAAAGAAAGTTCGCAGATTATTTTGTCTCGTGCTCAAAAATTAAAATTGAAGCATGTATATGCGGGAATCAATGACAAGCTCACCAAGCTTAAAGAAATTCTGGAGCAGGAAAATCTGTTACCAGAAAACATAGCGTATATTGGCGACGACGTTAACGATCTGGAAGTGCTGGAATTCGTTGGTTTTTCCGCTTCGCCTGCTGATGGCATGGAGCAGGTTAAAATGCTCGTCGATTATGTGACCACGCGGCGCGGCGGAGACGGTGCACTTCGCGAACTCATTGAATTGATTCTCTTTGTACACCGCGCGCAGGGCAACAACGGGTAAGGCGCCAAAAAATTCCCTTTCCCGGTTGTGTCGTTTAACGGTTAGTCGTCTTCTGTTCCGGCAGCAATTTCGGCAACCATTGGTACGGACTCCACTCCTTTAAGCTTTCGCTGGATAGCGCGCGTCCGTTTACCCATCACATCTTCAATACCACTCAATCCATTTTCAATATTCTTTTTAGCTTTTTCTAGCATTCCACCGAATGTCTCAAATTCTGTCTTTACTTCACCCAGAATTTTCCAGACTTCGCTGCTGCGCTTTTCAATGGCCAGAGTTTTGAATCCCATTTGCAGACTGTTTAGAATGACTGCAAGAGTGGTTGGACCAGTGACAATAATTTTGTAGTTTTTCTGGAGATCTTCGAGAAGCGATGCCTTGCGAACAATTTCTGCATACATGCCCTCGAACGGTAAAAACATGATTCCAAAATCTGTTGTATTGGGCGGATCGATATATTTGTCGCTAATATCTTTGGCCATTTTTTTTACTGCCGCCTCGAGGTTTTTCTGGGCGGATGCAATTTCCTGGAGATCCCCTTCTTCGTATGCATTCTGCACCGCCTCGTAGTAATCGCGCGGAAATTTAGCGTCGATAGGCAGGTACACGGTTCCGTTGTTTTCCCGCCCCGGCAATTTAATTGCAAATTCAACCGTATCAGAAGAGCCCACCTTTGTTTTTACATTCGCCTGGTACTGCTCCGGGGCAAGAATTTGTTCGAGCAGCATGGAAAGCTGTATTTCGCCAAAGCCGCCGCGCATTTTCACATTGCTTAGTACTTTTTTGAGGCCGCCTACATCGCTTGCAAGATTTTTCATTTCTCCAAGTCCTTCCTGAACGGCCTGCAATTGTTTTCCTACGGTTTCAAAGGATTGGCTTAAACGATCGTTTATTGATTTTTGCAATTTTTCATCGACCGTACGCCGCATTTCTTCGAGCTGTACATGGTTATCTTCGCGAATATTTTTTAACTGTTTTTCTACTGTTTCGCGCAATTCCGCAGCATTAGCAGAAAATCGGTTCGTGGAGAGCTCAAGGGAACGGGCAAGTTCTTCGCGCGCACTTTTAGCGTTTTCGTTTACTTCTGAGCGATTGCGGGAAAATTCATCTCCCACATTTTTTCTAATCTGCTCAATGACAGTATTGGACTCAGAAATCTTAGTCTCCATTTTTTGAAGAACGTCGCGAACAGGATCTGATTTTCGCAGCAGCAGTACTAATAGGGTTGCTATCATAAGAAGCAGGTTAATAGAAAGCAGAATGATTTCGGTATTCATGGTATCTCCTTAAATGTATTTTAAAGTAAGGCCGGTTCGCGTAACGGCGAAGTGAGCAGAAGGCAAACTTTTCAGAGCTCGCTTTTCTGGCCCTCAAAAAAACGATCCAGTTTGTCTCCAGAAAGTTCTTTGAGCGTATGCTCCTGAAATTCGAGGTACGAAATCCACTGGTACAGCCTGCGCACTCTCTCTCCTTTTTGGTCGTCTGGCACGGCTTGGATTTCGGCTGTGCGGACTTCGATTTCGTTGCGAGCATAGTCCATGGTCTGCTCTACAAAACGGCGAACAATGGCTTTTTGCAACTCGATTTCCACCGTTTCGCTTTTCTATTTTTTTATTCTTCTGTCTACTTTTTTTTTGACAGCATGCATCGAGACGCAAAATTACCCGATGGAACAGAAAACCCAGCAGACTTTTCATCGCTGCCAGAAATGCGGAAAAATTGTCGAGAAGGTCTACCAGCTCGGTTACTGTTACCAATGCCTGTCTGAATCTTTTAAGCCACTGCGCATCATTATTAACGAATCGCATGCTGGCTCTACTCCCAAAGCCTGAACATGAGCTATAGAAATGAACTTTTCAGGTTACCCTTGCGATGCATATAGAGAGCATTAAAAATTATTTCAACGTTTTAATAGATAGAGTATCCCATGAATTATTTTGACGCATATACCGGTTCCATTGTTTCGTACAGATCGCTGCATGGAGGAGACATTAACGAGGTGTATCACCTGAAAACCCAAAAAGGAGAATTCGTCATCAAAAAGAACCAAAAGCAATATACTGGAATGTTCCAATCGGAAGCCCACGGACTTTTCACTCTCCGATCTGCCGGTCTTCCCGTTCCGGATGTAATTGCCATTTCTGAGAGCGCAATTTTGATGCCGTATTATCCGCCGGGCAGTCCCGACATGGCAGAAGCCGGAAGACAGATTGCGACATTGCACTCTACTCAATATGAAACAGCTGGCTTAGAAAAAGACAATTATATTGGAACTCTTCCTCAGATAAACACACCAGTAGCCAACTTCGGGGATTTTTACAGAGTGCATCGCCTGGAAGCCCAGCTCAATCTTTTGCGTTTGTCCGTTGACCAAAGGAGAAAATGGGACAGTCTGTTAAACCGGGTTGGCGAGATCACTGCCCATGTAGAAAAGACCTCTCTCCTGCATGGTGACCTCTGGAGCGGAAATCTGTACCATGCTCAATCGGGGCCCCTCTTCATTGATCCCGCTGCCTACCGTGGCGATCCCCTTGCCGAGCTGGCCTTTACTGAATTATTCGGAGGCTTTGGTTCTGCCTTCTATTCTGCCTACAGAGAGGTTCTTCCCATTTCTGCTGCCTATACAGAAGTCAAAAGTTTTTATCAGATTTATCCACTTCTCGTTCATGCCAATTTGTTCGGGGGCGGGTATTACCATTCAGCTTTTGCGGCTGCTAAAGAATATATGTAAACGCCTAAACATGGAAAGGAGAAGCAATATGAAAAATCAAAAAATAATATTTCTCGACAGAGACGAAACTCTGAACCACGATCCAGGATATTTGCGCGATGCTTCCCTGGTCCAACTCAAAGACACCGTTCCGGAAGGCCTTTCCCTTCTGCGCGAATTTGGATTCCGTTTTGTCGTTCTCACAAACCAGTCTGGCGTAGGTCGTGGAGTCATTTCTCCCCGCGAGCTGAGCGAAGTAAACGCCAGAATTTCAGAAATTCTTGGAGAGAATAATATTCATCTTGAAAAAATATACATCTGCCCGCATACGGAAAAAGATAACTGTAACTGCCGAAAACCGGCAGCCGGACTGTTGGAGCAGGCTATGCGGGAATTTAATGCAGATCCGGAACATTCCTATCTCGTGGGAGACCGCATGCGCGATATTCTCCCCGGTGTCGGCACGGGAATAGAAGGCGTTCTGGTTCCAGGCCGGGAGACTGTGCCAGAAGAGCCAGCTCCCAATCTTATTTTTACAGCCGACAGCATGCTCGATGCTGCCGGCTACATACTGCAACGCGAATTTGAAAAAAAAACCGCTGAAAAGATTTTTTTCGCTGAACAGAAGGACGCTATTCAAAGCAGAATGCAGGAGCTCAAGGCAAAGAACAAAAAAATTGTTTTTACCAACGGCGTTTTTGATATTCTGCACCCGGGCCATGTCCAGTATCTGTACCAGGCCTCCCAGCTGGGAGATCATCTTGTATTAGGCCTCAATTCTGACGAGTCTGTGAAACGTCTCAAAGGCCCGGAAAGACCCGTAAATACTGCCCTTGATCGTGCGCTCGTTTTGGCCCGCTACAAGTTTATTAAGACAATTATAATTTTCTCCGACGATACGCCCGTAAAAACTCTGGAAACGGTACGACCTGCCGTTCACGTAAAGGGGGGCGATTACATTGCCGAAAAACTCCCCGAGTATAAAACGGTGACAGAAAACGGAGGGAGAGTAATTATTCTGCCGTTCCGAAAAGGCTATTCCACTACTTCTGTAATTGAACGGATGAGACGACGGCAGTAACCAGCCCATCCTGCATGCGAATGGAAATGGAATCCTCTGGTTTTAAATCCGCCGATTTAACGGCAATTTTGTCGCCAGCATATACGACAGCATAGCCGCGTTGCAGGGTTCCAAGCGGAGAAAAAGCAATAAACTTTTCGCTGATAATCGAAAGATCATTTTTCCACTGCTTCTGTTTGTGCCGCATGGCTTCGTCCAGACGGTTGCGGCCAAGTTCTGCCCGCCTGTTTTCAAGAAGGCGTTCCATGGAAGAGGAGGAATCCGGAATAGAATTCAGTCGTCCCTTTGCGTGCGACAGTACCAGCGAGAGGGAAGATCGCATGGCCTGCGCAACTCCATCGAGCCGCAGCGCAAAATTTTGAAAGAGTGCATACGGATCTGAGTAAATGGGGCGCGAAGAAAGCAATGAGAGCTTATCTCTCGTAGATCTAAATTTTTCTTCAATTTTAGCTTCTAAGAGGCGCCCGAGAATCTGGAGTCTGTCTTCGAACTCTGATATAGAGGGGAGAATTTTTTGAGCCCCCGCCGTAGGTGTCGCCGCAGCATAATCGGCAACGTCATCCGAAATGGGATGATCAATCTCGTGGCCAACGGCAGAAACAGTTGGAACGGGTAGCTCTGCAATAACGCGGGCAAGCTTTTCGTCGTCAAAGGCTAATAGATCTTCTGTACTGCCTCCACCGCGCCCAAACAAAATAACATCGACGCCCCACTCTGGTTTCGCAATTTCCTGCAAGGCAGAAATTAAACTTTCTGGAGCTCCCTCGCCCTGCACAGTCGCAGGTGCTATGACAATATCTATGTGGGGATAGCGCTGGGCTACCTGCTTGAGAATATCTTGGAGAGCAGCCGTTCCCAAACCGGTGACTATGCCCATTTTACGGGGAATTTTGGGGAGATCCCTGCGGCGGGCTGGATTGATCACCCCCTCATTAGCCAGTTGCTGGCGCAACTGCTGTATCCGCACTAACTGATCGCCAAGGCCCACTTTCGCTACGGAAGAAACGCGCAGGTTATATGTACCGTGAGGACCGTAGACGCTGATGGATCCTTGGGCAACAATTTCCAAGCCAACCGCAAGATGAAACGTGAGTCCCTTATGGAACGGAGAAAAAAAACTGCATTTCAGAATAGATTTTTCCGATGCAATCCCCTTGTCTTTCAGGGTAAAATAAATATGTCCCGAACCATGCTGTTTGTTGTACTGAACGATTTCGCCCTGTACCTGTATGTTCATAAGTTCCAGCGTACTCTCAAGGTTCGTCTTGACAATTGCTGTACATTGATTCACGCTAAGGGGTTTGGCCACAGATCAGGCTTATTCTTTCCGCTTTCGCGGCAAGGAATTTTTTACTTGCGGCCCGGGTTAGCCGATAATAATGCAACATGGACGCAACTTTGCAGCAGAACATTCTTGCGTTTGGAATAGAGGCAGATCTCGAAGAAGATATGTCGCATCTGCCTCCGTCCGAAGTCATTATCCTCGCAGATTCACTGCAACAGGCGCTGCGCGTAGGTGCCCGCGAAATTGAAGCCGATATAGCAGAGCTCGATTATGAAATTCTCGAAAAAGGGAATTCCGGATTTCTGGGCATTGGCAGAATTCCCTACAAAGTAAGAATCACCAGAATGTTTTTGGCCGACCCATATTCTGACATTGAAGATCTCAACGTTTCCCTCACGGCTGCCGACATTGAAATGCGCGAAAGCCAGCATGCCGACGGCAAAGTCATCATCCGCGTCTATAAAAACGGCGTCTTCGTAAAATGCACACCTCCTCGCGGAGACGGCGTTCCTGCCACTATGGAAAGTGCGCTGAAGAAACTGGATAAAGCCGGAGTGCCCATTTTTGATCGCGGCATTTTGGAAAAAGAACTAAAAAAGCCAACGGGCGAACTCGTAAAAATAGGCAACTGGGTGCCACGCCAAGATGCAGATTCCTCTCTCACCGTCGAATTGTCTTCGGAAGAGATGGAAGCAATTGTCATTTTTACATCGCCTCGTCCCGGAGGCAGACATTTGCGCACAGCCGATGTTGTTCGCGCTCTCGAAAACGCGGGAGTCAAATACGGCATACAGGAAAAAGCCATTGAAAGAGCCCTCGAGAACGACCATTACGGGACGCCCATCCTTGCCGCCAAAGGAGACAGGGCAGATGACGGCAAAGACGCCTACATTGACTACAAAGTCAGAATTAACAAAAAGGTTGAGTTCAAGGAAGACGAACAGGGCCGCGTTGACTTTCTGGCCAAAGAGATGGTGGAAAACGTCGTGCAGGGTCAAGTCCTTGCAGAGCTCATTCCGGCTCAATCCGGCAAGGAAGGTCGCACTCTCACCAACCGCATCATCCCCGCCAAAAACGGCAAACCAATGGATCTTCAACCCGGAAACGGAACTATTCTATCGGACGACGGGCGGTTTCTACTCGCAGAAAAAAATGGCCAGGTCGTGTACAAGCAGGGCCGCCTGAATGTAGAAGAAGTTCTCACGATTACGGGCGATGTTGGTCTCGATACAGGAAACATTCTCTTCCTCGGTTCTGTAGTTATTCGTGGTTCCGTCGCAGACAACATGCAGGTGAAAGCTGCTGGAAATATTGAAATTGCAGGAAACGTTCAAAAATCACAGATCGAAGCAGAAGGGAACATTGTCGTGCGGGCTGGTATACAGGGAAGAGACGGAGCCCGCATTGAATCTACGACCGGTTCTCTTTTTGCAAAATTTATCCAGAATACATATGTCGTTGCAGAAAAAGATCTCAATGTTCAGGAAGGAATTCTGCATTCAAAAATATATGTAGGTGGAAAAATTATCGTAAATGGTAAGCGGGCACAGATTGTAGGTGGAGAAGTCATGGCTGGAGAATCCATACGAGTAAAACAGCTTGGTGCGCAGGCTTCTACTCCCACCCATGTCGTCGTTGGGACCAATCCCAAAATTGCCCAGCAGATTAAAGAGCTCGAAGCGTCTAAAGAAATAGCGCGCGGAACTCTTGACAAAGTGGAGCTCAACATACGCACTCTCACCATGCAGAAGTCTTCCATGGGTTCAACCTTTCCTCCAGAACGCGAAGAGCAGCTTCAGCAAATGCTCGAGAGACAGCGCAAAAACCAGGAGCGCGTTGCCGAGGCAGATACAGAAATTGCGCAACTCCGAGAGTATATGTCCATGCTATCTGAACAGGGAGCCGTACACGTAGAGAAAACTCTATTCCCGGGTGTGACAATCGAAATAAACGGAGCCGTGTTTGAAGTGAAAGATGAATTTTCCAATATTTCTCTCATAGAAGAAAATGGAAACATTAAAATTATTCCCTACGCAGAAGATGAAGAAGCTCTCAAGAAAGACTGGAAAAAACGTAGAGGTCAAAAAAAATAGGGGTAAACCATGTCCGTGAAACCACTCGATCTTCAGGTAAACATCAATGCTCTGCACAACATAACGCGGCAGGAGGGAGAGAGAATGGCCCGCGAAACGGTGGACAGGCGAAACATGGACCACACCACAATAGCCGAAGCAAAACGCCAGAGTCAAGTTATAGAGGAATCTGCCGAGAGTGAATTTTCCTCTTTCATTAAAGATACAGAGGAACACTTCGCGCGCACCCGTGCAGAACAAAACGCCGAAGAGTTTACACGCCGCCACAGAAAAGACCTTAAAAAAAGAAAAAAAAACAGACCCTCAGAAAATGAGAATAAGGAAGAAACCGAGACAAAACTGCAACCACAGGAACCGGGTCATTTTGACGGCTTTGCCTGAGACAGTAAAAATTCTCGCGTATTGTTCGCCGGGTCCTGGTGCACGTAAGCAAGCAGCACGCGCAATCGATCTCCTACTTCTACGCCCTTTATGCCCATGGCGAGCAAATCATTTCCATTTATGGCGAGATCCTTCACATAGATGGGATCTCTTTTTCTGAGTACGGCATATACTTCGCGAAACAGTTTTTCTTTTTGTGCACATAAGCTCCCACCTGGATCGGAGTAGCAATGCCACCCGGCGACAAACCGCAACTGTCTGGCAATTTCTGATGCAGGCAGAGCAGATAATATTCTCCTGAGTTCTACCTTGCCCTCTGGATACTCTTTTCTAAAAGGAGACTGGAGCAGAGAAAGAGCAACCTTCATATCTCTGGCCGGAAAACGCAGTCTATGCATATTTTTTTTGGCAAAATCGATAGAGGATGTATCCCCTGAAAAATACTGTTCTGCGGCAAATAAATACGCCGCATATTCTCCCATTCCCTTAATTCGCACACTGTTGAAAAGATTTTCCAGAAAGACAGCTGCTTCCTTGCCATGCAAATGCGGCATTTCCGGAAAAAAAACGGAAAACAGTCCCGTCTTCTCCATCAGGGAAAAAAAGCGGCCTCGAAATTTAGCGGGGATTGTCTTGCGCCACTCGTCAAAAAATCTTTCAATGGCAACCCTGCCCGCATTTTCTCTGCTCTCTCGAATGGCTTCTACAACCGAGTCATCCAGTTCAAATCCAAGGCGCGCACCAAACCGGCAAGCACGCACGGTTCGCAACCCGTCTTCCCGAAAACGTTCCAGAGGGTCTCCAATCGTCCGAATGATCCGCGATTCCAGATCTTTTAGTCCACCCGTGTAATCAAATACTTCTCCCGTGCCAGCCTGGATGGCCATGCCGTTTATGGTAAAATCTCTGCGCAATACATCTTCTTTCAGAGACTTGCCAAAGTGGACGCTCGAAGGTCGCCTGCCGTCGAGATATTCGGTTTCCAGGCGGAACGTTGTAATTTCAATGGGAATCTTTTCAAAAGTAATGAGAACCGTACCAAACTCTTTGCCTACGGGAACAACGTGTCGAAACAGAGGTATCACTTCGTCAGGCGTTGCATCCGTCGTAAAATCCACATCGGCGGGTCTTACCCCCAACAGCAGATCGCGTACAGAACCACCCACCATGTACGCGCGAAATCCGGCCCGCGTAAGCGTGTCCTCCACGTGCAGAGCGGCCCTGTATTGTCGATCCGAGAGTATTCTTTGCAGTTCCAGCTTCATGTCAGTAAATCCACGCCTATCAGTAAAATGGCATAGCGAATAATTTTTCCCGCACTCATCCAGAAAAGAAAAAAGCGCCAGTCCATTTTTATTATTCCGGCTGCAAGCGTAAGTGCATCTCCAATCACGGGAAGAAAAGAGAAAAACAGCACGGGGCTGCCATATTGTCGAACGAAAGACAGTGCTCCGGTGGGTATTTTTTTATACGCCAGAAGTCGTCCGGCCATATAGTTTGTCCCCGCGCCAAGAATATTTCCTAAGGACGCAAAGAAAAGGACAAACGCAAAAGATTTTCCCTGCAGATACAGGTAAATGGCAACGGACTCCGAAGTTCCGGGAATGGGCAGGAGTGCTGCGCTCAGCAATCCTGCGGTGAAAAGTGATATGGCTTCTGTCACGGAACAATTCTGGATAGGGATATTCAAGCACAAGGTCCACAGATTCTATGTAGCCAGAGAGGGAATCGAACCCCCGACACAAGGATTTTCAGTCCTTTGCTCTACCGACTGAGCTATCTGGCCGTGAGCTTACGCTCTGTAGCCAGTTCCG
>DYPL01000125.1 GCA_020719945.1 Turneriella parva
CGACTGCATACGAATTTTGACTTCTTGAATTTAGGCTTCTCTAATGTTTTCGTCCTCTGAGACTACAGAAGACAGCAATGCTTCTGCGATAAAAATCCTTTCAGAGTCCGGCAGGTTTAGTGCATTTTCCAAAATTACCGTATTCATAATCCCCAAAATTAAATCGACAAATCAACCGCGTTTGGAGCGCTCCACAAAAGAGCGCTGGTTAGCACCCGTGTAAATCTGGCGAGGACGACCAATGCGCGTCTTGGGATTGTTGATCATCTCGCGCCACTGGGCTATCCAGCCAGGCATGCGGCCCAATGCAAACATTACAGTAAACATATTGGTGGGGATGCCGACAGCACGATAAATGATACCAGAATAAAAATCGACATTCGGGTACAAATTGCGCTCTTTGAAATATTCATCGTTCAGAGCCACTTCCTCCAGCTTTTTGGCAATCTCCAAAAGAGGATCATTGACACCCATCTTTGCAAGAACCTCGTCTGTAGCCTTCTTGATAATTTTGGCGCGCGGATCAAAGTTTTTATAAACACGGTGGCCAAAACCCATCAGACGGAAACCAGAAGTTTTGTCTTTAGCCATTTCTACAAATTTAGCAGTATTGCCGCCGTCCTCATAAATCTGCTCCAGCATTTCAATCACTGCCTGGTTGGCACCACCGTGCAAAGGGCCCCAGAGAGCGTTCACGCCAGAGGCAATAGAAGCATACAAATTGGCCTGCGAAGAACCTACAAGGCGAACGGTAGAAGTAGAACAGTTCTGCTCGTGGTCGGCATGCAGAATTAATAGAAGATCAATGGCTTTCTCGACGACGGGATCAATCTCGTAGTCCTCGGCAGGCACCGAAAACATCATGCGCAAAAAATTGCCGATATAAGAACGCTTGTTGTCCGGATACACCATGGGATGGCCAATAGACTTTTTGTGGGAATAAGCGGCAATCGTGGGAGTCTTGGCCAGCAAACGGCGAATAGAAATCTCCTGCTGGTCGCGGTTCAGAGGATTCATGGAATCGATGTAATAACCAGAAAGGGTGTTGATCATGGACGCAAGAATCGCCATGGGATGAGAATCCTTCGGAAAATGATCGTAGAGGCGCTTAAGATCCTCGTGTATCATGGTGTGGTGGAAAATGCTGTTGCGAAATTCCTGAAACTCGCGCTCGGTGGGAAACTCGCCATAAATGAGTAAATAAGCGACTTCCATAAATGTCGATTTTTCGGCCAATTCTTCAATGGGGTAACCACGATAACGGAGTATCCCTTTTTCACCATCGAGAAATGTGATCTCGCTGAGTGTGGCGCCTGAGTTGGCGTAACCCTCGTCCAGAGTAATGTATCCGGTCTGCGAACGCAGGTTCGAAATATCAATGGCCTTTTCGCCCTCGGTTCCCTCAATGACGGGAAACTCATATTCTTTGCCATCCAGAATAATCTTTGCTGTCTTCATGTTTTCCACCTGCGACAATCTCCCCACGCGCTCCCTTTTAGCAAGTGATTTCTTGTTTCTGCCATAAAGCAAGGGGGGCGCTGCGCGCGGGGTACATTCCGCTTGAATATGCTATTTGTCCCCAGAGCGGCTACCGATTCTTTGTCCATTCAACTGCGGTGGGCTTTTTGTTATGTTAATTTAGCGTTCTGTTTTGATCGTCAAAGTATCACACCCTCCGGG
>DYPL01000126.1 GCA_020719945.1 Turneriella parva
TCCCCGAGTTGAAAATAAAATCAGTCCCCATACAGCGGGCTTCGGTGGATGCGCTACCGCTTATACCCCAAGGGTACTTCCTGCGGGGCGTCCACCCTACTTCTTCAGCCTTCAACCCTGGGTTGCGGGATTCATCCCGCGTTAGCAGCTTCTACTTATTCATTCCCCTTCTTGCTCAAACTCTCCTTGATCACCATTCAGTAAATCTTGGCAAGCTATTCTAAGGTGCGTCAATTTGTTCTGAACAATATCCCACACCATTGGAATGCTGACACCGAAATACTCATGAATAAGAATGTTCCGTAAACCTACTATTTTACGCCATTCGACATTCTGGCAGTTTTCTTTTATTGTATCAGGAACTTTCCCGGCAGCCTCGCCAATTATTTCAAGATTTCTAATCACAGCGTCCTGCTTTTCGCTATTTTCCAGGAAAAGATCCAAATTATAGCCAGCAATGTAGCGTTCAATTTTATCTACGGCGGTGACAATATCCTCTATGTAAACCTTCCAATCTCTATACATAAAGTGTTTCCTGTAAAATCGTCTTTTTCAGTCGTTGTTTTACTGTTTTTTCCATTACAACATCCACTTGTCGTCCAAAGATATCTTCCAGATAGAATTTCAAATCCATGTAATGATCGAAAGTCGGCTCTGAAAATGTCACTAAGATATCAATATCACTTGTGTCGTGAAAATCGTCGCGTGCGTACGAGCCAAATAAACCAATGCTATTTATCATAAACTTGGTTTGCATGTATTGCTTGTTGTTTTTAAGCACTTCCAATATTTTGTTTTTATTCATCTTTTTTGGTCGTCTCGTGCTCTGATTGTTTTGGGTGCAGCATATCCGCAGCCAGGGTGGAACGTCAGCAAAGTCCGGGGTCACTGCCCGGAGTTTCAGAAAACACAATCCCGAATTAAAAAAGACAATTCGGTTCATGTCCCCGGAATTCGGATGTTTAGTTCCAGGCGCGGTGGTAGTCGTAACTCCCTTAAAAGCGCCCTCTTAGTCCGACTATTTTCTATGTTTCCAATAATCTGGGTTGCGATGAAGATTCATAATGGCAACGACAAATATTTGTTCGTATTCTTCAGAGTACAACACTCCAAATGGGAATCGCCTTACCAAGGTGCGCCTGATTTCACCATCGATTACTCCCCACGCCTTAGGAAATTCGACAGCCCGCTGAATTGCTGAGTAAATCTCTATGGCAAAATCAAAACCAAGCCCTGATTCAATATCCTCATAATATTCTATCGCTTCGTTGAATTCCTCCACCGCTTCCGGATGGAACAAAACGCTCATTGCTCAAACCTTTTCCAGATATTCTCAAACACTTTTTGTCCCGGTACGGCCTCCACAGCGCCAGATTTCATTTCAGCAAGACGTCGCTTCGCAACAGAAGCCCAGTTTTTGTCAATTTCTGATTCCGGCTGATTGAGACTTCGGAGCAATGAATCAACGACCAACGCTCGCTCTTCCACTGGCAGCAAAACAGCCTCATCAATAAGTTCTTTTGTGTTCATTTTTCACCTCGTTTATCAATGTGTAAAAGAGGACGGATTTTTTTCTCGTTCTCGCACCGCATGGGAATGGGAAAATGCGATAAGGGGAGTCGT
>DYPL01000067.1 GCA_020719945.1 Turneriella parva
CTCAGGCGGAGGAGCTTGGATCCGTGGTAAGCTTTTTTCGCCTTAACGGGTAGCAGCAAAGTTCGTTGACTCAGGCGGTGGATTATTTCATATGTATCCATATGAATTCATCTTCCATTCGCCATTTTGTTGATGCAGTAGAAGAAAGTGGAAAACTTCTCTCTTGGCTGAATAATGCCGACGAAGAAAATCTCTTTCGCATAAATCTGAAAAAGCTGCGAAAAGAAATCGACCTGCCGCTTTCCGTTCTTACCAGCGCATTTCTAAAACTGGTTCACGCAGGGGTTTTTAACTTAACTTGGGAATATCACTGCCCCCACTGTAATGCGATTCCAGACTTTAAGCATAATTTCTCGGAGTCAACTGCAAGTGGATTTTGCCCACTTTGCGACGTTTCCTTCCGCAACACTCTGGATACCAATGTCGAAGTGACATTCACGATCCATCCTTCCATTCTTCCCCTCTCTTCTCACATGGAAGAAAACTTTAAGGCCACGATGTATGGAGCCGCAAAAGAACAAAAATGGAGCCTTCCGGATGAATTTTTCTCCGGACTTGAATGCACCAACAACGCCGTATTTCAGGAACTGTTTGGTGACCAGGTTCTGTCTTACGAGGAGTCTTTGCAGATACAGAATATCACCCTCCTCTTTACCGATATAAAGGGTTCCACTGCCATGTACTCGGAAATGGGCGATGCGCCATCGTATAATATTGTACGTGAGCATTTTAAGATATTGTTTAACGAGATAGAAAACAACAATGGTTTTGTTGTTAAAACGATTGGTGATGCTGTCATGGCGTCGTTTATGAATCCACAAAATGCTATGACAGCTGCTTTGAATTCGCAGAAAAAATTTTTTTCGCATCAGTTTGAGCCTGTAGAACGTGTGAGTGTAAAAATGGGACTGCATGCTGGTCCGGTCATTATGGTTACAATGAATGCACGCAACGATTATTTTGGCAATTCGGTTAACCTTGCTGCGAGAATACAATCGGAAGCTGCCGGAGACAGCATCTGGTTCAGCGAAAAAATCTTTGCTGATGCGGAAGCTCGCAAAGTGCTGAATCGCAATCGTGATTTGTTCGGTGCAAAAGTAAAAAGAAAAGAAACAGAGCTGAAGGGTATACCAGGAACAACAACACTGTATTCAATTCATTTGCAATAGCTTGCAAAGGGTGTGACCAGACATTTTAGCAACATGTTAAGCCGCATCAAAAAAACTCATTAAAATGGTAGCCCCCTCGGCGACAAAATAAATTCTTCCGGCAATACGTCGCTGCCCGCGTAGGGCTTTTACTTTAACTCTTTAAACAATTTGCGCAGCTTTTCGATGGCCGCGTCTATGGAGCTTTCGCGGACGACGAGAGGAGGTGCCAAGCGAATTACGTTGTCCCCCGCACGACCAATAATAAGGCCATGAGTCAAAGCTTTTTCTACCAGTGGACGGGCTTCGCGACTGTTTTTGAGCACAACGCCAACTAAAAGGCCAAGGCCGCGAATTTCTTCAATGAGATCCGGAAATTCTGCGCGAAGTTCCTCGAGACCAGCGTAGAGATAATCGCCCATTTCGCGCGCATGCTCTAACAACCCCTGCGATTCAATGGTGCGAAGGACTTCGTAACCAACAGCCGTTGCCAACGGGTTGCCGCCAAACGTGGAGCCGTGCATGCCGGCTGTAAAAACATCGGCATATTTGTCTTTTACGAGCATGGCACCGATAGGAAAGCCTCCGCCAAGTCCCTTCGCCATAGTGAGAATATCGGGCTCGGTCTTATAGGCTTGGTACGCAAAATAATGGCCGGTTCTGCCCACGCCTGTCTGGATTTCGTCAAATGCAAGCAGGGCTTCTTCTTCGTTGCAGCGCTCGCGCACGGTTGCAATAAATTCCTCGTCCAGAGGAAGCACGCCGCCCTCGCCCTGAATGGGTTCTAAAATAACACCCGCTGTGTTTTCGTCTATGGCCAGCACAATGGACGCTGTATCGTCTGCGAGCACAAACTCTATATCCGAAACCAGAGGACCAAAACCGCCGTGAATTTTTTCCTGTCCGGTCAAAGACATCGCGCCAAAAGTTCTGCCGTGAAAACTACCTTTAAGGGAAATAATTTTGGTTTTCTCTTTGGTGTGCGCCTGGCCGTAAGCGCGCATGAGCTTGAGCGCCGCCTCGTTGGCTTCTGTTCCGGAGTTCGCGAAAAAAATCTTTCCAGGAAACGTGATCTCTACGAGAGCCCTCGCAAGCATAACCGATGGCTGGTTGTAAAAAATATTGGATACATGCCACACCCTGTCCGCCTGCGAGCGAAGCGCTTCAACGAGATCCGGATTGGCGTGCCCCAGAGATGTTACGGCAATGCCACTTAAAAAATCGATGTATTCTTTTCCTGTTGTGTCGAACAGAAATTCTGCGGTTCCGTATACAAAGGCAACCGGCATGCGTGCATAGGTTCCAAGAATGTATTTAGTATCGAGGTCTCTAATTTGTTCGAAACTCATGGGCTCATAGGGATCAAATTCTTTGTCTCGGGCGAGTTCTTCCGGAGTTTTCTCCCGCAAACTTCCGTAAATTTGTTCGAGCTCTTCGCGAGTAGCTCCCTCTTCATTGTGCTCATGGTGGTGCATACACCTCTGTGAACCGACGATTCAGGCTGACAAGCAGAATGGCTTTTCACGGTTGACGTAAAGTATAGACACGTATATATCCGATATAAAAACGGGGGACATATGCAGAACAAACGTAAATATTTTTTTCAGATTGGGTTTCCGGCGCTTGCCCTGTTGCTCCTGATTTCCGGAGCACTGGTTGCACAGGAAATTGTAGACCCCGAAATTCTGGCTGCACAAAAAGACCAGCAGAAGAAAGCAGAAGAAGCCGGATACGCAGACATAGAAATAGACCACATTCACAAAGACCTGGCCACCCTGACAACAGCCCTGAAAGGGAGATTGAAAAGAGCAGAAGTAAACAATGGCGGTGAACAGCCAGACATTTATTTCCAGATTGCCGCCGGTGAATCCATAAAGGCCATTTCGGAGCGCTATGTTTACGATGGCTACATAAAGATATATCTGGCTGGTGAAAACAAGATCGGAAAAATTGAATTTCAATTCACGAGAACCAACCCTCTCGGAGCCACCTACAAGGAAGAACGTAGAATTCTTGTGAATCCCTCTCCCAATTTTTCGGACAATCTACCTAACCAGATAGACAGAAACGACGACATGACCATAACGTATTTCGAGAAAACTAAACCAGAAGCAGGGTTCGAGAAAATTTATGAAACCAATGTAAAAGACATTCCCTTCTTTGATAAACGAGTAAGACTTGTAGAAACCTATAAAAAATATATTCGGCGTGCGCGTTACACAATGACAAACAAATCGAAGGATCTAAATTTATCGGAGCGCGTAAAAATACAGCACATGCTGGAGTTTGAATAAGATCTGTAATTTATGAAGGGACTTGAGTGAAAATATCTGATTATCTGCGACTGGTAAAATTTTCGCACACTATATTTGCCCTCCCGTTTGCTCTCGTTGCGGTCGTTTTTATTTACCGCGACAATATGTCTGTCTTTGAACCTATTGATCTCATTTGGATTGTACTGGCGTTTACAGGACTGCGCAGTTTTTCCATGGCCTTGAACCGAATAGTAGACGCAGGTTTCGATGCAGCCAACCCAAGGACTGCAAAGCGCGAAATACCTGCTGGAATTTTAAGCAAATTGAATGTCTGGATATTTTCCTTTATTGCACTCTTGGTCGTCTGGGTGTCTGCATGGCTGCTAAACCCTCTCGCCTTTTATCTTTCGTTTCCGGCTATTGCTCTTCTCTCCGGATACAGCTACGCCAAACGATTCACCTGGGCCGTGCATCTGTGGCTGGGCCTCGCAATTGGACTGGCTCCCATAGGGGCCTACATTGCACTCACGAGTTCTCTGCCATTCACAGCCTGGCTGCTCTACGGAATTCTTGCAACCTACATTGCCGGCTTCGACATTTTGTATTCGCTGCAGGACAGAGAGTTCGATAAAAAAGCTGGCCTGTACTCCATACCTGCTACCCTGGGCATAAACGCGGCTATCTGGATTTCTAAGATTCTGCACGCCATCACGATCGCCGGTTTTTGGACACTATGGAAAACTGCAGAAATGGGATGGGTCTACGGTGCAGGCAGCTTGGTACTGACAGCGCTGGTAATTGCAGAACATGTTTCCATAGGCTGGGGCAAAAATGTTAAACTCAACAATGTTCCCGCTGCGTTCATAAACTATAACAGCGCAATTAGTATTTTATTTTTTGGCTTTGTTTTAGCGGATTATTTATGGACAATGTTCGGCTGATTGCAGCAGCAACCGGTGCATCCGGAGTGCCATATTTTCTGCGAATGTTAAAGCATCTCGAAAAAGTAAACGGCAGCACGGATCTCATTCTCTCTCCAGGATTTCTAAAAGTAGCAGAAAAGGAATCCAGCGAAAAAATAATCCCCCAAAATTTAGAGGGCACAAAAGGTCTGCACCAGTTTCGCGTTCTGGACCACGCCAACACGGGAGCAGAACCAGCATCGGGATCTGCGCAATATTCTGCCATGATAATACTGCCGGCAAGCATGAACACGGTGGCAGCCATTGCTGCGGGCCTAAGCACAAATTTAATAGAGCGCGCTGCGGACGTATCTCTCAAGGAACGGCGCCCTCTGGTTCTGGTGCCGCGAGAGGCCCCCTACTCACTCACGCATCTCAAAAATTTTGTGACTATTACCGAATCCAATGGAATTGTCATTCCTGCATCTCCCGGATTTTACCACCACCCCAAAACGATAGAAGACATTTTGGACTTTGTAATTGACAGAGTGTTCCAGCACGCGCGCGTTCCTATGCGACTTATCGATTCATGGAAGGGGTAGCCCTGCCCAAGTTTATCCCGCACGACTTGTACTGGGCTTGTTGAGGTAAGGGAGGATAGGCCAAGCCGCCGACAGAAGCTAATTTTTTGCCAGAGGTGGCTACCGCTCTATTGTCCATTTACCTGCGGTGAGCTTTTTGTTCTTATTCAACTGCGAAATTATTTCGTTGCACTTTTATCAATTCTGTGTCAAAGATTATTATGAAGAAAATAATTACCCTGCTGGCTTTGTTCGCTCTGTACGCCTGCTCTAATCCCGGCCAGGGCTCTTCTTCATCTGCCGGTCTGCGCGACTACGCCAAAGCAGCTGGCATTTCGATAGGCTCGCTCTATAATTATTCCTATTCCGAAAGCAGTTATCCAGATCATGGCACCTACAATAAAATCCTCTCCAATGAATTCGACACCATATCCCTTGAATGGGAATTTGCGATGGACACTCTCTGGATTGGGCCCACTGAATACGACTACACATTTCTCGATAAAGCTTTTGAGTTTGCGCAGGCACACAATGTAAAAATTCGCGGCACGCATCTCGTGTGGTATTCCACCATTCCCGACTGGCTTGAGAATGGCAGTTACACAAATGGGGAAATACAATCCATGCTGCAGGAGTATATAACCGCTTTGGGAAATCACATTCAAAATAAATATCCCGGCGTATTGAGCGAGGTGAACGTTGTCAACGAAGTCATCCGCGACGATTCTGATTCCGACACCACATACGGGATTTACCGCAATAAATTCTTACCCGAAAAACTTGGCGCGACTTTTGTGAAAGATTTGTTTAATCTGGCCGATACTGCATTCCCGGATACAAAACTTTTTCTGAACGACTATGGCAACGAGATGAGCGGAGATAAAACCACCCGCTTTTTGAGTCTCGTCGATTCTCTCATCACAGACGGTGCCCCCATAGACGGGGTTGGCTTGCAGGCGCATTTTACCATCCACGACATTCAAGAGGATCTGTTTGACAGTGCATCGTTTGCCGGCGTACTCACAGAATACGCAAACCGCAATCTGGAAATAGCCATAACAGAACTGGACGTGCGTATCAACGACGATCAGACTGGGGTTACCGATGCAAAGCTTTCGGAGCAGGCAGATGTGTACCGCGACGTATTTTCTACTGCGCTTTCGAATTCAGACGTTACCAGTATTTCGTTGTGGGGTTTTCAGGACGATTTGTCTTATTTAAATGGCCGGGCAGGCTGGCTTGTCCAGGATCGCGACTGGGGTTTAATTTACGATTCTGCCTTTGCCCGCAAGCCTGCATATTACACCATTGTAGAGACACTTAGAAAATAATTACCGGTTTCTTTTAACGGTTTTAATACCGCCTAAAAATCCAAAATCATCTCCACCCAGTCTAAACAGGGGATCCAGTTTTTCTGCGTCGATTTTTATTCGCCCGTGTATTTCTTCCGATATGGAATCCTCAATATAAATCTCTTTTACAATGCCATATACCATTGTCGTATCCATACCCTCCATGAGCACATCGGCGCGATGCAATTCGCATCCCAAAGCAATACGGGCATCCCTGAGCCGGGGCAGAGGAAAATCTCCCAGTGGGACAACCTCCAGTCCGGCATGCTCCGTTTCGGAAATGCCGTGTGGCAAAGCATCTGCCGTTTTGGTAACGGCCTCTTCCATGCCGCGCGAAGGAATATGCAAAATGAAAAATTTATGCGATTGAATATTCGCGAGAGTATCTTTGGGTGATCCATCTTTTTTTTGACCAATCGATAAAGCGAGCAACGGCGGCTCTCCTGATACGCCCATAAAAAAAGAGAACGGAGCCAGATTGAGCGCGTGGCCGTTAGAAGTAAGCACCCATGCAATGGGTCGCGGAATAATAGCTTGGATGAGCAAATGGTACAAAGAGGATGCTTTGAGTTCACTTACTTTTCTATGCATGCCCCTGTGTACCGCTTTGCTTTCTGCTGGGAAGAATTTTTTCAGCCTCATTAATCTTGACGCAGCAGAGGCAAAGCACAGCAAAACCCATGCTAAATTTACTTCTCCTGCTTGCCGGATTTGTCCCGCTGATCTTTGGGGCCCATCTTCTCGTAGAGGCCTCTTCCTCTATCGCAAAAAAATTTAATGTGCCTTCTATTGTCATTGGTCTTACCATTGTTGCGTTTGGTACATCTGCTCCGGAGCTCATTGTCAATGTGCTTGGTGCCCTGGAGGGCAATTCGTCTATTGTAATTGGTAACGTAATCGGAAGCAATATTCTCAATATATTATTGATTCTCGGTTTGTCTGCCGCTATATACCCCATTTCCGTCCAGAAAAATACAACATGGATAGAGATTCCGCTGGCAGTGCTCTCTGCCGTCGCTGTTTTCCTGATTGCCGATGACATATTTCTCGATGGTTCTTCTGCGCGCATTATTTCCCGTGCTGAAGGTTTTCTTCTTCTTTTATTCTTTATTATTTTTGTCGTGTACAACTTTCAGCTTGCAAAAGCCGGGCATGAGGATTCTGAAATTCCGGAAAAGGAGTACCCCAACTGGCTTGCCTCTCTGTTAATTCCTGCGGGCATTTTGCTTCTCGTATTGGGTGGCTGGATGATTGTAACCTTTGCTACGAAAATGGCAAAAGAGATGGGAATCTCGGATCGCATTATTGCCGTTACCATTGTTTCTCTGGGAACCTCGCTGCCCGAGCTTGCCACTTCGGTTGTGGCCGCGATTCGTCGCAAGGCAGATATTGCCATTGGCAATGTGGTTGGTTCCAATATTTTTAATGCCTTTTTTATTCTTGGAATTTCTGCAACGATAACATCGGTCGATGTAAGCGCAGGTTCCGTTGCTGATATTCTTGTCAATATTATCAGTTCGATTCTTTTATTTGCCGTTCTCTTTATTGGCAGGGGTAGAATTATTTCCCGCCAGGAAGGTGTGGCTCTTGTCCTTATTTATTTGGGTTATCTTGCCTGGTTGATTTTGGGATAGCGTCTCAAATTTTACTATCTCGATTGTAAAGCTGGCCAAAATCGAATAGGGTGGAAGTCCCCGCGTTTTTTATTTCCTCGACACGCTCCCCCGACACGTAGTGCACGCAATCGCGTAGTCGAGGGGAGTAAACCAGACCTCGCCATACGGCAGACAAACCGCGCAAATTCCTTTAGGAATGCAAATGGGATAAATACATTTGCCAAATGCGCAGTGAAATGTAATCTGGCTTATGGATCAAGAAACCATTAATTTTGAAAAATATCTTGCACAAAAAGTAAGCCCTGATCATTCAATCATACATTATGTTGGTTTAGTATTCGTTTTAGCACTGCTGGGAATGCTTGTTTTGCCTATTTTCGCGATGTTCTATACTTCTCTCGGCCAATTCTTAAAAATTCCTAAAAACATAGTCTATCCCCTTGGCGCAACTGGCTATTTAGGAATGTTAACAGTTGTAATCTATAAGAGGATTCAAGGTTTTCGATTTATCCGCTTATATACTCTATTATTACATAAAAGTAAAATCTTACCTCCGTATCTCCATTCAGAAGAAACCAGCGAAGATTTGAAAGTTCAAAATCCTTTTATGCAAAATAATAGAGGTCTTAGAGGAGCGTTTTTTGGGGAAAAGACGGATAGTGGTTTCATTCCCGCTGAACAAATCTCGGCCTTTTATGCCGAAAACGATAATACTCCAACAGCTTTTAAGCAGTACTACTACCTATATTATATAACTCATTATGAATTTCCGATGAATTACGTTGCTGGACAATTTTTTTGCACGAAAAAATATTTGTACGTTTCCGGAGCCAATATACAGTGGGGGTATAGCCCAAGGTCATTGCAAGCTTCTGTAATCAATCCTGATCCACGCGTGATAAAATTTGTGAACCCGCCGCCAAAATTATTTATCTCTTCCATGCTGTTAGACGAAGCAGCCTTTGAATATTTTGTACTGCAAACGAAAGCCAGGGAAGGTAATGATTTTTTTAAGGGAACGAAAGTGAATTATCGTTCC
>DYPL01000127.1 GCA_020719945.1 Turneriella parva
TCTGGCTTTTTTTGCCCCCCATTTAAATACGTCCTTCGGCCTGCTGCTTCGTACAGTGCGTGTCAGTGCAAGTCGCTCAGTACAGTTCAGTCGAAGGGGCCAAGGGCAGAACGAAGGGTCCACACCCTCCCTGACAAAAGAAAGCAGGCTCCCGTAAGAAAAATGTAAAACAGTTGAAAAAACAAAAGGCTATAAAAAGTTGTGCTCATGTGGGTAGCGGTAGATGCATCGAGCGGAGATCACGGGGAAAGTCCAATTGTACACGGCAGTATTCTGGCTGCCAAAGAACTGGGAGCGCACGTAATACTCGTTGGGAATTCCGAAAAAATTGAACCGATTCTTCGGGAACACCCAGAAATAAAAGAACAGATCCAGGTGGAACACACCACGGAGGTTATTCGCATGGATGAATCTCCAGCCATGGCCGTGCGCTCCAAAAAAAACGCGTCTGTCAACATTGCGGCGTCTCTGGTCGCCTCTGGTCGTGCGGTTGGTTTTTTTTCACCCGGCAACACGGGTGCGTCCATGGCCGCAGCCCTTAAGCATCTCGGTAGAATTCCGGGTGTCAAGAGGCCCGCCATTGCAACGCCCATTCCGCGTGAGTCTGCCGGAGCCACGGTGCTCATAGATGCCGGTGCCAATGTAGACAGCAAGCCGGAGTACCTGGTTCAGTTTGCTATAATGGGCGAGGTCTATGCCCGCGAAATTCTCGGCGTTATCAATCCCAAACTGGGCCTGCTGTCGAATGGGGAAGAAGAGGGCAAAGGCAATGAGCTCACCAGCCAGACTTTTCCGAGGCTTGCCAAACTTCCCTACGATTTTACGGGCAACGTAGAGGGCAAAGATCTTTTTGGAATGGGTCGGCCTGTAGATGTCGTCGTATGCGACGGTTTTACGGGCAATATAACTCTTAAATCAATTGAGGCTGCCGCCAAGTCCATTTTTTCAACCCTGAAACATTCGATTCGAGAAAGTTCGCTGGCTAAAACCGGAGCGCTTTTCTTGAAACCTGCTTTTCAGGCTGTTCGCAGCAAAATGGATTATGCCTCTCATGGGGGGGCTCCTCTGCTTGGCGTGGACGGCATTGCCATAATTGGCCATGGTTCGTCTTCTGCCTGGGCCGTTCGCAACGCAATTCGCGTGACTCTGGATTTTGCCCGCAATGATGTCATTATGAGATTGCGCGAGAATATCCGTCGCTTTGCTTAGGTGGCCCTGGAAAATGGGTGGCGCAAAAGCGCAAGGAACGTTGAAGTTTACATTGAGTGCCCGCCAAGCGGGCGTATCGAAATGGCACGGGTTATTGTATCGATAGAGGTGGCCACAGATCTACTAAGGTAAATTGTCGGGTAAACAGTTCGTCGTTGGTTTGCCGGTTGCATCCGGAAACCAGAAGAATTCCAAATGCTATTGCGGAAAAAAATGTGCTCCGGCTGGAAAGGAATCGCATACTGCGTGAATTAAGTGTGCAGTTAGTTCATAAAGTGGAATAGGGGAAACTTTGCCTTCCGATTAAATGAATATTTTTTCGCCGGAATGGCTGCAGATTCTTTGTCCTTCACCGTGCGGTGGGCGATAGGTACGTGACTACGTCACAACTTGTTGTAAACTTGGCGATG
>DYPL01000128.1 GCA_020719945.1 Turneriella parva
AAAACCAGTTATCACCGGGTGAAAAAAAAAGCAATATAATAAGAGACAAATGCTTATCGGACGATTTAGGACAATAGAAAGATTGTCTTTCCGGCCATCCCGTAACCCTTTCCGGCAAAACAGCTGGATTTGCCAATGTTTTGCGAGGTGTAAAACCCAAAGACATACTTGACAGACTGTTCCAGTTTGAGTTCACCGCGCTGCCATTTTTCCATAGGATCTCCCTAAGACATCAACCATCAAACAAATGTCTGAAAATGATTTCGAGATTTTTAAGCGGAGAAAAAAATCCATTCTCTCCCTGGTTCACGCTAATGCCGGCAATGGAGCCGCCAGCCTAGCCGTTAACCAAGCAGGAGCGGAATCTGGCTCCATGAGAAAAAACCAAGCAGGTAAAGAAAAAAACTCCCGCCATAGATTGTCGAGAACATTGCGTCCTTTGGGAGAGCCCGTCTCTGGATCGTAAGCTGCCTCTACAAGAGAATCAAAATACGGGCTCATGGACAAAACTAATCCTTATGGTCGAGAAAGCGGGTCACCTCAATGCCAGCCTGCGCACCAGAACCGGCAGCCGTAATGGCCTGGCGGTAATAGTCGTCCTGGACATCTCCGGCAGCAAAGACACCGTGGATGGAAGTGGCCGTGCGGTTTGGCTTAGTGATTATGTATTTTTCTTCGTTGAGCTCTAACAGGCCTTCAAACAGTTTTGTGTTGGGATCGTGGCCAACGGCAATAAAAATACCGTCTACGGGCATGGTCATCGTCTCGCCGGTTTGCGTGTCCTTAAGGCGGACAGAATTTACGACGCCAGAAAGCTCGTTGCCAAAAATTTCGTCGATGGCCTGAAATGTGAGAATTTCAATTTTAGGATTCTTTTTGGCACGCTCCACCATAATGCGGGAAGCGCGGAATTCGTCGCGACGGTGAACAATGGTAACCTTGTTGGCAAACTTGGTGAGGAAAACGGCCTCTTCCATGGCGGAGTCCCCACCTCCCACGACAATGACCTCTTTGCCACGGTAAAAAAAACCGTCACAGGTAGCACAGGCAGAAACACCCTTGCCCTTAAAAGCAGCCTCGGAAGGAATTCCAAGAAAGCGGGCCGTAGCACCGGTGGCAATAATGACAGACTCGGAAGAAAACCAGTCCTCCCCCTGGCGAACCTTAAAAGGAGCACCGTCCTTGAGAATGACCTCGTCGGCAAGAGATGTGAGCAGATCTGCACCAAAACGAGCAGCCTGTTCGCGAAGCTTTTCCATAAGCTCAGGACCAGCAATAGAATCGGGAAAGCCGGGAAAGTTCTCTACATCGGTGGTAATCATGAGCTGGCCGCCTCTTTCAATGCCCTCGATGACGAGAGTGCGCAGATTGGCACGACCAGTATAAATGGCGGCAGAATAACCGGCAGGGCCGGAGCCTATAATAATCACGTCGAAATGGTTCTTGATATTCATATACCCCACAAGGTATATCTTTGGAGACAGGTCGACAAGATATTTTTGATAGTCTGCCCTACCCGGGCGGGGTGTGTCGCCGGCATGGAGTATTTTATCGCCA
>DYPL01000019.1 GCA_020719945.1 Turneriella parva
ATACTCAATAGAACGAGGCGCCCCCTTGGAGACAAATTAACTCTTGTCGGCAATATAGCCCTGCCCGGGTAGGGCTTCACACTTTTTCAGAGCTTACTTAAGTACTAAACCAAAGCGGCAGGTGCGCCGATGATTCGCGTGGAGCCTTATGAAACCACCGGCAAAGATATCGGATTCTGACGCTGAAAAACGCAACCGTTTGTTTGCGCAGGCTCTTGCTGCGGAGAAATCCGGAGACAATACTAAAGCTCTGGAGTATTACAAAATGTCTCTGCAAGTTGACATACACTTTTTTGATTCATGGTTAAATGCGGGAGCCGTATATTCCCGCGAAGGAAAAAGCGACAAGGCAATTTTCTGCTACCAGCGCGCTCTCGTTACGCGGGAAGACAAACGGGCCCATTTTAATATCGGCACAGAATATTTTCGGCAGGAACGTTTTGAAGACGCGCGTGTTTATCTTGAAAAAGCCATAGCACTCGATGCAGCATTTACTTCCGGTTTGCTTCTGCTTGGGTACACCGAAGGCAAACTAAAGAACTACGGCAAATCATTACATTATGTTAACAATGTTCTCACTCTCGACCCAACGAGTTATCCCGCCCTTTCCGCGCTTGCATTTTTGTACCACGAAATGGGCAACTCAGAGCTTGCCCTGAGCACTGTGCGCAAACTGATTTCAAGGCGATCTAATGACATTTCCATACAGAGACTGTATGCAGCGCTTCAGATAGAGACGGGAAATTTTGAACAGGCTTTGTCTCTTCTCTCTTCCCTTGCGCCTTCGGATCCCAAACTCAAAAAATTCTACGACACGTTAGAACAATCTCTGCAGCCGCGAAAGCAGGAATTGTTGGAGAAGCTGGAAAAACTGGAATCTATTTCTGAGCCAAATGCGCTGGATTTGTTCAACTCCTCCCTGCTTTCCTTTTTTACCGGTTCTCCACAGGAAGCTATAGAAAAGTTAAAACAGTTAACATGAACAATACAGAAGATTTTTTGCGCTATTTTCAAAGAGAAATAACATCTCTCGTTATTGCTTACGAAGTATTTGAGAGAGCCGCCATTCTATTGCGCGAACAGTTTTCCGGATATCATTTTGAATTCTATAAATGGCACGATGAACAGGGTCGATTTTCCGTGATTGCCGGTTCTTCTCCGCATTCTTTTTTTGTCTATGACGATACCATGCTCTGGTTATCTGACCGCGAAGAAGTTCTCTTTTGCCACGGCCTCCATTTGGGAAAAGCCCCTGAACAAAGCCAGTTGTGCAGCATATTATCCTGCGACATTATTCTTCCCATTTCTCTCAACGGAGCCCTCATGGGATTTGTCTCCATACGCCTGCCATCCGGAACGCGCCATCTGGAACTGGGCGAATGGAAGGATATTCGTTCATCTCTGGTTACCGCTGTGGCCAACGCCAGCTTGTACGAGCGCCTCGAAAAACTGAATGTCGGCTTAGAGCGCAAAGTTGCCGAGCGCACGCGCGAGCTGGAATCTGCACAGGCATCCCTTGTGCAGAATGAAAAACTGGCCTCACTGGGAACACTTGCTGCCGGCATAGCCCACGAGATCAATACTCCTTCTGCCGTTATTTCCAGCGGCATTGATAAAATGGAAGAGATTCTTCCCGCTTTATTAACAACGCTGTTAGAACGTTCGGGTTACTCAGAAGATTCTCTTTCAATTTTCCGCAAAGCCCTTTTTCCACCTGACCGAAGGATTATATCTTCCGGTGAACGTTTTCAGTTGAGTAAAACCCTCAAGTTATTTTTTACTGAGCAGGGAATCAGCCATCCCAAAACCATCACCATTCTAACCGGGCTTGCCATTGATCTGGATCTCGATTCGCAGCCGGAACATTTATTGTCAATTTCTCCGGAAGAGATTGAACTGACTGGAAGACTTTTTAGTTTGTCTCAAACTCTCCGCAACATTCACAGCTCAATCAGAAGTGTAACACGAATTGTGCGCTCCTTAAAACAGTATTCCCATGCAGATGAAGCAGAAACTAAAGAAATTTCTGTGGAAGAAGGCATTGAAAACACGCTGGTGATTCTGCAGAACCAGTTCAAAACTGGAATTGAAATAAAAACAAACTATCTCGCCCAAAAGCATTTGCGTGCTTGGCCGGGAGAGCTCAACCAGGTTTGGACCAATCTGTTCGTAAACGCTGTTCAGGCCATGAACGGAAATGGTCTAATAGAAATTTCTACGAACGACGTATTCATCCAGCAGCCGGTTCCCAGCGCTGGAGAAATCTGCAGCAAGGAAATGGGAAACCGGGAAACGGCGGACGCCAAAAATTCAACGCCCTTTGTGCGCATTACCATTTCCGATACAGGGCCCGGCATTCCGGCTGCTCTCCAGAGAAAAATATTCGATCCGTTTTTTACGACAAAAGCACCGGGCGAAGGCACTGGACTTGGTCTGGGGATTGTCCAGGGAATAGTGCAAAAACATGGGGGATTTCTTTCCCTCGAAAGCACAGAAGGAAAGGGGTCCAGATTCTTTATCTATCTCCCCTCTTTACCGATAGACCATTGACGCCGCAAACACGGATACCAGACGGGCAAATGGATTTTTTACAGAAATACGGTCCCTGCGCCGTCGTCACGGGTGCTTCTTCTGGAATTGGGGAGTCCTTTGGCCACAGCCTTGCCATGCGCGGGCTGCGCCTTGTACTCACGGGCCGGAATAAACAACGCCTCGCTACGGTGCAAAAGACAATTGCTGAGAAAACCGAATTTATGCCAGAGATTTTTTCGTTTGAACTGGCTAACGAAAAAGAGACTATTCAATTCAGTACAATTTTTCAGGAAAGGGAATGCGGACTATTAATCAACAATGCCGGCTTTGGTTTGTCTGGCCCATATCTTTCTAACAATCCTGCGGAACACTCAGATCTTTTTCGTGTAAACCTTCTCGCTCCGGCTCTGCTTTCTCATGCATTTGCTTTGTCGGTTATTAAGAACAATAGAAAAGGGGGGATTATCAATATAGCTTCGATTGTAGCCTACCAGCCAACTCCCTATATGGCCAGTTATGGCGCTGCCAAAGCGGGTATTCTTTCGCTCGGACAAGCTCTTGGATATGAATGGAAGGGAAGCATTGACGTTTTAACGGTTTCGCCCGGACCCGTTAAAACCAGATTTTTTGAAAGAGCCGGAATGCGACAAATTCTTGCAGACCATCCGGACAAAATTGCAGAGCAATCTTTGAAAAAACTGGGTCGACGCCCTGTCTTTGTTCCCGGTTTTCGTAATCTTCTGAGCACCGCCGTGGCGGCCCGCCTGCCCCGCTCGTGGAGCACCGCCTTAGCTGGTATCTCCATGAAAATGCTCGGCAGAGATAAAAAGGAAACAGAATGAAATTTTACGGCAAAATAATTTTCGCGCTTGTAATAGCGCAATGGACAAACCTTCAGGCTAGTGACTTTGGAAAAATCAACCGCGAACCAGAATCCCTTACTTATGAGGGAATATCGCCCTACAGCAGACAGGATCGCAATAGAGACAACTTGGCAATACCGCAAACGGGCTGGAGCAGCGAACTCAGCGCACAGGGCCAGTATGCAGCCCACACCAACACCTTCTCTCTGCCGCATGCATTTGGCAGCATTGCCTGGCGCAGCGAAGACGGACGCCTGTTTTTTGCAGAAGTCTTTGGACGCATGGACACCCACAATCCCGAAAAAACCTATGAGTATGTGCAGGAAGACAATATCTCGCTGTCCAATGTCGGTTTTGCCAAAGAGAGTCTTTTTGTCCCCTGGTTTAGAGCCTGGGTATTAGGCGCCGCGTCGCACCGTTTTAATCCGTCTACCCTGTTACTCACCAATCATATTTCCGCTGAGTCCGAAGGCCTTATCGATGATGAACTGCAGAAAGAACCGGAAACCGTTGCACCGCGCTTTCCGACCGGTCCCGGCGCCCGCCTAGAATTTTTTGCCAAAGGCTTTACGCTCGGCTATGCGCAGGGAGACTTTCAGCATGGCATTCCGATAACCGTGCAGGCAAAATACGAAGCTGGTTTTGGGGAACTTGGAGTTACATCTTTATTCTATAATATGAATACTGAAGCCTACAAAACAGAAGACTGGTCTAATTATACAGAACTTTTCTGGAGAGTTCGCCATACATCCTGGTTCTATACCAATGCCAGCATCGTCACAACCACAATGGCACCTATAGGTCTCGAAGGAAGTACGTTTGGTCGACTCGAGGCAGCCATTCTCTATAAAGGGTTTGTTCCGGCTGCGCGCTATGCGGTACACTACACGGCGGGATCAGAGGACAAATTCAAACACGAAGGCGAAGGATCGCTCAAGTATTACTATGCGCCGGGCTCTTACACGGGAATCCAGACAAACTTTAACGACTTTACCTATTTGCAGTTTGTCATGCAGATCTAAGGAATTTTCATGAGAATACAATTCACAGTCTTTTTAATGGCCCTGCTGCCTCTTTCCGCTGCGGATGTTCAAAGCGCGTTACTGAACGTTCAGAATACCGGCTATGTTAAAAATATGGAGGGTTCTGATTTTTCCACGCGCACTCCAAGAACTCTGTTCGGCAATGTTCTGCTGGGCACAATAGATTTTGCACAGCAGCAAAACACTCTTCAATTGGGAGCCATCGGCATTATTCCCTTTAACGAGCCTTATCTCATCTGGGGAGATTACCACGGAGGAAAGCGCTTCGATGAATCCAAAGGGCGCAGTGCAACAGAAAAAACGGAATACGACAGGCCGGTACAACTGATCCAGCCCTTTGTCTCTTACCGCTTTGAAGGAAAGCACAATGACTTTGTCTTTGGAAGTTTTCGTTCTGAGCACCCTTGGCATGAGCTCATTAAGTACGACGTATATGAATTTTTGCGGCCAGCCGAAACCGGATTCCAGCTCCTGTACAATAAACACCCGGAATTGTACCAGGAACTCTATATCAACTGGGAGCTTACCAACCAGCCAGATCAGAAAGAGAATTTCCATGTTGGCAGCATTTCCTCCTGGAAACCGGGAGCCTCGTCCGTTTCTGCACAGATTTTTTATCTTCACAGAGGAGGCGGAGAATATCCCCAGGAGCCAATTGTTTCAGAAAATATCAGCGCTGCTTTGCCGGTACAACTTGGCATGGCTCTGCCTTTTTCATTTGTAACGCGCATTGCGGTAGAGAGCGTTCCCTTGTACACGCTCGATGAACCAGACAGAGAAGACAAATCTACATGGAACAATGGAAAGGGCGTTCTCAACTCTCTCGTTCTGGAAAACCGGCACCATACCATCAAAACGGGTTACTGGACCGGCGAAAAAGTATATGCAGAAGAAGGTCTTCCTTTTTCCAAAGCATCGCGCTTTGCCTATATAGACTATGAACTAAAGACAAAACTGGGAGAAACAACAGAACTGCTGATCCGATTCAGCGGTGGTGCTTTTGGAGATTCTTTATCCAAATCTTTTGTCGATCAAAAAATGATTCTGCGCTGGCGGGGCAATCTGACTTTATTTCAACAGAAAAACGCTGTAACGACACAAAAACTTGACAACACAGCAGCAGCCGAAGACGATACCTTACCACAGGAGTAACAAATGAAAAAAATTTCTATAACAACGACAGCAGCCGTTCTTTTTGCCACTATCACTTTTGTTGGCTGTTCTTCAGCCCCCAAAGACATAGAAGTACCCGCGACAACTGACACCGCTCAGGATGCAATGGCCGGGGCAAAAGACCGTGCCCTGTCCCAAGCGGATGTTGCTGCTGCGAACGAACTTCTCAAAAAAGCAGAAGTGAGTGGATTTGAGTTTGGAGTTACTACTCTTTCCGCCAAAAAAGTGGACGAGTGGATAGTTATGGCCAAGCCAACCATCACTGATACTTTGGGCAAGATTCCCGATGGTTCTGCCTTTGTAATTACCGGACATGCTGATGCTAAAGGAACTGAAGCAGCAAATGATCGCATTTCCAAAGCACGTGCTGATTATATTAAATCACGCATGGCCGCTGCCGGTATCAACACAAAGAACATGAAAACCAAAGGTGTTGGAGCAACTAGACTGAAAGACAGCGGAAATCCAGAATCTGGATCAAACCGCCGCATTACTTTCAGTATTGACGCTAAATAATATCTATTCTTCTCTACCATAGAGAACAATAGATTGTACGAATGTCGGGCCCCCGCAAGGGGGCTTTTTTATTGGACGAGATAAAAACTGACGACACCACTCCTATAAAACAGACAATAAACAGTATCCAAAGGAGCAGTGGCCGTTCCGGCAGAAAAGCTATTTCGCTGAAAATTCCCCGCGCGCAAGCGCCGCCCCTCAAAAGTACGTTCTCATAAACCGCTTTCGCAGAGCGATATAGCGAACCCTGCGATCATGGCTTTCTACAGGAATATTTTCCCGTAATTGAAAATCCCGTGCCAAAAATATTGTTCTCGAAAAAGGAAAAAACCGCAGAGCTCTGTCATAAAAGCCACCGCCTCTGCCGAGGCGATACCCGGCAGAATTAACAAATAGACCGGGAACAATGATCCAGTCCATTCTTCTCAGTGGGAAAAGCTTCTTCCCAAATCTGGCCAAAAGATTGCGTCCAGCAATTGCGGGGAAATGCAAAACAAATTTGCCAGAAATTTTATCTGGCCAGGGTTTTTGTTCAGATACAAGCGGATCATAAACTAGGACGTTTATTTTCTTTTTTCCCGGACTTCTCCGCTGAATCTGGCCGTATACCCCTTGCAGCTGCGAATTTGTAAACCGTTCGCTACCCTTCCACAGCGAGCGGTATACATGGCGCAGTGCAGCTTTATCCGACGACAATGTTGACAATTTTATTCTTCACTACAATTATCTTGCGAACGGTTTTTCCTTCCGTGAATTTCTGAACCTGCGGATTGGAAACTGCAATTTGCGTAACTGCATCATCCGTTAGATCGGCTGGAACTTTTACAGTCGCTCGAAGTTTTCCGTTCACCTGAAAAGCCATCGTTACATCGTTCACGATAATTTTTTCGGGATCATAGACTGGCCAAGGCTCGTACGCAAGAGTCTGCGTTTTTCCCATTGCCTGCCAGATTTCCTCCGACAGATGCGGCGCAAACGGCGAAAGAAGAAGAACGAAAGATTCAACAGCGTCACGCCCTATCGGCTCTTCCGCTGCTGTCTCGTTTAAAAAAATCATCATCTGTGCAATGGCCGTATTGAAGGCCATTCTTTCCACATCTTCCGTAACTTTGCGAATCGTGCTGTGCAGAAGAAAATCAATCTCCGTTTTTCTGGCTTCAAGCGGCTCTTCTGCTATGGCTGCATTCCAGGCACCTTCGGGGATAAAGCGACGGTACACTTTTGCCAGAAACCGATACACCCCTTCGATTCCGGTGGAGGACCAGGGTTTCATAGCTTCTAACGGCCCCAAAAACATTTCAAACAGGCGCAATGCATCTGCACCATACTTTTCAAGAACCGAATCCGGATTGACGACATTTCCTCGCGATTTGGACATTTTGACATTGTCTTCGCCCAGAATAATTCCCTGGTGTACCAGTTTCCGGAAAGGCTCCGGATAGCTCACAATGCCGTAATCATATAATACCTTGTGCCAGAATCGGGCATAGAGCAAATGTAGAACGGCGTGTTCTGCCCCCCCTACGTAAAGATCTACACCATTTTTAAGCCAATAGTTTTCATTTTCTTTTGAGATAATTTCTTTGTCGTTAAATGGATCGGTATAGCGCAGATAATACCAGCAGCTTCCTGCCCATTGCGGCATGGTATTGGTTTCGCGAACCCATTTTTTTCCGTTTTTTTGGTGCTCCACCCATTCCTTTAAATTCGCCAGAGGAGATTCTCCCGTCTGAGCAGGTTGAAAATTGTCAGAATCCGGGAGTCGCAGGGGAAGCTCCGTTTCGGTAAGCATTTCTCCGTCTTCCGCAAAACTGATGGGAATTGGCTCTCCCCAGTAGCGCTGTCTGGAAAACAGCCAGTCGCGCAGTTTGTATTGAATTTTAGAGGCGCCTTTACCGGAGTCTTCCAAACGCTGCAACATGACCTCTCTGGCTTTATCAGAAGGCAATCCGTCAATCCACGGAGAATTCACGGCAATGCCATCGTCCGTAAAGGCCGCATCTGCGGGCTCTGTTTCTCCCACGGCTGCCACAACCTTTTTAACAGGCAGTGAAAATTCTTTCGCAAATTCATAGTCTCTCTGGTCGTGGGCGGGTACAGCCATAACTGCTCCCGTGCCATATCCCATCAGAACATAATCACTGGTCCAGACTTGTATTTTTTCTCCGGTGATAGGATGTTCAACATAGGCTCCCGTAAAGACTCCACTTTTAATGCCACGCCCTGCCTCGAGCTGTCTATCCATCTCGGACTTCAGAGCGGTTGCCTGGCGGTAGTCTTCTACGGCTGTTTTCTGCTGCGACGAAACAATTTCTGCAAGAAGAGGATGCTCCGGCGCGAGAACCACATAAGTGACTCCATAGAGGGTATCTGGCCGGGTCGTAAAAACCGTGATTCTGTTTCCCGTTCCAGTTTCATTAAAATAGATGAGAGCACCAGCCGATTTGCCGATCCAATTTTTTTGCAGCTCCAGGGTTCCAGTGGGCCAGTCTACCAGTTTGAGATCTTCGAGGAGTCGCTCTGCGTAGGCCGTGATGCGGAGCATCCACTGGCGCATGGGGCGGCGTTCCACTGTGTATCCTTTGGAAGTCCATTCATCTACTTCCTCGTTGGCAAGAACGGTCCCAAGCTCCGCGCACCAGTTTACCGGAATTTCTGCAATGTAAGCAAGACGCTTAGAATCTATGTATTCCCGTTTCTCGGATTCATTGAGTTCGGATGGCACGCTCAGCTCTTCTATGGGTCTGGCGCGGTTCCGTTCCTCATCGTACCATGAGTTAAAAATTTTGAGAAAAATCCACTGGGTATGTTTGTAATAATCGGGCGTTGTCGTGTTGATCTCTCGTTCCCAGTCGTACGAAAAACCAATTGCCTTGAGCTGGCGCCGAAAATTGTCAATATTCTCCGCCGTCGTTTTGGCTGGATGGATCCCCGTCTGCATGGCGTACCGTTCAGCAGGGAGGCCAAACGCATCCCAGCCCATTGGATGCAGAACGTGAAAACCCCTCATGCGCTTGTAGCGGGCCATAATGTCGGTGGCTGTATAACCTTCCGGATGGCCTACGTGCAAACCTGCACCCGATGGATACGGAAACATGTCTAACACATAGTATTTGGGTTTTGATGTATCTTTGGGAGTTATGAAAACCTTTTGCTCATCCCAGAGCCTTTGCCATTTTTGTTCAATCTCAGAAAAGGGATACGCCATTAGCTTCACTAAAGGGATGAATTAGCCCGGCTACCACTTTTCTAAATTGACACCCGGCCAAAGGAAAAAAACCAGTCAGACGATGACGGGAAAAATTAAACTGCCTCGCAAACCACAGTACCAGGCACTTTCTTTCCAGGAAAGCTTTCCAGAACTGTTCAGGCGCATCGAGGCTAAATACGATACAGCCTTTCTTTTAGAATCGCTTGGCGATGAAACCTACGACTCGCGTTACTCGGTAACAGGTTTTGCACCCCGCCATATTTTCAGTGCCAAGCAGAACAAACTGTATCTGGACGACAAAGAAATTCCCACCACCAATCCGTACCTCTCTCTGCGCGAATACATTCCACAGGACGTTTTGTCCCGCCATTATGCGGGGGGGCTGGTAGGCTATCTCGGTTACGATGCATCTAACTATTTTGAAAACGCTCTGCATCTGTCCTGGCACCCTGATTTTCCGGCCTTTGAATTTGGGTTTTACGATGACGGTATTATATACGATAAAATGACAGGGGACAAAACCTATTTCTATTACGACAGAAACAGGCTCAGCGATATACAGGCTCTGCTTGCCGAGCCAATGCCTGCGGAACCCACTGTGACCGTGCGCTATCTGGGTGATTCGCGCAATCGGGAAGAACACCATAGCATGGTTTCGGAAGCCCTGGAAGAAATTCTTTCCGGGAACACGTTCCAGTGCCAGATTGGTTTTACGCGCAATTACGAAATCCAAGGCAATCCACTCGCGCTTTACCAGAATCTCAGAAAAGTGAATCCGTCGCCACACATGTACTATGTAAAATCCGGCAAACGCGTCATTTTAGGCGCGTCGCCGGAGCTGCTGTTTCGACTGCGATCCGGAGAGATGGAAACCTATCCGCTTGCCGGAACCATACACAGAGGAGAAACGCACCCAGAGGATCTCGCTCTGGCAAGAAAACTCCTCAATGATCCCAAAGAAATTGCAGAACACAATATGCTCATTGATCTCCACAGAAACGACATAGGACGCATTGCGCGGTTCGGAACGGTAAAAGTGCGCCGCGCATTTGATCTCAAAAAGTTTTCACATGTGCAGCACATTTCCAGCGAAGTGGTCGGCATTATCGATCCCCGCTTTGATATGTTTGATGGCGTTCTTTCTTCTTTTCCAGCTGGCACCCTTTCGGGAGCACCCAAAATAGAATCCATGAAAATTATTGAGCGCATTGAAAAATCACCGCGCGGTCCTTATGGTGGGGCCATTGGTCACTTTGGCGTAAATGGTGACAGCACGTTTGCCATCCCCATCCGCACTCTTTTCATCAACGGAAACTCGGCGTTCTCAAGAGCCTCCGGTGGCGTCGTTTACGATTCTACACCCGAGGGCGAATACAACGAAATTCAAAACAAAATGGCAGCCGTCACGCGCGCGGTTGCACCCTTTCTGGAGGAAGTCCCGTGAAAGTGCTCATCATAGATAATTATGATTCGTTTACGTTTAACCTGTACCAGATTGTGGGCGAAATTCTAGAGCGCAGGACAAAAGACTTTTCTCTCGATGTAATCCGCAACGATGAACTTACGCGCGAAGAAATAGAACAGCGCGGTTACCAGAAAATCATCATTTCACCCGGTCCGGGCGAGCCGCAAAAAAAAGAGTACTTTGGCGTGTGCGGAGAAATCCTCACCGTGACTGGCCAAACGACGCCCGTTTTGGGAGTCTGCCTGGGCATGCAGGGAATGGCGCATTTCTTTGGCGGAAAAATTGTGAGAGCGCGGGAACCCATGCACGGCAAAACCTCTCCCATCGCCCACGACTCGCAGGGCGTCTTTGAAGGCCTGCCCCAAAGTATTGAAGTCATGCGCTATCATTCGCTCATCGCAGATCCAGATAGCCTACCACAAGATCTCATTATCACAGCGAAGGCAGACATGCCAGACAGCTCTTTTGAAATCATGGGCCTGCGGCACAAAAAATATCCCGTAGAGGGAATTCAGTTTCATCCTGAATCGTTTGCCACAGAAGGTGGAGAAAAAATGATCGAGAACTTTCTTTTTCCTGCTGTCCGGTACAATGCGGATGAAATCTGTCCGTGACAGGCTGGTTTTACCGCCGACAAAGATTATTTTTTCGCCGTAACGGCTACCGTTCTATTGTCTGTTCACTGCATTAGGCGTATTGCTCTTATTAAATAGCGATGTATCTTTTTTGTAATTATTATTAGTCGGGAGACTACGGCGCCCCGGCGGGGGTTAAGAGCTCCTGAACAATCCACTCGGGCTAACTTGCCCGCATAGCGAACCGCTCGGTACAAGGGCTCGCGAAGCGGGGGGGTTCGCCCCGGGCGGCCATTTGCCCCGGCTGACAAATGAGCCCCTATCAACTCTGATCGAGAAAATCTTTCAGCTTGCGCATCCTCGTAGGAGCGCGAAGGCGACGCAATGCCTTAGATTCAATCTGGCGAATGCGCTCGCGGGTCACCTTAAAGACATAGCCTACTTCTTCGAGAGTATGGGTGTAACCATCGTCCAAACCAAAGCGCATGCGGATCACTTTCTGCTCGCGGGCGGGCAGCGTTGCCAAAACCTGGGCAATCTGCTCGGACAAAATAGACTGAGCGGTAGCCTGAATAGGACTCTCTGCCTTTTTGTCCTCTACAAAGTCTCCCAGCTCGGAATCTTCATCCTCGCCAACGGGAGTCTCTAAAGAAACGGGATCTTTTGCGACATTTTTGACCTGTTTAACTTTCTGGACGGGCCAGCCAAGGCGTTCTGCTATTTCATCGTCTGAAGGCTCGGAACCGGTTTCCTGCAAAAAGATGCGGATCTCGCGGTTCACCTTGTTGATCTGCTCAATCATGTGGGAAGGAATGCGAATGGTGCGGGCCTGCTCGGATATGGCGCGCGTAATCGCCTGGCGAATCCACCACGTTGCGTAGGTGGAAAACTTGTAACCCTTGCGGTATTCAAATTTTTCCACGGCACGCATAAGGCCAATATTTCCTTCTTGGATAAGGTCAAAGAACTGCATCCCACGATTGGCAAAACGCTTGGCTATGGAAACGACCAAGCGTAAGTTGGCGTTGATGAGTTCTTTTTTAGCCGTCTCAATTTCACGCTGGCCACGGGAAATTTTCTCGCCCCACGAGAGTATAATCAGAGTGGGAGATCCGGCTTCCTGCTCCATGCGGCGCAGCTTTCTTTCGTTATTGCGAATGTCTTTAATAATATCTTTTACATCTTCAATGGAGCAACCCATTTCGCGCTCTACGAGATCTAATTCTTCGTTCCGCTCAATGTAGCGATTAAAGGCCTTGATACCCTTAACATCGTGGCCGTAACGCTCTTTCAGTTTCAGGAAATGGCGCTTGATCTCTTTAATGCGGAATACCATACTCTTAATTTTATTGACATGCTTTATCTGCTCTTTTTGAGAAACCCCAATCACGAGCATGTGGCGGGAAGCAAGATCCTCGAGCTTCAGAATCTCTGCCCAGATTTCCTGGTGCTTTCGGCTTTTATGGGTATAACGCTTTAAGCGGGATTTTAGATCCGTGATTTGCTTATCGTATTCAATGACCGGCTGAATTTCTCGCAGGTATGTTTTTTTGAGTTCTTCCTGCTCACTCGAAGAGATATAATACGTTTTACTGGCGCGGCAGATTTCGGTAATCTTTATCTGGCTCTTTTCTATTTTGTCGCGCAATTTGGTAAAACTGGTGCGCAGCAGAGAAGATCTCAGAACGGCTTCTTCAATAATTTTCTCGCCCGCTTCAATGCGCTTGGCAAGCTCTACCTCTTTGTCTCCAGAGATCAGAGAAATTTTTCCAATGTCTTTTAGATACAGGCGAATGGGATCGTCTGCCGCAGAAGAGCCTGCGGGTGCCTTTTCGGTTTTCTTTTTCTTGGCAGCAGCGGTTTTGTACTCCGGCTTTTTGAGAAGGCTCGTAAGCTTATCAAGTTCGTAGCCCTGCTCTAACAACTGAACGGCGATATCCTGAACCGTAAGAGATTTTTTGTCTCCCATGCTGACATCATAACCCTGGTCTTTCAAGTCTTTCAGGAGTGCTTTGGAAACTTTCTGCTCGCCAATAATGGCAATCGATTTGTTGACTTTCTGCTGGTTTTCTTCTACAGTGGAGACAACCTTGCGGTCGTACTCTTCTACAATTTCTATTCCATACTGATTTAAGAGAATAAATACATCGTCAATTTTATCTGAATTTGTTAATTTTTCAGGCAGAATGTCGTTTATTTCATCATAGGTGATTTCGCCGTTCGCTTTTCCAATGTGTATAATTTTTTGAATCTCGGGTAGTTGTTCCAGTTCCACAAACGCCTCCGGCCTGCCCTAAAGCGGCCCTGTAATGCACAGGAAATTCCTGAGCTCCGGACAATATAATGAGCTTACAGCCTTTTGGCCAAAAAAATGCACATTAGCTCCGGAAAAAGTCCGAAAGGACGTTTTGCCTGCGGCTCTCTTCGCGTTCAGAGGCTGCTTAATTAATAAAAGTTTCTTTACTGATTTCTGTGCCAGTCATGCGAAGGCTTTGCAGTATCTCCGCTTTATCTATTTTATACCCAAGCTGGCTTGCCGTTTCCGCATAAAACAAAATGACCTTTTTTAATCGCCTTGTGGCTCTGTCCCGGGAATCGCCATACGTAAAAACATCGAGCTCGGGGCAGCTCGCCACATATTCTCCATCCCGATTCCACACTCTGATTGAAAGGTCCATACAACATTTTCGGCCAACCGGGCCAAAGTTTGTTCTTTTTTTCCTGTAAAAGCGAAAAAGCTTGCCGCCATGGGGCATGGCTCAAGAGTTTCAGGCATGGTTGCGCTGACGATAGCCGGTTCCGATAACACTGGGGGAGCTGGCCTTCAGGCAGATCTCCGCACATTCCATGCGCACGGCGTATACGGCCTTTCTGTTGCCACTGCCATCACAGCCCAGAATTCCACTGGCGTCCATTCCGTTTTTCCTGTGCCACCAGAACAGGTACAACGACAGCTCAGCACTCTCACGGACGACTTTTCCCCCCGCGCAGCCAAAACCGGCATGCTTGCTTCCAGCAAAACGGCACACATCGTTGCAGAATGGCTGCGACAGCATCCCGTGCCACTCGTCGTCGATCCCGTATTGAAAGCCTCCGATGGTACGCAGCTTTCAGAAGATTCTCTCCTTCGCGATTACACTTCCCTGCTGTTTCCACTCGCCACGGTTATCACGCCCAATATTCCCGAAACAGAAACTCTTACGGGGATTTCCATAAGCGACGAAAACGATATCCACAAAGCGGCTGCAAAATTGCGTGCTTGGACAAACGGAGTCATTGTTATTAAAGGGGGGCACTGGAACAATGCCGATCCCGTCGATTTTGTATTTTCGCCGGGTCTCCATTTCCAGCTTTCTGCAAAACGGCACCCTTACAACGTACACGGCACGGGCTGCATCTTTGCCTCTGCCATTGCAGCGGGCATTGCAACGGGCTCTTCCCCCATAGAATCCATTCTAAAAGCTAAACATTCCATCACGCGCGCCATAGCAGAATCTTCCGTAACACGCGGAGGGATGAGGTATATACCATTATGAACATGCAGCTACCCACAGGAAAAGTGTTTCTGGCTCTCTCGCCGCCTTCCGGACTCATCCCGGTCTGGCATGCCTTTTTAAAAGGCAAGGAAAAGCCCCCTCTGCGGTTTACTCCCTGGTATAAACTGCATCTCACTTTGTTCTTTTGGGCACAGGCCGACAGAGACAAAATGTTGCGAATCCATGAAGACATAAACAAAATTGTGCCACCCCTGCCCGGGGATTTCACTTCGCAGATTGAAGGGTTTCACTTTTTTCTGAAACCGCAGGTTCTGTATTTTAAGGAGATTTCCGTGCAGGTACAGCACTACTATAAAAATTTGTCTGCGCACATGGCAGAGCTTCCTGAAGATATTCGACCAGAAATTCGCGATGAATTTATTCCACACTGGACACTGGCCAGAAAATTTACGCCGCAGGTTTTAGAAAAGAATGCAGCGTTTTTTAAACAACTGGGAGGGTTTCGCCACAGCGGCTTACCAGGCTCTGTCTCCCTGTATTATTCCATAGACGGGATTTACGAGCCTCACCCATTTTTTCCGTCGATGAGACAGTGATCCCCAATAATGAGCCTGCCCTCTAACTGGAAAATATCGGAATACCGCCCTATAAGACTTCCATGCGTGCGCACATTTTTTAAATGTGTTTCAATGTCTATGATGCTGTTTGTAATTTCCACATTTTCCAGGGTGCAGCCGGGAGCAATAGACACGTCCGGCCCCACCTTACTGTTGCGTATCACGACGCCCTGGGCAATATACACGGGTTCAATAATTTCACTGCCTTCAATTTCCGTCGTGAGAATCGCTCCGCCCTCGCGCTCCAGAATCTGGCGATTGGTCTCTAACATGGCTTCGAGAGTACCTGCGTCGTCCCATGAATCAATGAGAAAATAGCCCATGGGCAGCTTAAAATCGCGGAGCATGATCTGGTAGGCGTCGGTTGCCTGGTATTCGCCTTTAGATTGAATATTATCACTAACAACTTTTTGCAGTGCCTTAAAAAGATCGCCCGCTTTGGGAAAATAATTTACTCCCGGCATGGCCAGATTGGTCACGGGCTTGTCTGGTTTTTCAATAAAATTGACAATGGTATCACCCTTGCTGTCTAACTCGATAATGCCAAACCGACGCGGATCTTCTACTTCAAAAACGCCAATCATGGCGCGGGTAGACCTAATGATGACAGATAAATCTGCTTCAAAAAGAGTGTCGCCGTACACGACGAGCAATGTGTCATCGTCAGCAAAATGTTCGCGAGCGAGAAGCATGGCATGGCCAAGGCCCTTTTGCTCTATCTGGGGCACAAAAGAAATATGGAGATGTGGGTAGGCAGCAAGAATTTCTGCTTCCATGAGCTCCCGCAGATATCCGGTAATGATGACAAAGTCTTTTACTCCGGCCCGGGCAACCTTGTCAATGATGTGGAAGACGGTAGGTTTGCCCGCCACCGGAAGCATAGCCTTGGGAAGCGAGTGCGACAATGGCCGCATGCGCGTTCCCTTGCCCGCTGCCGGAATTAAACATTTGAGAGCCATATTATCCGTTTATTTTATGAGTTTTGAGGATACGGGATAAAACCCAGGCGCCAACGCCAGAGAAAAAGCTGAGCAATGCACCGAGCTTCAGCATACCCGTAATTCCAGCCTCGTTCCAGTGCGGATGCGCCTCGCTTGCCACGGTGGTGACAAACAGCGCGACGGTAAAACCAATTCCGGCCACCATTCCCATGACGAGAAGGTCCTTAAGATGCATGCGTTCTGGCAATTTAAGACCCAGCAGCATGGAACCGTATCCAAACAGGAAAATGCCTATGGTTTTTCCGAAAAACAGAGAAAGGAAAATGGCCCACGTTGGCGCGCCCAGAAAGGACTGTGCCGAAAGCTGAACACCCGCATTGGCCAAACCAAAAAAGAACAGGCCAATGTCTACCACGGGCTTAAAGAAATGCTCGTACTCGTTCATGGTGTCGTGCCTGTCGTCGTTGGCAAACATACCCGTGTCGCGCGCACTGTGCGGCATAAAAGGCATGATAGGAACAAGAGCTAAAGACGGATGCACGCCCGCCTTTAAGAGCCCATACCAGGAGAGAATTCCGGGTAGCAGTAGATAAAACCAGAAAGTTCTCACGCGCATTCTGCGGAAAATTTCTGCAATGAGAAGAGCGGCAAGAACCAGAAGCAGATACTCTGTCTGGATTTGGCCAGAATAAAAAACGGCGATGATGATCATTCCGACGAGGTCGTCGAGAACGGCCAGAACGAGAAGAAACAGCACGGCGGGGTGTTTTCTTCCAAATACAATACCTGCAAACAACCATGAATAGGCAATGTCTGTAGCGGTGGGAATAGCCCAAGCATCGTGCATGCTCTCGCCAGAATAATTGGTTAGGTATAGAAAAGCAAAAAAGAACGCAATGGGCCCAATTACACCTCCCATGGTCGCGATGGCAGGCATGGAAGCTTTAGAGATCGAAGAAAGCGCACCGCGCGGCAAAAAACTCTCGGAAACCTCTTTCATGGCTATTCCAAAAAAGAGAACCATAAACATGTCGTTGACTATGAAATGGAATGTGAGCGGCAGCGGTTCTCCCGCATGGTGTCCCAGAAAATTCAGAAAAGCAATTGGCTTGTCAATAAACTCGTGGTAGGAATGGTAGTCCAGATTAGCCCATACAAGAGCAATAACGGTTCCCGATAACAGGAAGGCTGAAAATTCGCGCAAAAGGTTTATACTTTTTCTGATCATGAGGTGCCCCGATAAACGAAACAGAACGCGAAGGGACGCGTCAACCTTTTTTACTCTTTCCTGATTATCTGCTTTTCATGGTGACCCCAATGGCCGATAATAACACATGTCCGCTTTTCACGAAAGACAAACCCGCTCTTTTCAGACGATACAGGATTCTGAAAAAATTAAAGACATGCTTCAGAAATACGTTGTAGGAAAAGATTTCTATCTGAAGGGGCTCACTGCCCCTACTCCCGTGCGGGTAGAAAAACTTGATTCCAATAACCAGCTCATTGTCACCACGGAAGCCATTCCAGATGAAATCCCAATTATCTATAAAATCTATAAAAAATACATGGAAATTGTCTGTACTCTCGTAGATGATCTCACGAGCGGGCGCTATCGACTGCAGGCCAATCTCGTTCAGATTGCCATAGAAGAGCGCAAGCACCCGCGCGCCATCATAGAAGACGGCGTAGCCGTAATCAATAATATTCGCGCTGCGCGCAATGTCATTAATGCCTCTCTTTTTAATATACCAACTTCCGTAAAGGTGCATTTCAGCCAGTTTCAGCACCAGATGGAAAAAGAGGCCGACGAAGTAAAAGTACAGGTATTTGACCAGAAAGACGAAAAACTCGAACTCGTGCGCAAATCGGGCAAAATGCTGTTTATAGAAAACACGCAGGAGCAGTCTGCCTACAGCCATCCGGGAGAGAATTTGTTTGTCGATTACAAAGCCCACCTGAGCACGGATATCGTCAAAATAATGGATCACTATCGCAATCGAAAAATTGTCTCGGAACTGATTGTGCCAATTACGTATATTGGGCACGATGGCGTTCCCGTTCAATTAGGCTATATCCAGTTGCTGTCCAAATCGACGCCCTTCACGGTGGATAAAGCCATCGATATTAAAAGCATGGCGTTTGAAATGGTAGACAGAATCCGTGATTCCAATACCATGCTCATCAACAAGCGACAGCACATATCCAATATATCGCGCGGCGGCATGCGGCTGAAAATTGACGACCAGGAGCTCAAAAAATTTCTGATCCACCAGAAAGGCTTTTCGTTTGATATTGTTTTTAAACTACAGCAGCCTATTACCGTATTCACAGAAATTACATATACCGGCTTGGATCTCGAAAAGAATATTTTGATTGGCGTGCACATCAAAGGCTGGTCTTCTCGCCGTGGAGAAATGGATCGCTACTTTGACATGGTTGACAAATTAACGGAAACTAACTAAACTGTCAGTCTTGAAGCAGTATTTTTTTACTGCGCCCCTTCGCGCCGGATACCAGCCGCAGTCTGGAACGGGCTACGCCGAGATACCCTGCAAACACGGAAAGAATTTCGTCGTTGGCGTTTCCCCTCTCAGGAGCAGAATGAATCCACACATGGTACATTCCATCGCGCAGTTCCACTTTTCTGCACGAAGACTTGGGGTGTGCCCGAACAAGATACTCCACAAACCCGCCTGCCGATTACGACTCCTGCGGAAAACCAGTTTCCTGCGGGGGTAATACGAGCAGAGAAATGGCTCTCAGCCGCAGGCAACCTTCCGTCGTGAACAGAGTCGCCTTAACGAGAACAATACTGCCCGCCCGGAGCTGCCTGTGCAGCAACGCCTGCTCTTCTGTAAGATCGATTCGGATCTTCTCTGTTCTTTCTCCCCAGGAAACCAGCAGCATTGCATAGGCATACAACCGGCCCGATTCTACTTCGGGTTCAGGAGCCTTGGCTACCCGCCCCATCAATTGAGTAATGTTTCGCTTCCAAGATAATCTTTCCATACCTGTTAATACCGCTTAAAAACTGTTTTTTTGATTTACTGATAATCATTCTCATTTATTTTGGCCAAAAATGGTGCGATTGAATATTTTCTTTCCATGGATGCCTTGTTAACCTTTGCCGTCATTGGCCTGTCTGTTCTTTCCGTCCCTTTCTTATTTGCAGCCAAACCGGCCGCAAAATGCAGTTCCTGTGAGGTAAAAAATGCAAGTAAAACTGTCCGACATGAAACTAGGTGAAACGGGAACCATTCGATCCGTAAAAACAGAGAACCTGCACGACATGCGCATTCTGGAAATGGGTTTTGTACAGGGAGAAAAAATTACCGTCACGGGCTTTGCTCCCTTAGGCGATCCCATGGAAGTGCGCATTCTCGATTATTCTGTTTCCCTTCGCAAAAGTGATTCTGAAAATATCCTTATTCAAACCGGACAACAGGCATGAACATTACCGTTGCACTTACGGGCAATCCCAACGCGGGAAAAACTTCTCTTTTTAACATGCTCAGTGGTTCGCGCGAGCGAGTGGCCAATTATCCCGGCATCACCGTAGAAAAAAAAATCGGCCATGCACAATGGAACGACAATTCCTTATCCTTTTATGACCTGCCAGGAACGTATTCCTTAAGCGCTGTTTCTGCCGAAGAAATGGTCACCAGCGATTTTCTCACAGGCCGAACGGGAGTCTCTGCGGATGTGATTCTGTTTGTGACAGATTCTCTGGCTCTTTCCAGAAATCTCTATCTGTTAACGCAGGTAGCAGAATCAGGAAAGGCGGTCATAGCCGTGCTCACAAAAACACGTGAAGCCCGTGCCAACGGAAAACAGATCGATTTACAAAAACTCTCTGGGCTTTCGGGAATTTCTTTTATCGACTCTGCCGGCAGGCCTCCGAAAGTCCGCGAACAGATTTTTACAGCCATTGTAAATGCAGCAAAGCAGGAAAAAAAACAAAGCAGCGCTCCCGATTTTTACGGCAAAGAAGATGCTGCTGCTATTGCAAAGGCACAGGATACTTTGCAGGCCACAGGCACTACCATGCACCCCGCCGAGATATTCATGCTCCTGTCCGGAGAGCCGCAAACCAAAAAAGAAATTCTGGAACTGTGGCACAACCATGCCGGCCTTTTATATCCAGAGAAAGGAGAGGAAGTACTTTCCGCTCTGGAAAAAATTGCCGCTCAAAAAGCATCGCAGAACGGATATGCAGAATCGGTGCGCAGGCGTTACGCATGGATAGATTCCATCGTTGAACAATCCGTTACATTGGACAAACCAAATAAAAAAACGCTTACATCGAAAATGGATAAAATTCTCATGAGCAGAATTTTAGGTCCGGTTATTTTTTTTGGGGTTTTTACTGTCCTTTTTGAAGCCATTTATACATGGTCTACTCCCCTGATGGGAATCATTGAATCTGGCATTGCCTTGCTGCAGCAGGGGGCTTCTGCCCTTCTCTCGCGGTTGCCCATGTTTCACGATCTCGTCGTCGATGGCATTATTGGTGGAGCGGGTTCTGTTCTCGTTTTCCTGCCGCAAATTATTATTCTATTCGCGTTTATTGCCGTTCTCGAAGAATCGGGCTATCTTTCCCGCGCATCTTATCTCACCGATAAATTTGTCTCATGGAGCGGACTCAGCGGAAAATCATTTGTCCCCATGCTGTCCGGCTTTGCCTGCTCTATTCCGGGAATCATGGCTGCGCGCACCATACCAAACCGCACGGCAAGAATCGCAACCATTCTCACGGTTCCGCTGGTATCCTGCGCCTCGCGCCTTCCCGTATACATGCTCTTTATCTCTGCGTTTATTCAACCCGTGTATGGCAATGCGGCAGCGGCCCTTACCTTTCTGCTGATGAATTCGCTGGGAGCTCTGCTCACACTGCCTGTTGCATGGATTATCGGAAAAAAATTCCTGCAACCATCGCCAACTCCATTTCTACTGGAAATGCCAGAATACAGAATTCCAACCCTCAGCTCCGTGTACGATAGAATGGCAGAAGCCGGATGGGATTTTCTAAAACGGGCCGGTACAATTATTTTTATCTTTTCTATTATAATCTGGGCGCTGAGTTATTTCCCGCGAGCCCAAAATGCGACGGCGGCGTACCAGCTTGAGCAAAGCTATCTGGGTCAGGCAGGAAAATTTGTTCAGCCCCTATTTTCCCCAATGAATTTTGATTGGAAAACGACAATAGGAATTGTAGCGGCGTTTCCTGCCCGCGAACTGCTCGTATCCACTCTCGGCATTCTGTATGAATCCGAGGCAACCGCCGATGAATTTTCTTCCCTGTCTGGAAAACTGGCTGCGGAAAAAAGCCACAGCCCGGCATCGGCCATGGCTCTGATCGTGTTTTTTGCCCTTTCGGCCCAGTGCATGGCCACGCTTGTAACTGTTCGCCAGGAAACTGGATCGCTGCGCTATGCCTTTGCTCTTTTCTTCTACATGACTGCACTGGCATGGCTACTCTCGTGGCTCACCTATGTAACGCTTAGCTCTGCTGGTCTTGGCTGAACTGAAATGACCGCTTAACCGAGACATCTCGCAAAAAATTTACAGCAATTGAACTAAAGCCTTGAACGCAGTGCATTGGAGCGGTAGCCGCTCCGGCTAAAAAATTTCAGATGCCGGCGGAACTATCCCGCGCGAAGCGCAGTCTTGCTACGCAAGTTGAGTGCATAGAAATTTAAGTGACATAATACCGGAAGCGCGCAAACAGGCTGCATGCGCATGGCCCTCTTTCTTCTGGCAGTTTCGGCAGCAATCTCTAACCCCTGGATAGAACCGCAAAACAACGGTCGCTTTCTGGAGCTCACGGGATTAACGGCAGATGCAAGGGAAACGAAGGAAGGCCTGATTTTTTTGCCAGAGAGCAAAGCCGCCATTACACTTTTTCCGTCCCTTTACCAGACACCCATGCAGCGGTCTGCGGCCCTTGATCTTTCGCGGGAATATTCTGTCGTTAGTTTGCAGGGTCGCCAGAACGACTACCTCTGGAATCAACGACAGGATACGTTGTTTCGTCGCCACAATGATACATCGCCAGTATGGAAAAGACTCCCATTTGACAAAGGTCTTGAATACAATTTTTATAGATTAAAAGAAAACAATTCTTTCGCCATTATTCCATCTTATTCGCTTCGCGAAATTCAGAACAAAAAGGTAAACCTGAGCAGCTTTACCGGTGCTGTTCTGCTGGTACAAACTGCGGAAGAAATTCAAAGCGAATTCTGGAAATCAACCATGGCACCCCGATACAAACTCATTCTTGCTGCCTCTGCGTGGAAAACTGGCCTGGAGCGAATTTCAGAAGAAATAGGAGCAGAACATGTTTTTTTTGAGAATGCCCGCAGCGGCTACTACCTGCTGTATGAACGCGAAGATTCTCACACTGCTCTGAAACAATGGATGCAGTCGCACCTTCAATAGCGAATGGTTTCTAATACGGCGCTGAAATGGGAAATATATTCTCCCATATACACGGGAGGAATTTTTCGAATGGGCCGCTGCACAGGCTGCGACACTTTTTCGGGAGGCATGGGCAGCTCTATCTCTGGAGGATACTCGCTGCGAATTCCCGTGTAGGTAAAAGCCACGCGATACTCTGCACCAGTCTGCATGAAAACAGAATCGCGCGAATAATCGAACCGGTTCTGTCTATAACGCAGCAGTACAGTCTCCCTGCCCTTTGTGTAAAAGACAAAATAATTTCCGTACTTACCCATATAGGTAAGTAGCAGAGACTGCCGGGATGCTTCCTGGGATCTGTCGAGAACAGCGGAGGGAAATTCCTGTGCCGCAACAGAGAACCCAAGCAGCAGACTACTCGCTGCCAAGAGCCTTTTTAGCTTCTGCCTGAACTTTGATCGATGAATCATATGTTGCCTTGAACTCCAGCAGCTCAATAATATCGGGATCTTTAATATCGGCAAGAAGACGAATGGCGCGAATTCTCGCAAGCACATCATCGTCACGTGCCATATCCATGAGTTCTTTTTTTACGGACTCGTCCTTGAGCAAAACGAGAGCTTTCATAACCTGTATTCTCAGTCTCGTATATTTTGTCTTTTCGTCCGGATCTTCTATGGCATCGATCTCCCGAATAATTTCCATCAATCCGGTCTTTGCCTCTGCATCTTCGAGAACTCCAAGAGCATAGACAGCATAAGATCTTATGCTGATACTTTCTTCTTTATGAAATGCAAGCTCGCGCATATAGGCGAGTATTTCGGGCGCCGCATTTTTGGTATCTCCGAGATATTTCAATATGGCAGTACGGAACTCGTAAAATGTTTCTTCTGATTTCAATTTTTCGATCAGAAGAGCTTCGGATTCTTTGTACCCAATCACTCCGGAAACGCGAATTAGATCTGGAATTCGATTATTGTTTTTGGTAAAATCTGCTTCGGAAAATAGTTTTCCCAACACAGGCCCGGCGGCTGAAATTTTTTTGCGCTCCACCGTATTCAGGGCTGCATAATACACCTGGTCGGATTTGGATTCTAACAGGGGAATTACGCCTTCATCGAGATCCGGGAACGGTAAAAATCCTACCGTTTCGGCAGCCTTTCTCTGCACCAGTGGATCGCGGGAATTGAGCAAATCGCGCAGATAGGGAATCAGCTCTCTCTGTTCTGCGTCTCCGAGTTTTTGGACGCCGCCGAGCACTTCCCGAACTTGCTGGGAATTTCCAAACCTTAAAACAAGAATGACTTTCTGAACTTTTGTGAGTGCCTGCTCGGTAGCCACAGTTATTTTTTTGGTCACTCCGTCTGCCCCGCCGCTTTCCTCTGTCTTCCCTGTTTCCGGAATTTCCGTGCTGGCACTTTCCTCCACCGCCTTCTCTGCGGGAAGATCTTCTCCGGGAAGCTGGTTCTGCGCCATCATTACACTCCCGCATGTGAGGAATGTAAAGAGCATCCATTTCTGTATCATTGCGTAAGCACCTCTTTCATTTTCCGGTAATCCTGAATTCTGCTGCTGCCTGGATACAATTCAATGAGTCTGTTAAACAGAGACAAAGATTTTGTGTTATCCTTGCGATGTCTGTAATACAGAAAGCCAAGTTTTTCGAGAGCGGCCTCGTGGTCCGATTTTATTTTCAAAATACTTTCGTAGGCAGCAATGGCTTCATCATTCATTTTCACATCTTCGAGAGTCTGTCCATAAGCCAATATATAAGACAATTGATTTGGCTCTAATCGAACAGATTCGCTTAGAGCTTTTTCGGATTCTGTTAATGCGCCGCCCGCGTGGTGGGCCTTGCCAAGATTGTACCATACCTCTCCAGAAGCCGGAAATTTTTCTGCTGCCACCTTGAGTATCGCGACTGCCTTTTCCGGATTTTTCTGTCGAAGGTACAAGGAAGAAAGATTGAGATAAGCCGCTGAATACTGCGGATTTATCTGCATGGCTTTCTGGTATGCTTCTTCTGCTCCCCTGTCATTTCCCGTCTCTTCGCGCAGCTTCCCGAGAGAATACCAGGAGGCTGCATCGTCAGGATAGTACTTTGGAATTTCTGCGTAAATGCTCTCGGCACCCGCAATATTCCCCTGCCTTCTCAAAACCTGGGCAAGGTTAAACAGAGCTTCGTAATGATCCTTTTTCAAAGACAGAGCACTGCGAAAACTTTTTTCTGCTGCAGAAAGGTTTTGCTGCTTTAAGTATACTTCTCCAAGCTGGTAGTGAACATCTGCTCCTTCTTTAACGGAAATAGCTTTGGTGAGGATGCCAGCGGATTCAGAATATTTTTTCTGCAATTTCAAATTGATGCCAAGATTAAACAGGGCGTCGTAATATGCAGGATTGATTTTAAGGCTTTCGCGGTAAGCACCCTCGGCTCTGTCGTAATCGTTTTGTTTATCGCGGGCAAGGCCCAGGGCATACCACGCCAAAGCATAAGCAGGATCTGCTCCCACAGCTATTTTAAACATTTTCTCTGACTTTGCGTATTCTCCCTTATCATACAGAATTTTTCCCGCATAGAAAGAAGATTTGGCATGATTTTTCTCAACAGCATTTTTCTCAAAAAGAGATAATGCGCGCTCCTGCTTTCCATCCTTTTCCAGCGCACGGCCAAGATAATAGGGATATTCCGCATTGGCAGAATCGAGATCTACGGCTTTTTGGAAAGATCCAATCGCTTTACCATATTCTTTGCGGTTAAATTCTTCGAGCCCTTTTTTCTTCCATTCTTCTGCTTTTTCGGAAGTACCCTGCTGGTCCCCTGCCAGCGACTCTTCTGCATTCATGGAACCGCCAGTTCCCGCAACTCTTTCAGCGGTTTCTTTGTCATTTGCACTGATTTCTGATTTGCCGTTTTTTTCTGGTTTTATTGCAGGAAGATTGAGTTCTGCATACAAAGACTCTGCCTTTTTGCGCAGAGCTCCATCTGTAAATTTTTGCGCCAGTGCCCGATTGTAATGTTCCAGGGCACCTTTTTTATCTCCCGCTGCAAGCAAAGCGTCGCCTTTTAATTCCAGAGCGCGCGCATTTTTAGGATTGATGGCAAGAGCTTTATCGATAGCGGCAAGCCGTCCCTTTTCGTTGCCGAGCATGGATTCGGCTTGCGCAATTTTTAGCTGGATGGAATCATTTTTGGGATCTAAAGCAGCGGAGCGCTGGTAGGCCTCGCGGGCTTCTTTGTATTTGCCGGAGCGCATGTAACCGTCCCCAAGATTTTCAAACGCTTTAGCACTCGTGGGGTTTTCGCGCACGGCTGTCTTGAGCAATTCAAGCGCCTTTGTCGTATTGCCTTTTTTAAATTCTTGAGCAGCCAGATTTTTATAAGACTCGGGATCTTTATTATCTTTTTTCTGTGCCGTTAAATATTCGCTTTTTGCTTTTTCCGGTTTGTTCTTAGAGTCAAAAATATTTCCGGTTTTATTGTACGCTGTCGGTTTAGATGGCAGAAGTTTTTTGGCCGACGCAAGCACTTCCATGGCTTCGTCTGTTTTTCCAAGTTTAAGCAGAAGGGATGCTTTTTCGTTGTACAGAGCATACAGTGTCGCTGTATCTGCCCCTGCTTTTTCTGCATCTGCGATGGCGCGCTGCATTTGCTCCAGTGCTTTTTCATAATCCCCCCTCTGTTCATAGAGGCGGGCTAAAGCCATTCGAGTTTTGTAATCGTCTGGATCCATGCGGAGCATTTTTTCCAGGCTTTTTATTTGTTCAGAAACTTCGTCTGGCACAAGTCCGGGGTTCAGCCTTTCGGAACCGTTCTGAATTTTTATAATTGAATAACTGCCAAACAAGGCGAGCAGTATAAGAACGATTATTCCTGTCTTTACTTTATCTGAATTTCCCATATCGTTACCATCGGTATATTCGACGATTTCTAAAGATAGAAGTTCTGATTTTTGGGGAGTCATTTCCCCCAGAGCGTGTTTTACCTGGCTCATTCAAATAATAACAATACGGTCATTTTACGTAAAAGGAGATAAGAACGATAGCCGCCTCTATCGACAAAATACCATCGGCTGCACTGCCCTGCCCGGGTAGGGCACAAAAAGACTTGCAGATTTGAAGTTCCCGCTTAAAGCAGATTCCATGCCTTTTGCACTCCCAAACGAAAATTCAAAACCGAAAAGCGAAACGGAAGCAAAACTTGCTCACATAACCCGGCATCTCGATAAAAACGAAAAAGCCATGGTCCGCAAGGCGTATCTACTCGCAGAAGATGCACATAAATTTCAAAAAAGACTTTCGGGAGAACCGTATATTATCCATCCTTTATCGGTAGCGGAAATTCTCTCTAACCTTGAAATGGATTGCGAAACCATCTGCGCCGCCCTCCTCCACGATGTTCTCGAAGACACCGATATTACGCGCGAATATATGGACAAAGAGTTTGGTCCCACGGTGACAAAACTTGTCGATGGTGTGACAAAAATATCCGAGATGAAAAACCAGAGTCGAGAAAACAGGCAGGCTGTAAATATTCGCAAAATGATTTTGGCTACGGTAGATGATGCCCGCGTTATCATCATTAAACTGGCCGATAAAATGCACAACATGCAGACGCTCTCCCACCAGGCAGAGCACAAGAGAGAGCGAATTTCCCGCGAAGTGCTCGATATCTATGCCCCCCTTGCCGGCAGACTCGGTATGTACGGGATGAAAGCGCAACTCGAAGATTTCGCTCTGAGCCATCTCGATTCTACGGCCTACCAGCAGATTAAAGAGGCTATTGCAGAAAAAAAAGCGGATCGGGAAGATCGTATAAAAGTAACCAAGTCTATCATAGAATCCAAATTGCGGGAATCCAAAATCCGTGCAAAAGTACTCGGTAGAACAAAGCATTTCTATTCCATCTACCAGAAGATGAAAGAACAACATAAGTCTATTGACGAGATTTACGATCTAAGCGGAGTGCGGGTTCTGGTAGATTCCATCCAGGACTGTTACACAACTCTCGGCGTAATCCACACAATCTGGAATCCCGTCCCCGGTCGATTTAAAGATTATATTTCGCTACCAAAGAGCAACGGTTACCGGTCGCTTCACACGGGAGTGATTGGAACCGGTGGAAAATATCTGGAAGTCCAGATTAGAACCCAGGAAATGCAGAATGTCGCGGAATACGGAATTGCCGCGCACTGGGCCTACAAGGAAAAAGAAAAGAACGCGAAAACAATCCAGGATCACTTTCATCTGCTGCAGAACATAGCACAGATGCAGGACGAAGGGGCCGACGAAAAAACCTTCATGGAGGATCTAAAAACCAACCTGTCTGTCAGTGAGGATGTATATGTTTTTACTCCCAAAGGTGAAATTATTGCCATGCCCATGGGTTCCACCGTTCTCGATTTTGCATTCCGCATTCATACGGAAATAGGACTTTCCTGCACGGGTGGAAAAATTGGCAACAAGCCTGTTTCTATCCGCACAGCATTGCGCAGCGGAGACCAAGTACACATTATTTCATCTCCGCATGCAAAACCAAACGCGAACTGGCTGCGTTTTCTGGTTACTCCGCAAGCGCGCTCCAAGCTGAGATCTTTTTTGCGCAAGCGCGACGGGGATGATGAACCTGCAGAAGTAAGAACGGAAACCGCCGAGAAAGAAAGAAAGAACGATGAGGTGGTTAAGCCCAAAGCCAGGCCCAAAAGAGAAGAAGACTCTTCTCCACATTGGGAAGTAGAGTGGGAAGGACAGACCGGATTTGAAACGCGCTTTGCCCATTGTTGTTCGCCGCTGCCGGGTGATCCCATAGAAGGGTATCTATCTAAGAATCACGTCGTGTCTGTTCATAAAAAGGGCTGCCCTTCCCTGCACACGATCGCTGACCAGGAAGAAAACTCCGGCAGGCTTATTCCGCTGCGCTGGAAAGGCCAGACAGAAAACTATTCCGCCAAAATTGAAATCACGGGATCCGACAGGCCGCTGCTGTTTCTCGATCTGGTTTCGGGCCTTACACGTGCGGGGGCTAATATTCTCGGAGCAGAAGCGCACACGACTTCTATAGGGGAGGTTCGCGACAGGTTTAATATAGAAGTGGATTCCAAAGAACTGCTTGAGACAATTCTTTCTGACCTGAGCAGAATTCCAGGGGTTCTATCTGTCTACCATATTATTTGATTCCTGCCACTCAGCTTAGGACGGGAAAAACAGCGGGCGAGTGCTGCGCCCCCGGCTTTTGCGGGTTGACTAGTCCGAAGGGTGAACGTGTAACGAGCCTCTTTAAAATTGCACGGATGGATTTTTTCAAAGGCTAACTAAAAAGTCTTGCAGCAAAGTCAGCCGTTTCTTTTACTGGCGGCATGGAGCTTTCATTGCGCTGGTACCACCCTACTGTTCCCTGGGGAGAAGGCTCCCTCAATCATCTGTCTGTAAGCATACAAACTCCGGCAGTATCTGGACGGGAGCAGAGACCATTGGCCATTGCATTTGTTCTCGATAAATCGTGGAGCATGAAAGGCGATAAGCTCGTCGCAACGATCGAAGCCGTTTCGTCTTTTATCAACTGGATGACGCGACAGGATTATGTCTCTATTATAGCTTATGCCCAGGATGTCCAGACCGTGCAGAGTATTTCAGCTCTCACCGAAAAAAAATCTGTGATTCGCAGGCTGCAGGGAATTGAACCAGGAACGTCTACCAATTTAAGCGGTGGCTGGCTCGAAGGTCTGCATTCTCTCGAAGACCCTATTCTGCCTCAGTCGGCCATTCGGCGCGTAATTCTGCTCACAGACGGCATTGCCACCATGGGAATAGAAGACGAAGAACGCCTTGCTGCGATTGCAGCGGATTATGCTTCGCGGGGAATCACGACCACGACCATAGGAACAGGAGACGATTTTCATGAAAGCAGCCTGTTAAACATTGCAAAGGCAGGAATGGGCAATTTTTACTACATTTCTTCACCGGAACAGACATCGGATATTTTTTTCAGAGAATTCGGAAGCATTGGAACGGTTATCGCACAATCTGCTCATCTGGAACTGACTTTTTCTGAGGGTTTGCGCTATCGAGAAATTCTGGATGCTCTCCCTGCCAGAAGATCCGGAAATTCTGTTTTAGTTCCGCTGGGGGATCTTCGCTCTTCCGACGAAAAACAGATTCTGTTTACCTTTGAACACAAGGATGAGGCAACCGTATCGGCACGGCTCACATGGTTTCCCGTGAGCGGTAATGCCATATCTGAATCGGTGAGCGCATCTGCCTCCGTACAACCCGGAGAGGAGACCACGGATAAAACGGTAGAGAGGGAACTCATGATTGCCTGGACGGGAATCGCTTTGTTAGATGCGGCGCGCGTAGCCGAAACCGATCCAGAATCTGCACACGATATTCTGCGCAATATTTCAGAACGGCTTGTCGGCGTAAAAGCGGGCCACGGAAATCTTTCCGATTATCTGCTTGCGAGAATTGCAACAATGGCAGAGCATCTGCGGCGCAAAGAAACAACGCATGGGAAAACATTGCTTGCTTCTGGAGCCGCGTTTTTTCAAGAAAGGGAAAAACTGTTCCGGGAAGAGTTCAGAAAGGGACAAAAGAAAATCCTCGAGTACGTTCTTCCCGGAGAACTCGATATGTATAATGCACCGGATTTTCGCAATACCATGGCACTAAAAATTGAGAACGGGGTGACAGATATTATTGTGGAAATGACTGGTTCGCCGTTTGTCGATTCCTCTGGAATTGGCACACTCATCCAGATTTCCAACTGGCTGGCACGGCGCGGCGGAATTCTTGTGGTGACAAATCTTTCTCCTGCACTTGAAAAGATTTTTGCCATAGCTCAACTGGGAAAATTTATTGGCATAGCAGAAAGTTCCACCGATGCCAGAATGATGATTGAATCAGGCCAGTCGGGCGCGTAGTTTCATCCATGGGCCACCATCGGTCACTTTTACCCATTCCTTGTGGCCCTTGCCGCACATGCCCAGCCCGTTGATTTTTACGCGCGAAGAAATCATGGAAACCGAGGCAAGTATATCTGGAACAAATCCCGTGATAATAACGGGCGAAAAAATTTCCCCGGTTCGTTTGCCCCGAACAATTTTTTCCGCCACCATGGCCTCCAGCTGTATCCCCCATCCGTTGGGATCCTCCATTCCATTGCGGGCATGGTCGATTAGATACCCATACTCCACCGACGCAATGAGCTCCTCTGGTGAGCTTTCTCCGGGAGCAAACCATGTATTGGTCATGCGGGTGTAGACTTTGTGATCAAAAGCCTGCCGCCTTCCATTGGCGGTTCGCTCTGTATGGAGCAATGCTGCCGTGCGATAATCTGTGATTGGCTTTTGGAGAATACCATTTTCTACAATTTTTGTCTCGGTTGCCATTTGGCCTTCATGGTCAAAAAAATACGAGGCCGATTCCCCCGACCGGGCAGGCGAATCTATAATGGTGACAAGTGGTGAACCCACGCTTTTCCCAAAATAAGCGCCAGCACGGGCCCGCCCCTTTTGGATGGTATCGCCCTCTGTGCCATGGCCAAAAGCCTCGTGTGCAAGAATTCCGCTGAGCGATGGCGTGAAAATGAGATCATACATGCCGGGCTCTATGCGCTTTGCATCAGAAATTTTTTCTCCGAGACGCACAAAGGAGTCAATGTCAGAATCGGATATGGCATCTACCCAGCCATGGGCTCCGGCAAAACCATTGTGGAGAGAGCCGAGCCCGCCCACACTGCCGGAAAAATCAGCTTGGTAGATGGCTTCAAAGCGCGGATAAGACTGGTGCATTTTTTTGACCGAAGAAAAATATTCCTCCCGGATTAGTGAAGCACGGAATTTAATCATGGCGGATAGAACATGCCGACTACCACCCTTAATCTTGCGAACGACTTCTCTGGCAAGCTCCGCTTTTTTGGAGTCCGTCCAGTCATCCTCCGGATCCACGATGCGCTCAAACTCGAGTGGGTGTTCCGGTGGCAGTTCTGTCTCCTGCCCCGAACTGTCCCGGCTTAACGTTTCTATCTGCTCTATCATAAATCTGGCATCTTGTGCCGTGGCCACTTGGAAAGCGACCTCAATCCACTGTCCGTTTACAAAGCGCCGCAGAACCGCGCCACGCGTTTCGGGAAGGAGTTCAAAGCGGATTTGTTTTTCATCCGCAAAGACAACTTCTCCGGTTATTTCCTGAATAAACAGAGATGTTTTTTTTGTAGTATTTAAATATTTTTCTAAAACCTGAAATGCGTCGATAGAAATCAGCTTACTCATCTGTTACATTCCTCCGAACTCCACGCAGAAATGCGTCTATAAAGGGGGAAAAGTCTCCGTCCATGACTGCCTGAACCTGGCTGGTTTCGTGGCCTGTACGCAGATCTTTGACCATGCTGTAGGGATGGAATACATACGAGCGAATCTGGTTGCCCCAGGAAATATCTTTTCGCTCTCCCGACTTGGATTCAATTTCGCGTTCTTTTTCTTCGCGAGCCATTTCGTACAGGCGCGCCCTGAGCATGCCCATGGCGGTTCCGCGGTTCTGGATTTGTGAGCGCTCTGTCTGGCAGGCCACCACAATGCCCGTGGGCATATGCGTGATGCGCACGGCAGATTCTGTTTTGTTAACGTGCTGACCACCTGCTCCAGAAGCACGGTATGTATCGATGCGCAGATCTTTATCGAGAACTTCTATGCCCACATCTTCTGAAACTTCCGGGCTCACGTGCACAGAGGTAAACGAGGTGTGGCGGCGCTTGTTTGAGTCAAACGGAGAAATGCGCACGAGGCGATGCACGCCGTTCTCTGCCTTTAGATAGCCAAAGGCATTCGGCCCTTTGATGAGCAGAGTCACGTTTTTTATGCCTGCCTCTTCCCCTTCCTGGTAATCGAGAAGAACGGTTTCATATCCGTTTTTCTCTGCCCAGCGGGTATAGGCGCGATAGAGCATGTCTGCCCAATCCTGAGACTCGGTTCCACCGGCTCCAGGATGAATATTGAGATAAGCATTGCGTGCGTCGTCTATATCTCGCAGGAGGCTTTCGAGATCGAGCCTGTCGTATTCTTTTTCGGCAGCGGAAATTTTTTCGAGAAGCTCACCGAGCATTCCTTCTTCTTTCTCCATGAGACCAATTTCCAGATATTCCAAGGAGTCGGCAAGAGTCTGCCGCAATTCTGTCCAAGACGATACTTTTTTCTCTAATAAAGAAATACGACTTTGAATTTCTCGCACTTTATCTTTTTTGGATTCGTCTTCCCACATGGAAGGATCCTGCAGTTTTTCGCGAAGGTCGTTGAGTTCTGCCACGGTATCGGGCAGGCGCAGCTCCCTGTATCTGTTTTCCGTTCTGGAAACAAATTCTTCGAGTAAAGGTTTTAGTTCCGCGAGATTCCCTGCCTGCATGGAGCATGAGTTTTTTCTCTTTACAGGGTGTAAAGCGTTAGAAGGGGGCATTTTGGTTGACAGACTGGGAACAGGCGTCAGAAAACAGCATGCTGAAACCACTCTTCGGGTTGCATACTACCCAATGGATTTGTGATTGACACCCGGTTTTTCCGCATATTCTTTATCCATGCCGTACGCAGACCAGTTGCTCGTTCTTAAAGAGAACCATTTCCGAAGCCTGCTGCGCGAGGCTTTCCACGAGGACCACTCCGAAGACGATATTACCACTTTGTCCATCTTCCGAGACAACTCCATGGCAAAGGCAAGAATATTCACGCGCGAAAAGGCCGTCCTGGCAGGCATCAGCGTGGCACGCGCTGCCTTTCGCGAAATTGATCCTTCTGTAATACTGCATTCTTTTAAGGAAGACGGAGACGAAATCCTTGCTGGAGATACCGTGCTGGAAATCGAGGGGCCCATTCAATCGCTGCTGAAATCGGAGCGCGTGGCTCTCAATTTTCTGGCTCTGCTTTCTGGAACCGCCACCGCAGCCAGATCGGCAGCCGAAAAACTGAAAGAATTCGGTATTCGCCCTCTTGATACGCGCAAGACCATACCTGGCTATCGATATCTCCAGAAATACGCCGTTGCCATGGGCGGAGCCTGGAATCACCGCATGCATCTTTCAGATCTGGGTCTAATCAAAGACAACCACATTGCCCATGTCGGCTCTGTCTCGCGCGCCATTTCTCTTTTTCGCGAAAAATACCCTACCAACCCTCTCGAAGTAGAAGTCGAGACCCTTGCGCAGCTTAACGAGGCCCTTGCCCACACAATTGACATGGTTCTTCTTGACAATATGGATCCCCACACCATGCGAGAGTGCACCGCCATTATCCGCGCCCACAATGAGCGCACGGGAAACACTGTGACTTCCGAGGCCTCCGGTGGTTTTCTCATGGACAATCTCGATACTTTGCGTGATACTGGTGTTGACTTTGTTTCCATGGGATCGCTCACTTCCCGGATTTTGCCCATTGATTTTTCCATGGAAATACTGGGGTAACATTGCCCTGTCGGAGACAAAGCATCGTTTACACCTTCACAAAGCCGACGAAGGTGCCAAGGGCCGGGTTAGGCCTACCACCCAAAAAAGACAAAAGCTATTCTCGCGATTCATCCACAATGGAATCCGCAAAGGGAGAGCCATCTTCCAGACCTGGTGGAAAATCGATTCCCCCCGGTTTACCGGGCCGACACCGGCCTATGCGGTCGAGAGACCTCCACGCTGCCTCGTGCAGGGGCAAATACCGAAAGGATAATTCCGCATAATGCGAGCAAGTAGGATAAAACCGGCACTGACCACCCATCACGGGGGACAGAACGCGGCGATACATGCGAATGAGAAAAATTGCACTGGAACGAACGAGGCCCTTTGGGGGCTGCAGAGATGTTTTTATAGGTGGTGAATCTGTTTGTCCCATAGTTTTTCTATCCTACGGATTTCTGAGAGCCTTGCCGAAAAGTCCAGCGAAAAAAAGGTAGTTGCCGGGAATAGACCAATGGAAAAGCCGGAGAGGATGGCTCCTCTGCTGTTTGTGATCTCACGCATGGCTTCGAACAATGTGGCACGCAGAATACGTTTGTATCGATTTCTTAGAACGGCTGGCTTGGTTCCCCGGGGTACCGTAAACAAGACAAACACTGCGTTCTCGGAATGTCTTTTGTACCGAAAGAAAATATGCGGCCCCGATATTTTAGCCGAGTTTTTGAACAACTCGGAAATTTCTCGGCGCTTTTTCAGGCTGACGAAAAGATCGCGCTGGCGCAAAAGGCGTTATTTCACGATGTGAAAGCGTCTGCGCTCATCGGATACGGTGAGCTGCTTGCGGCCTTTTTGGCGACGGCGCTTGAGTACAATGCGACCGTTTTTGGTTGCCATACGCGCACGGAAGCCATGGGTACGGTTTCTCTTTAGGTTGTTTCTCTGGAGTGTGCGCTTCATGCGGCCATGTTTTTGGTTCGCGATGGCGCGTCAATTTTTTTGTGGACGATCTCTGTGCAACCCCGAGAGATAACTGACAGATTTTTAAGTAAGCTCTGATAAAGTATGCCTTCGGCTCGCCTCGCGTCGCTCCGCCGCCTCGCGTTCAGAGCTTACTTATGTATTTGCTTGAAAAGTAAAGTCCCTTCCCCGATGATGTATTTTCTATATACCTGGCCATTGCCCGTAATTAAAGATTGACAGAACAGAACGAACGAGGCAAAATCTGGCCAATCCTCCCCCACAACGAGTTAAGAATGAAAACAAATCTACTCGAGACTAAAACCGTATCCTTCCGCGAAATAATCGGAAACGGAAAAAAATACTCCGTCCCGTTATACCAGAGAGATTATTCCTGGAAGGCAGAACAATGGGAAGACTTGTGGTTAGATATTGAAAGTCTCAAAGAGAACAATGAAGTCCATTACATGGGTTCGATTGTACTGAAAGGAGATGGTGACAAATCGTACACAATCATCGACGGACAGCAAAGGTTCATAACCATCAGCATCATCATACTGGCGGCAATTCAAAGAATCGAGGACTTAATTAAGGAAAATCCGGCTTCGGACGAGGCATCCAGAAACACGGATCGCAAAAAAATTCTCATGGATACATTCCTTGGGAATAAAGATGCCGTCTCTTTAACGTATGCCAGCAAGCTCACCTTGAACAGTCATAATAACGATTTTTATCAGAGTAAGTTACTGCAACTGAACATTCTAAGCACGTCTTCCAAAACAAATGATTCTAACAAACTTATGCACCAGGCATTCCAGTATTACTATGAAGCCATCAAGAAATCTTCCGATTTAGACTCTGGTGAAAATCTGTCGCGCTTTATTGAATCCACTTTAGGTGACAGAATTCTTTTCATTCAAATTGCGGTCGAAAACGAAATTTCCGCCTACACGGTTTTTGAAACCCTAAATGCACGGGGTCTGGAACTGACCGCTACAGATTTGCTGAAAAATTATCTTTTCTCTCTTGTAAAGAGCTCTACGGATATTGAAAACCTTAACAGGCAGTGGGAATCCATTGTCAATACTGTCGGGGTGGATAAACTTCCACGTTTTTTGAGATATTATCTGAACTCAAAACAAGCATTGATCCGCACGGAGAGATTGTTCAAAGAAATTAAAAATCAAATTGTGAGACGGGAACAGGTGTTTCCCCTGCTCTCGGATATGGAAAAATATGCCGATCTCTTCTCGGCTATATCCGACCCGGACAGTGACCTATGGAAAACAAACAAAGATGTAAAATCACTGATTCAAGAAATTAAACTTTTTAATGCGGAACAGCACAAATCTCTTGTCATGGCGTCTTACTTTCATCTAGAAACAAATGAATTTACTAAACTTTTAAGAATAGTAAAAGCACTGGTTTTTCGGTATACCGTGATTTCAGGACTTAATCCTAACGATCTCGAAAAAGTCTACAACAAGGCAGCCATTAAAATTTCGAAAAAAGAAATCGTAAAAGCTTCGGATATATTCAAAGAACTGCAACCAGTGTATATTAACGATGAAAATTTTATAAGCGATTTTTCAACGAAAGTAATTGCTATAAACAGCAGGACCAAAAAACTGATTCGTTATATTTTGATGAGTATAGAAAACCAGAAGCACAACGTAAATTACTCCCCCCTCGATTCGGATGTAACTATAGAACATATTCTTCCGCAAAATCCTGCTGATGAATGGGAAAAGCATTTTGATTCAAAAAAGCAGGATGAGATGATAAACCGTTTGGGAAATCTGACACTGTTAGAAGATTCACTGAACGCGAAAGACGCAGGTAACAAACCATTCTCCAAGAAAAAAGAATTCTACGCCCAAAGCCAGTTCGGAATCACAAAAGATCTTTCCAAAATTGAAAACTGGAATATGGATACTTTGCGCTCAAGGCAGAATGACCTGGCAAAAACCGCTGCCTCTGTCTGGAAAGCAGACTACTGATCACGGACTCAGCATGCTGATCTTCCAGCTATCCCACTCCCGCTCGTAAATAAAACGATCGTGCAGGCGAGACTCCCTCCCCTGCCAGAATTCCATGGAGTTTGGATAGACGCGAAAGCCGCCCCAGGTTTCGGGTAGTGGCACAGGGCCTCCGGCAAATTTACCCTGGTACATTTTATAACGCGAAAGAAGTTCTTCCCTGTTTTCAATTTTCTCGCTCTGCTGCGATGCCCAGGCTCCTATGCAGGCCTCCTGCGGGCGAGTTCTAAAATACGCTTCGGATTCTTCGCGAGTGATTTTTTCTGCTCGCCCTTTAATAATTACCTGCCGAAATAATTCGTGCCAAAAGAACAGCAGCGATGCGTTGGGATTGTGATCGAGATCGCGGCCCTTGCGAGAGCCATAGTTTGTAAAAAAGACAAATCCATTTTGTGATACTTCTTTGAGTAAAACGACGCGGGCAGAAGGACTGCCAGAGACATCGACTGTAGAAAGCGTCATGGAGTTGGGTTCGTCTACTTCTGCTTTCAAGGCTTCCTCGAACCAGACGTGGAACTGCTCCAATGGATTGTCCGAAAGCATATCTCTTTGCAGAGGTGCGCCTCTGTAATCGTGTCGCAGCAGTTGCAGTCTTTCTTTATCGATCATTCTTCAGTTCTTATGAAAAGTCATGCTGCGTCAATCTGTTTACAGATCAGACACCTTTTCGAAGAGACGATGCAATCTGCCCAAGAAACGAATTCTCCAGATTTTCTATGTGCCCGAGAAATCGAATGATCGCTGAAATATCTTCGCGGGATGCTTGTCCAGGTTTTCCATTTTTTTCATAGTGAACGCGCCCATGGATATCTCTCGAAAAATTATGCTCCTGCCAGCTTATCTTAAAACGACCGACAATCCCATTGCTTTCGATAAAGTACAACTGTGACTTGTGACCGTCAAATAACCAGTGAGGCTGGCCATCCTGCTGTTGTTGCAGAGTCGATGGATTCACATGAACCATTTGCTGCGCATTTATTTCTGCAGAATATTTGGAACGCAAATAGATATCAATATCCTCGCCCCCCTCGATAATATGCAAACCTGTCTGGCGTGGTTCCCTGCGAATTACCGAAAGGGTGACGGAAAACCTGCGGTTATCGTGATCTATAATTCCCGAAAAAGGTTTGTCTTCGGGGATATTTTCTGTAATGGGCAAAGCAATTCCTAAACCCGTTGCGGAAAGATTGAGTACGGGAAAATCCTTGTGCTCAATTATAAAGCGGGCATTTTCAATAGCAAATTCCTGAACGCGGGGAGCTCTGTTTTCTGGCATACCCTTAATTGGAAGCAGCCGCAAAAGAGTCAACGAAATTGCACTGGTGAACCTTCAAAAATTCCCGGAGATGGAAATGAGGGAAGAGCTGATCTTTGGCTTTCTTCGCGGTCGGACATAAAAGTAAAAATCCCGCGATGTTCTCTGTCAGCCCTGAACTCCAGATAGGCAGGGAGCCATTCGAGCATCAATGCCTTTACCTCCACATTCTGAAGCTCTGCGGAAGAATTGTGGCGGCCTCTCGCGAGATCTTCGGTTCCCCGCATTTGTTCAAACGCAGCTCTCGCATCACGCATGCTTCCTGCAAACGAAAGCGGCTGCTTTTTTCCAGTCGAATTAAAGATGCGTAAAGCCGGGAAACTTTCTGCATATTTTCTATCTACCTTTTCTATAAAGAAAAGATATAAATAACGGATGATAAATCCTATATATTCTTCGGGAGATAAAAGAGTATTCGTGAGTTCTTTTGCAGAGGAATTAATATCGTTAAAAAGTGATCCCTGTTCAAAATCCTTGATTACATTAACCGAAAAATCTTCTTTTTGCTTTTTTTCCTTTTTCAGATACGTTAATATTTTTTCGCGGTTTTCACAGCTTCCCCTGTCGCAATGCAAATCGAGACTTAAAACAACAAGTCGCGCTCCTTCTGCAATTTCCTTTTCCAGAGCAGTGGCTGAATCCACCTCCGCGACGAGATATCCAAACAGACGAAAAATCCCCCGAAGTATATTGCGCAATGCCGGCGGCAGATACGCAAGTACAACGGAACCCGCAATGGACGGAACAAATTTTTGAAATAAAAAAGGAGATGCTTGGAAAAATTTTTGCAGCGGGAGAAAACAGGAAGTCCCCGATGAATATAGGATTTCACCGAGACGTGAAGCAGATGGCAGACCGGAAACTACCAGAGTAGAAGAATCCGAAAGCGACAGAAGGTCGGATTCTTTTTGCACAATCTTCCAGGCGATGCCGGGTTGTTCATGGATTCCAATATGGCGCAGTGATTCAACAACCGCTGCCTCGGCACGGGAAGGCTGGTAAAAAAGTACCTGTTGAACGGACCCCTTCATGTGACATAATACCAAACGCTATTATAACACAATACGTCAAGCAAACTACGGGAAGTTTGTATGCAACCCGCGAGGCTGCCGCTGCACGCTGCGCTTAAGTCAAGCAAACTATAAAAAAGTGCCCTACCCGGGCAGGGCTCTTTGCCGGCAGAAGATT
>DYPL01000068.1 GCA_020719945.1 Turneriella parva
GTGTAATCCAGGGAGGTGCGGAGGGAACGGCCGCATACAGAACGTATATTATAAAGACCAATTTTACATCTCTAAAGAATAAGAACAAAACGCGCACCGCACGGTGGGAGTACAAAGAATGAGCAGCCGATCTGGCGACCAATTAACCCTCACTGGCTGCCAAACGCTGCCCGCGCAGGGCACTCTGCATTTACCTGATTTTGGAGGTTAGGGGGATCGAACCCCTGACCTTCACAATGCCATTGTGACGCTCTCCCAGCTGAGCTAAACCCCCGTGGCTGTGGAAAACCTCCACCCTGGAGTTATTCCATGGGGCCTCCCACTTGATCAAAATTTGGGAGCGATACCTGCTGTCAATTCTTTTTTACCTGACTGTTTTCCGTGGAATTCAGTCGAGCCCATTTGCCCGGCACTTTGTAAAACCCAGAGACTGACAGTGGCTGCAAATTCTCTTAAGACAGTTTGATTAAAGCGTTCTATCTTTCCATTTCGCTTCAAAATATTACAAACGGTAGAATGAGGCATTTCGATTTCGTGTAATTGATGTAACTGTTGCGCGAGTAATCGGTCAGATATGTCTCCGGGTTGCATAGAAAAACAACCAACATTAGTTGACAAACTAAAGCAAAGACTAAAATGACCACGCCGGAAGCAAAATAGTTGCAAAGGTAAAATTTTTAACCAAAATAAACAACAGGAGAAAAACATGGGAGACAGCTATTCAGAAGTAACCAGTGTCAGCTGGTTTGATCGTATTAAAAAATCAATTGCAGGGATCGTCGGGGGATTCGTTCTCTTTGTCGCATCCTTTGGTATACTCTGGTGGAACGAAGGCAACTTTGTGAAAACCAAGAAAGCACTGGAAGAAGGCGCCGGCGTTACCATCGCTGTAGAAGGCACCAAAGTGAACAGTGCCAACGAGGGCAAACTGATCCACATGACCGGACAGGCAGAAACAACGGACACCGTGAAAGACGGGGAACTGGGCTTTTCGCCAACAGGCAAAGTTCTGTATCTTTCCCGCACGGTAGAAATGTACCAGTGGGTAGAGCACACCAAAGAGGAAACGCGCGACAAACTGGGTGGTTCCCAAGAAACCGTGAAGGCTTACGAATACAAAAAGGAATGGTCCATAACGTACCAAGACTCCGACAAATTTGATACGCCAGAGGGGCATAGAAACCCGGCCTTCCCGGTGCAAAGCCAATCCTGGAGAGCGCAAAACGTGAACGTGGGCGAATACCAGCTCCCAACAGATTTGTCTTCGAAGATTTCTGGAGCAAAAGAAGTTCCTTCCAACGAAATCAAGTACACATCCATGTCTGGTTCCGTTCGCAGCAGACTCTTTCGCGAAGGAGCTACAGAAAAAGTGGGAGACATCCGCATTTCTTACAGCCTGATAGAAAGCCCGCAGCAGGTTTCCATCATCGCACAACAGAAAGGGAACACTTTTACGCGCTACCAGACTTCCATTGAAGAAAAAACCATCTTTATGCTGGACATGGGTCTGCGCACCAAAGAGGAAATGTATGCAAGCGCTCACCAAGCTAATTCCATGATGACATGGCTTCTGCGTCTCGCTGGCTTTTTAGCCATGTTCTTCGGCATTCAGTTGATGCTCGCACCCATAGCCGTTATTGCAGACATTATTCCCATCTTTGGTGGAGTAGTCAGCTTTGGCGTTGGCCTCATTGCGGCGGCGGTATCTCTTCCCCTCACGTTTATTACGATTGCTCTGGCATGGCTTCGCTTTCGCCCGATTACGGGAATCATTTTGATTATCGTGGGTGTTGGCTTAAGTGCCGGGGTATTCTACCTCAAAGGCATGATGGGCAAAAAAGACAAACCAGCAGACGGTGCGGTTGCCTGACGGCAGCTAAACAATTCTAAGGGCTACGCCCGCTTGGCAGCCGGAGGAAAAACGCGGGGAATGCAATTTCCCGTAAAGAGAGCAAATCTCCCTCCGGCTGTTTTATTTTTTCCTTAATCTTGGATTTTACACCTCATTATTGGGGAAGTAACTTTACTTTTCAAGCAAAATCCTTCAATAATCTGTCAGGTATCTCTCCGGATTGCATAGAGCTTACTTAGATAAATCTTGACGGGTTACGGGCATGCCCCGCTGTTTCCCTATGTCAAAACGCGTATACAATTTTTCCGCAGGCCCAGCTGCCCTTCCAGAAGAAGTCCTGAAAGAAGCACAGAAAGATCTCCTCAATTTTATGGATTCCGGCATGAGCGTCATGGAAATGTCCCACCGCTCCAAAGAATTTGAATCCGTACTCGCGCGCGCGGAATCTTCCATTCGCCGCCTCCTGAACGTTCCCGAAACGCACGCCATTCTGTTTTTACAGGGCGGCGCTTCCATGCAGTTCTCCATGGTTCCCATTAATCTCAAAGAACAGGGCAAAAAAGTTGACTTTTTGCAGACTGGAATGTGGACGCAAAAAGCAGAAAAAGAGATCAAAAAAGAATGCGAAATCAACATGGTCGCTTCTACAGAGTCCGAAAACTTTATGCGCATTCCCACACCGGAAGAGATTAAACTGGATGCCGATGCATCGTTTGTATATATGTGCTCTAACAATACCATTTTTGGTACGCAGTGGAAACAGTTTCCGGAAACAGGAAGCGTTCCACTGGTTGCTGACATGTCTTCGGATATTCTCTCCCGCCCAATAGACGTATCTAAATTCGGCGTTATTTTTGCCGGTGCTCAAAAAAATCTTGGGCCATCGGGCGTTACGCTGGTCATTATTCGCAAGGATCTCGCAGAGCGCGCGGATAAAAAACTGCCAACCATGCTCCAGTACAGAACGCATATTGAAAATACTTCTTTGTTCAACACTCCTCCCACATTTGGAATATATGTTCTGGCTCTGGTGGCAGAATGGGTAGAAAAAAATGGCGGCCTCGGCGCCATGCATAAAAGAAACGTAGAAAAAGCAAAGCTTCTCTACGATGCCATTGACAGCAGCGACTTTTATCATTCCCCCGTGAACAAGGCTGATCGCTCCGATATGAACGTAGTGTTCCGCGCAGGGCTTAACGGCGGCGATGAAGATATAGAAAAGAAGTTTGATAAAGAGGCGACGGCAGCCGGACTCACTAACCTCAAGGGGCACCGTTCTGTTGGTGGTTTGCGCGCTTCTATTTACAACGCAGTACCAATGGAAGCAGTTCAGGCATTAGTCGATTTCATGAAAAAGTTTGAGGCCGAAAACCGCAAGTAATAAATAAGGGCGCTAACAGTTATGGAAATTCACTCCCTGCTGAACAGAATTCTGGACGGCGATTCGCTGGATGCTGCCGAGGCCACGTTTCTCATGGAAAAAGCCATGTCCGGAGAGCTCGGAGAAATCCGACTCTCTGCCTTTTTAAGCGCTCTGCGCGCAAAAGGCGAGACGAGCGAGGAAATAGGAGCTTTCGCAAAAGTAATGCGGGAAAATGCGATCCCACTGCATGCGCCTTTTCCGGTAATTGACACTTGTGGTACGGGCGGCGACCATTCTTCGCTTTTTAATATCTCCACCCTGAGTGCACTGGTGCTCGCCGCGCGCGGCTATAAAGTAGCCAAGCATGGGAACAGAGCTGTTTCTTCCCACATGGGGTCGGCAGATATTCTGGAAGCACTGGGATACCCGCTGCACGAAACCCCGCAGGAGAGCCTGGAGCGGCTCAACAAAACCGGGTTTACGTTTCTGTTTGCGCCATCGTATCATCCCGCCATGAAACATGCAGCTCACGTCCGCAAAGAGCTCAAGGTGAGAACGGTTTTTAATCTGCTTGGGCCTTTGTCTAATCCTACCAAAGCCGAAATTCATGTCTTAGGTGTTTTTCAGGAAAAACTGTTAGACACCATGGCAAAAGCAATTCAGTTTCTGGGCGTTAAAAATGCTCTGGTAGTACATTCACGCGAAGGCTATGACGAAATTTCTCCGCTTTCCAAAACTTCGTATGCAGAAATAGAGAACCAAAATATTACACACGGCGAAATAGACCCATCTTTGTTTGGTCTAAGCATCCAGAATGTCCGCGATATTCAGGCGTTTACGGCAGACGAAGGTCTTGCGATAGCACAGGGTGTACTGTCTGGAAGCCATTTGGCCGCCATAGAAACGGTGGCTCTCAACGCAGCGGCTTCTGAATATCTGTACGAAAAACACTCCGGTAATAATCCGGGTGATCTCGCTTCGTTCATGAAAAATCGCATTCCTGAAATTGTTTCGTTTATCCAAAGCAAAAAGCTAAAGGAGCTTACGGACGCCTGGAAATGAAAATGTCATTCTATTCTAACCAGGAAGCCCAACTTCTGAACAGCCTGCCCTACGCCTTTGGCCTGATGGAGCAGGACGGCAATTTGCTTTTTGCCAATATGAAACTCGCAGAAATTTACAAAAAACAGCCGCAGGAAATTCTTGGCTTTGCCTGGCTCGATCATTTTGACCCCGAAAATGAAGACTCTGAACGCAAGCGCTGGATTTTGCGACAATTCCAGATTCGCCGCAAAAAGCGCAGAATTTACATTCCAGATGAAAATAGTATCAACAGAGTGTATCTTTTTGACACGACGCCCATATTTGTTTCCGGCGTAAACCTGTTACAGGCAACACTCATCGAAGTAACAGACCGGCATCATCATCTTTTGAAGACGAGGCAGTTCCAGCGTTCTTTTGCCAGAGAAATGAAGCTTGCGGCCAACACGCAAAACCATCTCAACAATTTCATTATTCATTTTCTTGAAGGCCGTTTTTTTAAGTACCATTTTTCCAGTCTGTTTCTTGCATCGGAATATTTATCTGGAGATGTATTAAATGTTAACAACATAAACCGAAGGTATTCGTCTTTTTTTATAGGGGACGGACGCGGGCATGGCCTTACTGCTGCCCTGTATTCTGGTCTTATCAATTCGTATCTCAATTATCTTGCCATGCAGGTTGCAGACGGCATTACAGATATACGAGAGCTTGTTTCGCGCATCAACAAAACCGCTCATTCGGATTTTTCCAGAGGAGAAGAATTCTACTTTTTTTCGGCCATTTTTGGCCTCATCGACGGAAACGGAAAAACACTCCATATAGTGAATGCCGGCCATCCATACCCGCTCGTCTATAAAAACGGGCAGGTAACAGAAGTAGAAACGCATGGCCCCATGGTGGGAGTTATTCCAGATGCGACGTATTCTTACTCCAGTTTTGAACTCGATGGTGGGGAAGTCTTTCTTTTGTTTACAGACGGGCTCACAGAAATTAGCATTGATAAATCAAATCCCGTTTCGCGCGAAGAAGATCTGAAACTGTTTGTGAAGCAGTACTTTGATAACGGCGGAAAACCAGAAAAACTGAAAATTGCCATAGAGCGCGATTTTCTTGGCATACGCAATGTCCCAGACAGAAAACGCCTCAATGATGATATTGCCATTCTAATACTCTCCATTGAACAGAAACCTCAGTCAACTTGACGCTTTGTCTCAGAAAGCTGATTTGGCATATGACCAAAAAGGTACGCACACGATTTGCTCCCTCCCCCACTGGCTATCTCCACGTTGGCGGTGCAAGAACAGCCCTCTTTAATTTTTTATATGCCAAAGCAACAGGCGGTGAATTTATTCTCCGCATAGAAGATACGGACCAGGCCCGCTCTACAGAAGAAAGCTATCACAAAATGCTGGAGTCCATGGAATGGCTCGGTCTCACCTGGGACGAAGGCCCCGGAGTAGAGGGACCTCACGCTCCGTACCGCCAGTCCGAGAGATTAGACACGTACATTGAGCAAGCCCAAAAACTCATTGAAACGGGCCATGCCTATACCTGCTTCTGCTCTGCCGAAGAACTCGAAAAAAAGAAAGCCCAGCGCGAAGCCATGGGTCTTCCCCCGGTGTACGATGGAAAGTGCCGATCTCTCACTCCCGAAGAACGGCAAGAAAAAATGAGCGAGGGAATTCCCCACGTTATACGGTTTCGCACTCCTTCGCGGGAAATTCTTGTAAAAGACCTCGTGCAGGGAAATGTTCGCTTTGACTCTTCTCTCATTGGCGATTTTATTATTGTAAAATCGGATGGGTTTCCATCGTACAACTTTGCCGTGGTAGTCGACGACCATCTCATGGAAATTTCGCACGTCATTCGCGGCGTGGGCCATCTTTCCAACACACCCCGCCAGATCGTGATTTATCAGGCTCTTGGATGGGAAGAACCCGTCTGGGCACATGTAAGTGAAATTGTGGGCAGCGATCATAAAAAGCTTTCCAAAAGACATGGCGCTACGGCCATCACTGCCTTCCGCGATCTGGGCTACCCCGCGAAGGCCTTTGTGAATTACATGTCACTGCTGGGCTGGTCTCCACCAGACGGCGTGGAGTACATGACTCCCGAAAAACTGTATTCGCAGTTTGACATAGCGCGCTGCTCCAAAAGCCCGGCCATGTTTGACGTATTCGACATGAAAAAGGCAGTCGATGTGGAACTCTCTGTACTGTCACCTGCAGAACTTGTACCATACCTGTTTCCAAAATCTAAAATGAACTGGCTCTCTAATCTGCATATTCGCGATCTTCCCGAAGACGAATATATTGAGCAGATTCTTCCCTTCGTAAAAAATACGGGACTGGTACCGGAAGAAGAATTTGAGACTAACCACGACAGGCTCCGTTCTATCCTTCTCTCGTTGCGCGTGTACCTCGATTATTATTTCCAGATTGGCAACTACATTGGAGATTTTTTTCGCGAGTTTTCCGAAGATATGGTTACCCCGCCTGCAATGGAATTTGTTCGTAAACCATTCTTTGCTGAACTGGCTTCGCTTTTTCTTTCTAAACTTTCCGCCGACAATTTTACAACAAATTCCATAAAAGCAGCCATGGATGAATCTGGAAAAGAGCTGGGGCTCAAGGGAAAAGATCTCTTCATGTCCCTGCGCGTAGCCAATACCGGAAAAACAGAAGGTCTGGAACTGCCCATTTACCTGGAGCTGCTTGGAGTGGAGCGCGTAACAGACAGGCTCAAAAAAACGATATCACTTGCAAAGAAGCTTGCACTCCCTGCATAGACTCATAAAACGGAGGCATGGAGATAGAAATCCCAAGCTACCTATACGAGCAGACAGAAATTCTGGGCCAGGTTTTTCTGCTGCCTCTCGATCTTGGGGCTATTCCCGAGATGAGGCTCGGAATACAGTCACTTGTCAGGCAGCGGCAGCTGGGAGAAGAAGATTCTTTTCACTTGCTGCTTGTAGTCGATGAGCTGGTGACAAATGCGATGATTGCAACGTACAACCATGCGCCAAGTGAAAAAATCCTGCTCCATATCAGGTTGTCGCCCCAATGGGCAGGAGTATGCGTACTCGACTATGGAGGCGGCTTTGATCTTTCGGACACTCTAAATAAAATCCCTGACGGTGGATCGCTGCGAGAATTCATGGTCAACCTGCAGCATTATAAAAATCAATCAGGGCCCGGCTTTATCCCCTACAATAAACGAATCGTGGAGCATCCCCGTTTTGGCAGAGGCCTGCGCATTGTAGCAGGCCTGGTATCTTCCCTGACACTTGTATTTCATGGCTCTGATTTATCCTTCTCTGATAACCGGACGGACAACACGCGCGGAACGCTCGTTAAAGCAATCTATGATCTCAGAGGGCCCATTCTTGAAAATTGACAAATCCAATACCCACCTTAAAAACAGACTTGCCGGACTTTTGAGTAAACGCTCTATTTACAACGAGTCCTTTGCCATTCCCTTTGAACCAGAAAAATTTCCACTCTCTGTGCGCTCACTATTTCCCGATGCGAGACAAACCTTTCTTGAAATAGGGAGCGGTTACGGAGAATTTACCCGTGAAAATGCCCGCCTGAACCCCGACGCGGGAATTCTGGCTCTCGAAAAAAAGAGGTACCGAATTGCAGGTTCCATACGCGAGCAAAAAGTTATGGGACTGCAAAATATCCGCTGGATGGTTGTAGACATAGACTGGTTTTTTGACGAGATATTTGAAGACAATTCTTTTGATCGCATTATAATTAATTTTCCCGATCCATGGCCCAAAAAGCGCCACCATAAAAACCGGTTTATGAGCGATGCCCTGCTTTCTTCTTTGTCCCGAATGAGCAAACCAGACGCCCTGCTGGAATTTGCGACAGATTCTTTTCCCTATCTTTCGAAAACCCTTTCTATTCTCGAAAGTTCACCCCAGTGGAAAAACGTGCACGGACGCGGGCGCATCCTTTCTAAAATACCCGGCCGCCCTATGAGTTTTTTTGAGCAGCAGAAACGAGACGAAAATTTGCCTGTGTATTTTTTGCAGTTTGTACATGGC
>DYPL01000129.1 GCA_020719945.1 Turneriella parva
AAAGCAGAGCTTCCTAAAATTGATTTACGCCAGTCCCAAATTCTGCGGACTGGGTGTATGCTCGATCCCGCTCTGTTTAAATCTGAAGAAGGCGTCCAATCCGTTATTACATCTCTCCAGAAGCGCAATGCAGACCCGTCTCTCGCTGCATCCATAGAACAGGCGGCACGCAAAAGAAGCGAAGTAATCATAGAGCTCGAAGAAGCCCAGCAGTTGCGCAACACCCAGTCTAAACATCTTGGCTCTCTAAAGGCAGAAGGCAAAGAAGCAGAATTTGAAAAGTTGCGCACAGAAATGAAAGAAGTGTCAGACCGGGTGGCCTCTCTCAAGGTAGAGGCAGACAGGCTCGAAGCAGATTTTTCAGAAATGCTGCAAAGCATTCCCAACCTGCTCGAACCCGTCGTTCCAGCGGGAAAAGACGAAAACGACAACGTGGAAATCCGCACCTGGGGCCAGGCTCCCTCCTTCCCGTTTATTCCCCGCCCCCACTATGAAATTGCAGAAAACGATCAACTGATTGATTTTGAACGCGGTGTAAAAATTTCAGGTTCCCGCTTTTACGTATACAATGAAGAAATTGCCCGCCTCGAAAGAAAACTCATTAATTTTATGGTAGACCACCATGCAGAGAGAGGCTATAAAGAAAGACAGGTTCCCTATATTGTCCGCGACGAAGCCATGTTCGGATCGGGGCAATTTCCAAAATTCAAAGACGAATATTACAGGTTAGAAAAAGATGGAATGAATCTGATTCCCACTGCTGAAGTTCCGCTTACCAATCTTTACATGGACGAAATCCTTTCTGAAGAACAGCTCCCGCTGAACCTTACGGCAGCCACACCCTGTTTTCGCAGAGAGGCAGGCAGTGCTGGCCGGGACACGCGCGGAATTATTCGCGTCCACCAGTTCATGAAAGTTGAGCTTGTTAAATTTGTTGCTCCAGATCAATCGGAGCAGGAACTCGAAAAGCTGACTCTCGATGCAGAATCCATTCTCCAAAAACTCAATCTGCATTACCGCGTTATTCGCCTTTGTGGAGGCGATACATCGTTTTCTTCCTCTCACACTTACGACATAGAAGTCTGGATGCCCGGTATGCAGCGCTGGCTCGAAATTTCCTCCTGCTCCAATTTCAAGGATTTCCAGTCCCGCCGCGCAAAGATTCGTGTAAAGCGCATCGCGACGGGGAAAAATGAGTATCTCCACACGCTCAATGGATCTGGCGTGGCGGCAGGACGCCTGCTTGCAGCTCTCATGGAATACCACCAGACAGCAGTCGGCCATATCGACTTTGATTCTATTTATGAATTACTTAAGTAACCTCTGAAAAAATCCCCCCGAGAATATTTTACCTGAGGCTCGCTCTGCGTACAGAGCGTACCTTTGAATTGGTTTTTGCGGTCTGCCTGTGCCCGTAGGGTAAATGCGTAGCAAGCCGCAGGCAAAAAGTCCACGGAGGGACTTTTTCAGAGGATACTAAGTAAGCTCCGTTCACATAGCGACGTAGCGAAAAATTCTTCATTGAATAGCGC
>DYPL01000020.1:0-4885 GCA_020719945.1 Turneriella parva
CACCGTGCCCCCAAAGGGATTTTTTCGCTATGCTGCCAAAGCGAGGCTAACCGCAGGCAAGCTTTTTGCATGGCTGCTTCACGAATATATGTTGAATAATATTGCTCCGCAGAGCAGTTGGAGCAATCATTTAGAAAATTTGCTGATGGAATACCCGGAAATACCAAAACAGGAAATGGATTTTCCGGAAGAATGGAAAATCATCCTTTTTGGAATATTAAGAACCTATAGAGCAGGATTCTTTCTAAGTGTGACTCTGCGGATGTAAACGCGGCTGGATTTCTTTTGACAGCAGATGGCCGCCCCGCCTTCTGGAAAAATGTCATCCTATATTCGCATCACGGGTGCACGTGAGCACAATCTCAAAAATGTTAGTCTGGAAATTCCCCGCGAAAAACTGGTCGTTCTCACGGGGCTTTCTGGCAGCGGAAAAAGCTCTCTGGCCTTTGATACAATTTATGCGGAAGGCCAGCGCCGTTATGTGGAATCCCTTTCTGCGTATGCGCGCCAGTTTTTAGGCCAGCTTGAAAAACCGGATGTCGATTCCATAGAGGGGCTCTCTCCCGCCATATCTATTGAGCAGAAAACCACGCACCGCAATCCGCGTTCTACGGTTGGAACCGTCACGGAAATTCATGATTATCTGCGACTCATTTTTGCGCGCATCGGAAAGCCGCACTGCCACAGTTGCGGAAGGCCGTTAGAAGCCCAGAGCATAGATGTAATGGTGGAAAGAGTATTGTCACTAACGCAAAAGCATCCGGAAGCGGACTCCATTCGTCTTCAGATTCTTTCGCCTCTGGTGAAGGGCAAAAAAGGAGAGTTCAAAGAATTCTTTGCGAAGTTTGTGAAAGAGGGTTTTGCCCGAGTCCGCGTAGACGGAAAAATTCTAAATTTAGAAGAAGAAATTACTCTCAAAAAAAATTTGAAGCACGATATTGAGCTCGTCGTGGACAGGCTTGTTTTGAGGCGTGGAGACGAAGAGTCTATTCGCTCTCGGCTGGCCGAGTCCATGGAACTGGCTCTTGCAAAGGGAGAGCAGCAGGTCAATATTGCTTGGGAATATAAAAAGGGGGATGAGACAGTATCCCAGGAAGACGTTTTTTCGTCGAGGTTGTACTGCTCTCACTGCGATCTTGATTTTCCAGAAATTACGCATCGCCTGTTTTCTTTTAATGCTCCCGACGGGGCCTGTCCCCATTGTTCCGGTATTGGGGCCATGTTGGAGTTTCATCCCGATCTGTTGATTAAGGATCCTGAACGCTCAATCATGGAGGGTCTTCTTCCGGGGCTTGGCTGGTCTGGCGATGGTTACTGGTACCAGGCGACCATGAAAGCTCTATCAGAAAAACTCAACTTTTCCCTTCATTCTCCTTGGAGAAATATTCCGGAGAAAATAAGACATAGTATTTTGTATGGGGACGAAACGCTTAAGCTTGATTATGAATTTTCCAATCCGGATTCTTCGTATCAGTTTTCCAGAAAGTACGAGGGTATTATACCCAATCTGCAGCGCCGTTACCAGCAAACGCAGTCCGACTCCATGCGGCAGCGAATGGAGCAGTACATGGTTCACATGCCCTGTCCCATTTGCCACGGTGCGCGCCTCCGCAAAGAGGCTCTATCCGTTACAATCCATGGCAAAAGCATCTACGATGTTTCCAAAATGAGTTTGGAGCATGCGCGCGATTTTTTTCAGAAAATTAAACTCACAGAAACAGAGAAGATTATTGCATCCCAGGCTCTCAAGGAAATCAACGACCGTCTCATTTTTTTGAACAGTGTGGGAGTAGAGTATCTCACGCTCGACAGAATGGCGGGAACGCTTTCGGGTGGCGAGGCCCAGCGCATTCGCTTGGCCACCCAGATTGGATCTGCTTTGATGGGCGTTCTGTATGTTTTGGACGAGCCATCGATTGGTCTGCACCAGTCTGACAACTCCCGCCTTATTACCACGCTCAAGGGCTTGCGCGATCTTGGGAATACGGTTCTCGTTGTTGAGCACGACGAAGAGACGATGCAGGAGGCCGACTATATTGTGGACATGGGTCCCGGCGCCGGCGTTCATGGTGGTGAGGTTATTTTTGCAGGTACCTATGCAGAAATTATAAAAGATAAAAAGTCTATTACAGGTGCGTATCTTTCTGGACGAAAAAAGATTAAAATTCCGGAAACGAGGCGCGAGGGGAATGGAAAATTTTTGCGAATATCGGGTGCTGCCGCTAATAATTTAAAATCCATCGATGTAGAATTTCCGCTTGGAAAGTTCATTTGTGTTACGGGTTTATCGGGCAGCGGAAAGAGTACTCTCATCAACGAAATCCTGTATCCTTCGCTGGCCGTTCATCTGCACGGCTCGCAGCTTTTGCCGGGAAAACATAAGAGCATTGCCGGTCTTGAGCATGTAGATAAGGTAATCGATATTGACCAGTCCCCCATTGGAAGAACGCCTCGATCTAATCCAGCAACTTATACCGGCGTCTTTACTCCCATTCGGGAGCTTTTTGCTTTATTGCCTGCTGCCAATATGAAGGGTTATAAGCCGGGCCGCTTTTCTTTTAACGTCGCTGGCGGACGCTGTGAGGCCTGCGAGGGAGATGGCGTTAAAAAAATTGAGATGCATTTTTTGTCGGACGTTTACGTTATCTGTGAAGTCTGCAAGGGTAAACGCTACAACCGCGAAACTCTCGATATTAAATTCAAGGGCAAAAATATTTACGATGTTCTTGAAATGACAGTGCAAGAGGCCTTTGATTTTTTTAGTTCCATTCCGCAGGTTGCCAACAAATTAAGATCGATGATCGATGTAGGTTTATCGTATATCAAACTCGGGCAGAGCGCTACAACCCTTTCGGGAGGCGAGGCACAGCGAATAAAGCTGGCGTCCGAATTGTCGCGTCGTTCTACAGGCAAGACAGTCTATATTCTTGATGAGCCAACCACGGGACTCCACTTTGCGGATATTGAACTGCTGCTTGGCGTTCTGCATCACTTTGCCGACGATGGCAATACAGTGATAATAATTGAGCACAATATGGATGTCATTAAAACAGCCGATTGGATTATAGATATGGGGCCGGGCGGAGGAGGGAAGGGTGGCCAGGTTGTGGCGATCGGCACGCCAGAAGAAATTGCCGCAAGGGAAAATTCTCTCACGGGTAATTATTTAAAACGGTGGATGCAATGAAACAAAGTGATTTTGAATTTTCTGTGAAGTACGTAGAGCACCGGCTTGCCCGGTGTGAGTCAAGAATCGATCTCAATGCAAACCAGAGGCAAGCGTATGCTGCCATTCTCCTGGCTGCCAAAGCCGGAGAAGAAGAGTACACAAAAACAGCGGGTGACTTTTTTTCTGTTCGCCGTGCGGAAGATCTCGATAGAGCTCAAAACCTTTCGCAACTGTATGCCGATCTCGGTTACAGCGAAGCAGAACAGGCCGCGCGGGCCCTTGCGGAGCAGATAAAAATTTCCACCGGCTATTCTGATATTATCAGCAGGGGTTCAGCAGAAAGGCAGGCCATGGTAGATGCCGTTAGCCTGGAACACAGCCGTCGCAATGCTCTGCTCGAATACGCGGCTTCTTTAATTTCTTACGCTTCGAGCCCGCAAAAGGAAAAAGCGGGACGCAGGGAAGAAGTGCGCCGGGCCCATGCATCGATCCGGAATCTGGATCCCGAGTTCAACTGGGACAGATTTCGTTCCCACAAGGCTTACAGAAACTCTCTGTATTACAACGAATCACAAATCCAGTTTATGATGGAAACAGAACGCGATTGTCTGGAGCAACCATGAACACAGATATTCAAAATTTTATAGATTCCTATGAAAACATGATGAAGGGATACGTAGACAGGGTGCCTCCCGAAAACATAAACCTCCAAAAACTGATTACTCTGCTCAATGAATTAAAGAAGCTGGGAGAGCAAAGCGAAGCCATCTGGACTTTTATGGAGCAGGTTCAGTCGAAGGGGCTGCCAGACAAGTTCAGCGCTTTGCTTACGGATCTCGCCATGGATGCCCTTGCCGAAGACAAAAAGAAAGGTGGCTCGCTCCCCACGGTGGCACAGGCTGCGGCAGGATACCATGCTGCGTTTGATGCCATAGCAGAAAAAGAAAAACACCCGCAAACGGTGGCTGTTTACAATCGCATTTTTGCAATAGAAAAAGAATCAGAAAGTGCTCCCGAGTTTCTCGCAAGACTCGCAGAGAAAAATCTATTTCTAAAAATGTCTACGGTTGCCCTCAAGGAAGAATTTGATTCGCAATCGGGAGCAGCAGAGGATCTTTCTCTGCCTGCAATGGCAGCCCACCACATTCGCATGAAGCATCTTTCGGAGACTGCACAAACCGTGCACGAAATTGAACTGGAATCGGAGCGGCTGTTGCACGTCAACCGCTGGGAGCAGAGTCTCGATTCTGCTCTTGCCAATGATTTGTTTTATACGCTCGGAAACCGGTTGTCTTCGTATTTATTAGCTGCCACAGAAGAAAACCGCGACGGGGTAGTGTCTGCCGTTCGATTTGTCATTTCTTTTTTTGGAATAACGCCGCAGCAACTTTTTGCGCTGCCCCGCATCATCCATATAATAGATCACGTTATTTTGCCTTCGTTAAACAGCAGCGGCAAACAGACGAGCCGGGCGGCTTTTATAGCGGAGCAGCTTGCAGCCATCGAAAAATGTGTACAGGGCCAATCATTGCCTTCAGCGGATTCCCGCAAGGTGAATATTATTTTTCAGGGGAAAGAAGTGTCGCTGTCTACCTGGCAGGATCTATGGGAGCAGGGATAAAGCAAGTCAGGAATTTAGCCGACGGCCAATACCTGCACGTTCAAGCTGATCATTGAAACTGGCATTACCATGGGTTTCCAGTATCTTAAATATCT
>DYPL01000020.1:4985-34326 GCA_020719945.1 Turneriella parva
TCAAGCTGATCATTGAAACTGGCATTACCATGGGTTTCCAGTATCTTAAATATCTAAATTTTCTTTCTGTGAGGAGTTTCCGTCTGGCTGATTATCCTGACATACGGAATTTTTTTAAGGACATTCTCGATTTCTTGCCACGAATATTTTTCATATTCATGGGGGAACAGCGAATCCTCCTTCATAAAATCAGGCGTATTTTTCGACTACAAACTGCTGAGAGGCAAAATTCCAGAGAGCATTGTTGTCACCTGTCAATCCTGGGACAATTTCTTTAGGCTTAATTTGATCTTTTCTCTTCTCCTTGTGGGAAAGCTTTTTTACAGCTTTATAAATTTCTTTTTCGTGCCTAATTTTTTCGGCTATATACTGTTCAATAAATTTTTTGTCATATTCTTTAATCTTGACAAGACTTTCGAGAAAGGATTGTATTTTTTCCTGAGCTCTCGCTCTGTGATAAATAGACCAATCACTCTGATTATCTAAAGCACTTGCATTCGCAAATAGATTTTCCAGAGAGCCTGTTTGATTGGCATTAAAAAGGTTAAAAACGGATAACCTCCAGATTTGACTTAGCACGTCCTCTTGCGCTTGTGCTTCATCTTCGATTTCGGAGTGTGCATAGATTCCGTAGTCGAGACAATGGGCAACCATTGTTCCAAAATTATTTCTATATGTAATAACATGAATACTTGGAATATAAATTAGATCACGGAACTTAAATTCAAGTTCAAACGACTTTGGTGAGTTCATGGTTTTTCTCCTTAAAATATTGTAGCATCTGCTATCTTAATCGGCTAATATAAAAAACTATTTAGATACATTTACCAGCAAAAGCCGCTAATATTTCCCGTAAATCAAAAAAACGTCGTTCGTTATGCAACCCGCTAAACTAAGTCTACAGCCTGCTCCCCTCGCACCGCCGTCGCGAAAAAAGCTTTTCAACACAGGCACATGCGAACAGTTGCGCTTCGCATGAAAACACCGGGAGAAGGAATACAGCTTGGCGTGCTCGGAGGCGGGCAGTTAGGACAAATGCTCATCAGATCCGCCATTGATTTTGGCGTAAAAATAAGCACGTTGGACCCCGATCCAGAATGCCCGGCTTGCCCGTATACATCCACTGCAGTACAGGGTTCTTTCCGGGATTACGACGACGTAATTGCATTTGGAAAAGACAAAGATATTCTTACTATCGAAATCGAAGATGTAAATGCGGATGCCCTGCTCCACTTGAGCGAACGCGGAATTAGAGTGAGTCCATCGCCTCATGACATTGCGCTTATTCAGGATAAGGGCCTGCAGAAAGACTATTACCGCAAAATGAATTTTCCGACGGCTCCACACATTCATCTTGAGCCAGGATCCATTCCCGATATTACGGGCTTTTTGCCAGGCATACTCAAAACGCGTCGCGCCGGTTACGACGGCCAGGGCGTCATGAGCGTAGAAAACTTTGCGGAGCTTTCAGAGAAACTGGCTTCACCTTCCATACTCGAACACAAAATCGAAATTGAAAAGGAAATATCCGTTGTGGCTGCCCGCAATGTCTCTGGCGAGATCCGCTTTTTTCCGCCTGTCGAAATGGTTTTTCATGGGCAAAAGCATATTCTCGACATGCTCGTTTCGCCGGCAGATATTTCTGCAGAGACAGAGCGCCAGGCACAAAAAATTCTAAGTGCCATGCTCACAGATCTCGATTTTGTTGGATTGCTGGCCATGGAGTTCTTTATTTCCCGCGATGGCTCGCTGTTCGTAAACGAGGCGTCGCCGCGCCCACACAACAGCGGGCACCAGACAATGGAGGGCAGCACGGTTTCCCAGTACGAGCAGCACTTGCGCGCCATCCTGGGACTGCCTCTCGGAGAGACCTCTCTGCTTTCTGCTACAGCCATGGTCAATCTTCTTGGTGCAGAGGGCCACATGGGGACGCCCGTGTACAGCGGTCTCGAAAAAATTCTGGCCATACCCGGAGCCAGTATTCATTTGTACGGAAAAAAAGAAACACGGCCATTTCGAAAAATGGGGCATATCGTTGTGCGCGGGGCCACGCGCGAGATTGTAAAAGAAACGGCGGGAAGGGTGACGGAGATGATCCGCATAGTAGCGAAGGAGAATGTATGAGCAATAACGCCAAGGTAGCCATCGTCATGGGAAGCAGTTCGGATTTATCCGTTATGGGGGGAGCAGCGGAGATACTTGAGAAACTCGAAGTAAGCTTTTTTGTCTCCGTGGTTTCGGCCCATCGCACTCCAGAGCGAATGGTGGAATTTGCCAAATCCGCCCGCGATAACGGTTTTCAGGTTATTATAGCAGGGGCCGGAGGTGCTGCCCATTTGCCCGGCATGATCGCATCTTTGACGACATTGCCGGTCATTGGCGTTCCCGTAAAATCATCCAATTCTATCGACGGCTGGGATTCTGTTCTTTCCATTTTGCAGATGCCGGGTGGTATTCCCGTTGCAACAGTTGCCCTCAATAACGCCAAAAATGCAGGTCTTCTCGCTGCCCAGATTTTAAGCCTGTCAGATTCTGAGCTGAGCAACCGTCTACAGGCTTATCGCGATTCGCTTCGGGAAGACGTTCTCAAAAACGTCGCAGAGGCAGAAAGCTATTCCCGTTTTTTTCCCTCTCTATAAAAGTAGAGACTGCGGGAAAATCGTTTCGGTATTGTCTGGCTTCTTCCGGGCTGATTTCGACAGCTTTCAGTACTTCGTCGGCATCGCCTTCGAACAGTACATCTCCCATTGGAGAAACCACAAGAGAATGTCCACCCATGATTGTTTTGGCTGTTTCTCCTGATGCATTGGCGGCCACCATAAAGGCCTGGTTCTCAAGGGCTCTGGCCACTACGAGAGAGCGAAAGTGCTCCATTCGGGAAGCAGGCCACTGGGCCGAAAGCAGGAACAGGTTGGCCCCGTTATAGGTTAGCCTGCGGAATAGTTCGGGGAAACGAAGATCGTAACAGATTCCAAGGCCAGCCGTGAAACCCGTTTTGTCGACCGGAAAAACAGAGATTGTTTTGCCTGGCGTAATGTGCTTATCTTCCTTCAACAGAGGGAACAGGTTTACCTTATCGTACTCAATCTTGGAATTGAGGAGCAGTTGCCGGTTGAAAAGTTGCTTACCTTCCTGAACCACAAAGGAACCTACCCAGTCGTTTTTTCTTTCCCGACAAACAGAAGAAAGTTCCGGGATTGCAGTCTTGGTAAAAGAAACAGCTTCTTCGATTTTAGAAAAATCATAGCCGGTTAAAAAGAGTTCGGGGGCTACAATCAGTCCCTGAGTGCTGCGGCAGGTGGCCACAGCTTTCTCCAGATTGCGCTCCCAGTTGGGGCTGTTCGCCGATTGATAAACCGATATTTTCATGATTCGGTACACCCTTTCTGGCAGAGCATGTGCGTCGGCTGGCCAGTCGTGGCAAGAACAGATCTCCAGAGTGGGTCTTTATCTGTCTTGATGATTTTACGTTCCGCCACGGCCATCGAGATGGGCACATGCGTGAAAACGTTATGCCAGAGGCCCACCACCATGTTGGTTTTGCCCGCCATGGCTGCGTGGACGGCATTCTGCGCCAGAAAGTTTGCAAAAACGGCGTCGTCTGCATTGGCGGGAACGCTGCGGATCTGGTAGCTGGGGTCAATGTATTTCAGGTTGATTTCAATGTTTTGAGACTTAAAAAACTCAATGATGGTGTCTTTCAGAAAGGGCCCTATATCAACGAGTTTTTTATTGCCGCTGGCGTCGCGCTGGTTGTGTTCGTCAAAGAAACGCTGGCCCGCACCTTCGGCAACCAGAACGACGGCATGGTGCCGCGAAAGAATGCGTTTCTTAAGCACTTCGAGAAATCCACCTTCACCATACAGGTCAAAGTCGTTTTCAGGAACCAGGACAAAATTGACATGGCGCGATGCAATGGCGGCATTTGCGGCGATAAAACCGGAATGGCGGCCCATCAGCTTTACGAGGCCAATTCCATTAGGGGCTCCAACAGATTCCACATGGGCAGAGTTCACGGCTCTAACCGCTTCGGCAAAGGCCGTCGAAAAGCCGAATGTTTTTTCTATTAAATGTATATCGTTGTCAATCGTTTTGGGTACTCCGATCACGGAAATCTTAAGATTTCGCTTTTTGATTTCTTCCGCAATGGCAGAGGCTCCTCGCAGAGTGCCATCTCCTCCTATTGTGAAAAGCATATCGATTCCCAGCTCAACGAGATAATCCACCATCTCTGCTGGATCCTGGTTTCCACGGGAAGAGGAAAGAATAGAGCCGCCATAGTACATGATATCGCTGACAGCATGAGGAGAGAGCTTTATGGGCTCATGGCCGTAGGATTTAACGAGCCCCTGGTAGCCGTAGCGGATTCCCAGAATGTCTTTGACGCCGTAGCGGTAGTGCAGCTCCATCACGATGCCACGGATGACATCGTTGATGCCGGGGCAAAGCCCTCCGCAGGTAACAATTCCCGCTTTGACTTTCGTTGGTTCAAAAAATATTTTTTCACGAGGCCCTGCCTGTTCAAAGAACCGGATTTCTGCCGGATGGATTTCTTCTCCGGGATCAAAAATGGCATCGTAGGCGACGCGGCTGCCTTCTACAGTATAAAATTCGTATCCTGCCGGGGAGGGCACTGTGCATTCCCCGAAGCACTCGATTTCCGCAGCTTTGCTGAATGTCATGCTTCTACAAAACTAATGCGCGGCTGGTTGCGTCAACCACGATATTTTCGGTGCATATACGGACGAGTTTAAACATGGAAGCGCTACCCGCGCGGGGCTTTGGCTTCCGAAGGTAAAAGCAGCCAGCCAAAACGTCCACGTTGACATTTACAGATTTTACAGATGACAGTAAACTGGACATCTTAAATATATGTTGTATATTAGGGAGAACCACTGCCAAGCTGCTCACCATACAGGAACTGGCGCAATCTTCAACAGCCTGTTTGTAAGAACAGGAAAACGTTAGCAGGCAGGGAAATGTGGACAAACTATTATTGGCAAAGAGCAAAAGATTGCTAAATAAGCTCTGATAAAGTATGCCTTCGCCTCGCTTCGCGTTCAGAGCTTACCTAAGTTCTTAGAGATATTTTGAGGAAAAATAAGGAGAAAATATGCCGTTTATGTCAATGGAGCCAACAAATCAAAGCTTCCAAGAAATGATGAGTAATGGAGTCAAATACCAAATACCGAGGTTTCAAAGAGACTATGCCTGGGAGCAGGAACAATGGGAGGATTTGTGGGCCGATATCGAGACTTTACCGCAAGAGCACTATCATTACATGGGGTATGTCGTTTTACAAAGAAAAAGTCAGTATGACTTTGAGGTAATAGACGGACAACAGCGACTAATTACTTTGTCTTTAATAATTTTGGCTGCCATGAAAAAAATAGAGAATCTAATAGCGCAAAATATAGAAGCAGAGAATAACAGGGAAAGGCTTGAAGAAATCAGACGAAGATTTATTGGAACCAAAAATCCTGTGAGTTTAAGTGTAGATAACAAACTATCGCTCAACAGAAACAATAACAGCAATTTTAGAAAGATTTGCTCTAAGCTGGAGACTGTCAATATGCGTGGATTATCAAAAACAAATAAACTCCTTAATGTTGCTTTTGGATTTTTCCTAAACAAGAAGAACATGGGAGTAACAGGAGAAGATATAGCACTGTTTATAGAGAGAGTTACTTCGGGCACGGTATTTACAAAAATAGTCGTGAAAGATGATATCAATGCCTACAAGGTTTTTGAAACGTTAAATGCCAGAGGGGTTCAGCTTTCTACTCCTGATTTGCTTAAAAACTATCTCTTTTCCGTTGTCACACAAAATAATAGTGTTCCAGATACCGAGCTCGATGATCTCGATGCAAAATGGGGTGAGGTGGTAACCCAACTCGGAGAAGCTGATTTCACCGATTTCATACGCTATCACCATAATTTTCAGGCCAAGCTTACAACAAAAAAAAATTTGTTCGCTTCTATTCGCAGGCTTGTTGTTACACCGACTTTAGCCTATGAATATTTAAATTCTTTAGATGAGTATGCACCCCTGTTTGCATCGCTAGGTAATCCTGATGATGAGTGGTGGAATAATCAAAACAACGAAGCTTATCGACGCTCAAAATCAAGTTTGCAGGGGTTAAAGCTGTTTAATATAAAGCAGCCATTCGCTATTCTTATGCGGGCATTTTTTGCATTTAATCCCGAAGAGTATGAAAAACTCAGCAAATATATTTTGATTTTGTCCATAAGGTACAATGTGATTTGTCATTATTCCCCCAATGAGCAGGAACAAACTTATAACGAAATAGCGATGAAAATTCATAGTGGTGAATTTTCAAGAGCCAGCCATGTAAAGAACAGCGACCTCTTTAAAAAGCTGTATCCGGGTGATGATGAGTTTAAAAATGCTTTTGAATTTTTGAAAATGCCGAGCCGTCCAACTCCTAAAAAAATCCGATATATTTTGTCAAAAATAGAATCCCAGCTTGGAAACAACGTTTCGGAACAAGAAGTAACATTAGAGCATATTTGTCCCTATAACCCCGATAAAGATTGGATACAATCCTTTGGAGACGGATACGATGAGGTGCAAGACAGGCCTGGAAATATGATTTTGCTTTCGCATAAAGATAATCATTCTTTAGGATCGTTGCCTTTTGAAAAGAAAAGAGAAAAATTCGGTAATTCAAGGTTTAAACTTGCCGAGAAAGTCTCTACTTATTCTGAGTGGACAAAAAGCTCTGTTGACAATTTTCAAAGCTGGCTGGCAGAACAGGCCGTAAAAACCTGGAAAATAGAATAATAAAGAAGCCAAAATGGCGCACCGAGCCCGCCTTGCAGGCAGGTGCATATACGCCTATTCCGGTAGATCGTCGTCGTATAATATTTCGCTTAACGGACGAAAAATTTCGGGGAAAAATTGAAGCGGAGGTTCGTCTTCTACAGTAAAAACAGCGGAGTGGGAGTTTTACCTGCGCTATATGTTGACAGAATGCGTAGCCGCTCTGGCATTAAGTTTTCGATACACTGAAAAGCGGAAACCCTCTGGAAATAAAGACCGCCGGAGGCTTCACTCAGAAAACAATCTTTAGGCTTTACACCACAACTCCATCTCTGAATTTGGCCATAGAACTTCGGAGCGGTATTTCTAAAGAGCTGCATGCAGCTTTTTTAATTGCCGCCATGTTTTGCATTCCAAAGCTGGCTGCATTGCCCTTACTGCGGGCAATGGCTGATTTGGATAACTAAAAAAGGAGAATTTATATGGCTAAGGAAAAATTTGATCGTAGTAAGCCACACGTAAACGTAGGTACAATTGGCCACGTTGACCACGGCAAAACTACTCTTACTGCTGCAATTACCATGACTCTTGCCAAGCACTTTGGTGGGACCAACAAGGGCGTATCATACGCTGACATTGACAACGCTCCAGAAGAAAGAGCTCGTGGTATTACCATTGCTACTTCTCACCAGGAGTACGAGACTAATAAGCGCCACTACGCACACGTAGACTGCCCCGGCCACGCTGACTATGTTAAAAACATGATCACAGGTGCGGCTCAGATGGATGCTGCGATTCTCGTTGTATCCGCTACAGACGGCCCCATGCCGCAAACTCGTGAGCACATCCTCCTTGCAAGACAGGTAGGTGTTCCTCAGATCGTCGTGTTCCTTAATAAAGTAGACATGCTTCCCGAAGGCGACCGCGCAGAAATTACTGAGCTCGTAGAAATGGAAGTGCGCGAGCTTCTCAGCAAAAACGAGTTTCCAGGAGATGAGATTCCTTTCGTTTATGGCTCAGCCTTAAAAGCTGTTGAGGGCGATGCATCTGACATTGGCGAAGGCTCTATACTTAAGCTCGCAGAAGCTCTCGATACTTATGTAAAAGAGCCTGTTCGCGAAGTAGACAAGACATTCCTAATGCCTGTTGAAGACGTGTTCACGATTCAGGGTCGTGGTACTGTGGTAACAGGACGCGTTGAGCGTGGTATCGTTAAGGTCAACGAAGAAGTTGAAATCGTTGGTATTCGCGACAATGCAAAAACAACCGTAACTGGTATCGAAATGTTCCGCAAGCTCCTCGACGAAGGTCGTGCTGGAGATAACGTTGGTCTTCTCCTCCGTGGTATCAAAAAAGACGACGTTGAGCGCGGACAGGTTGTAGCCAAGCCCGGTTCAGTAAATCCTCACAAAAAGTTCACAGCCGAAGTGCTCGTTCTTACAAAAGAGGAAGGCGGACGCCACACACCATTCTTTAACAACTACCGTCCTCAGTTCTACTTCAGAACTACAGACGTAACTGGTACCATTGTCCTCCCAGACGGAGTAGAAATGGTTAACCCAGGCGATAACATCACCATGACTGTGGAGCTCATCCACAAGATTGCCATGGACGAAGGTCTCCGCTTTGCAATTCGCGAAGGTGGTAGAACTATCGGCGCCGGTGTTGTTGCTAAAATTATTGAGTAAGAGAAACGAATATGGCAGCGCAAAAGATCAGAGTGAAACTTAAGTCTTTCGACCATAGGCTCCTTGACCAGTCAGCACAGGAAATTGTTTCCACAGTGGAACGCACACGCGCCCGGATTGCCGGGCCCGTTCCTCTGCCTGTACGGATTGAAAAATTCACGGTGCTACGGTCTACGTTTATTAACAAAGACTCCCGCGAACAATTTGAAATGAGAACCCATGGAAGGCTTATAGATATTCTTGAGCCAACCGAAGACACAATTGATGCTCTGATGCGCTTGCAGTTGCCTGCTGGCGTTTCTGTGGATATTAAATCCTGATTGAGGTAAGAGAGATGAAAAAGGCATTGCTCGGTAAAAAAATAGGAATGATGGGCATTTGGTCCCCAACCGGTGAGCGCGTCGCTGTGACCGCTCTCCAGCTTGGTCCCTGTCCTGTTGTGCAGGTTAAAACCCCGGAAAAAGATGGATACTCTGCCCTCCAGATAGGGTATGGAAGTCTCTCTGTTACCCGCGCTTCTAAAGCAGAGATGGGACACCTGAAGCCACTCATAGAGGCTGGTGGAACTCCCGTCAATACATTGGTTGAATTACGCGATTTTCCTGAAAATAAAAATGTTGGAGAAATTCTCGACGTGACTCTCTTTGCAGAGGGCGATCTCGTGTTTGTTTCTGGCGTGTCCAAAGGGAAAGGTTTTCAGGGCGTCGTTAAACGCTATGGTTTTCGTGGTGGTAGAATGAGCCACGGTTCCAAGTTCCACCGTTCGACAGGTTCTGTTGGCGCCGGTACAGATCCCAGCGAAGTATTAAAAGGCAAACGAATGCCTGGTCGCATGGGCGGAAAAAAGCATACCGTTAAAAATCTTGAAATTGTAAAAATTATACCAGACGAGAATATTGTTCTCGTAAAAGGTGCCGTGCCAGGTCGTCGCGGCGGTGAAGTTCTGCTTTACCAAAAGTAAAAAGGGGAGTAAAAGATGCGAGTCAGAATAGTTAATTTTGAAGGAGCCTCTGTAGGTGAGCATGAGCTCCCCTCCAATTTGTCCGGACTTACCATAAACGAAGGGCTTATCTGGGAAGTGATTAAAGCTGAAAATGCTAACCTTCGCCAGGGTACTCATAAAACAAAAGAAAAAGGTGAAGTTCGCGGTGGCGGAGCTAAGCCATGGCGCCAAAAAGGCACCGGTCGTGCCCGCCAGGGTTCCATTCGCTCTCCTCAGTGGAAGGGTGGTGGAATTGTGTTTGGTCCGCGTCCGCGCAGTTACAACGAAGCCATTCCAGGCAAAAAGAAAGCAGCCGGAGTAAAGCATATTCTTGCTTCCAAGCTTCAGTCTTCCAAAGTCGTAATTCTCGACGAGGTAAAACTCACTGGCGTGTCAACTAAGGCTGCCAACCAGGGCCTCATTAAAGTGGTGCAGAACGCTCCCTTTTATGAAGCGTATGCAGAAAACCGCAAGCTCAAGGCATTTTCTAACGATGGCCGCCGCACGGTTACGCTCGTCTACGACGTGGAATCGCCCGAAGTGAAAAAGTCTCTTCGCAACATTCCATGGCTCCAGACTCTGTCTGCCGACAGGCTTGCAGCCAGAGATTTATTCTACAATGCAGGTCTGGTAATTACCAAATCTGCCATGGCCAAGCTTGAGGAAAAGTTTAAGGGGTAATTATGCAACTTTACGATGTACTTGTAAAACCCGTTGTCACAGAGAAATCCGAAAGACTCCGCGCAGAAAACTGCTATGTATTTGAAGTTTCTTCCCGCGCCAACAAGATTCTCGTGAAACAGGCTGTTAAAAAAATTTTCGGTGTAACACCCCGTCGGGTGAACATTCTCAATACCTCTGACAAGTTAAAGAGGAACCGGTTCGGCATGGGTGTTAAGTCAGGCTATAAAAAAGCCTATGTCTTCCTTGCCAAGAACGACAAAATTCAACTTTTTGAAGGTGTATAATGGCTATTAAAAAATTTAAACCAGTAACTCCGACACAGAGATTCAAGACGGTTCTCGTCTCAGAAGAGATTACCTGCGAAGTTCCCCACAAGGCTCTCCTCAAAGGTAAAAAGAGAACATCGGGGCGCAATCATCATGGTCGCATTACTACACGTCACCGTGGCGGCGGACACAAGCGTCGTTATAGAACTATCGATTTTCTTAGAAACAAGTGGAATATCCCTGCAAAGGTAGAAACTATCGAATACGATCCCAATCGTACTGCAAATATTGCTCTCGTTTGCTATGCAGACGGAGAGCGTCGTTACATCATTGCACCCCAGGGCCTTAAGGCTGGTCAGACAATCGTAACGGCAGAAAAGGTAGAGCTCGAGATTGGCAATGTTTGCCCCATCGGAAATCTTCCCATTGGTACCAATGTTCACAACATTGAAATGCATGCGGGGCATGGCGGGCAGCTCGCTCGTTCTGCGGGCATGTTTGCCACCATCTCTGGACGCGACAAAGAATATACTATTGTAAAACTTCCTTCCGGGGAAGTTCGTAAAATCCATAACGCATGTCTGGCAACCGTAGGCATCGTGGGAAATGGAGAGGCAGAACAGGTAAGCCTCGGCAAAGCTGGCAGAACCCGCTGGCTTGGTCGCCGCCCTCAGGTTCGCGGTGTTGCCATGAACCCTGTCGATCACCCTCTCGGTGGTGGTGAAGGTAAAACCAGTGGTGGTCGCCATCCGGTTACACCATGGGGTAAACCAACACGTGGCGCCAAAACAAGAAACAAGCGGAAGCCTTCAAACCGCTTTATCATTACAAGAAGGAAATAAGGTAACAAAATGGCAAGATCATTGAAAAAAGGTCCTTTTATAGACGCCCACCTTTTTAAGAAGGTGGAAAAATCTCGCGCTACGAGCGACAAAAAGCCCATTAAAACATGGAGCCGTCGTTCTACCATATTTCCTGAGATGGTAGGCATGACATTCCTCGTGCATAACGGCAAGTCCTTTGTCCCCGTCCATGTTAGCGAAAATGTTGTAGGGCATAAACTGGGTGAATTCGCTCCCACACGTACCTACCGCGGGCATACAACGCTCGACAAAAAGAAAAAATAAACCGCTGGTTGACTAAAAGGATAGAATTATGGAAGCTAAAGCATTTGCAGACCAAGTCCGAATCTCCGCCCGCAAAATGAGACTTGTGGCGAACGAAGTGCGCGGGTTTGAAGTTCCTGAAGCAGCCGACCTGCTGCGCAATTTTCCCCAGAAGTCTTCTGGTGTTATTCTGAAGGCTCTGAAGAGTGCCGCAGCGAACGCCAAGGTTCTGAATCCGGATGTTGATGAAAAAGATCTCTACATTAAAAAGATTTATGTAGATGAAGGAATTTCATGGAAAAGACAAAATCCCCGTGCGAGAGGTCGTGCGGACAGAATAATAAGAAGAACGAGCAAACTCACTATCGTTCTTTCAGATGAATAACGGGTAATACAATGGGACAGAAAGTAAATCCAGTAGGGCTTCGCCTTAAAATTACAAGAACATGGGACTCTGTATGGTATTCTAATAAAGAAAACTATGCAACGACACTCCACGAGGATCTTAGAATTCGTAAAGCTATCAAAGAAAAATACAACAAGTCCGGAGTAATCCGCGTTGCTATTGATCGCTTTCCCGAAAAAATTCTCGTGAAAATGCACAGTACCAAGCCGGGCCTCGTGATTGGTCAAAAAGGGAAAGCTATTGAAGCATTAAAAGCAACTCTCTCGAAACTGGTCACGCGCCCTATCGATGTAAAAATTATAGAAGTGCCCAAGCCAGATGGCTCAGCTCAGAATCTTGCCGAAACCATTGCTGTTCAGCTTGAAGAAAGAGCATCCTTTCGTCGCGCGATGAAGCAGGCCCTGCGCTCTGCCATCCGATCCGGAGCCCTCGGCGTCCGCGTGATGGTGAATGGTCGCCTCAACGGTGCAGATATGTCCCGCCAAGAACAATATCTCGAAGGCCGCGTGCCTCTGCACACTCTGCGTGCGCAGATTGATTACGGGTTTGCGGAAGCAGATACAACCTTCGGAAAAATTGGCGTGAAGGTATGGATCTATAACGGGGACTTTCTCCGTGGAAGCGAAAAAGAAGAAGACCGTTATTCAGTAAAACGTCGTAAAGACTAAGCGAGGAACACATGTTAGCACCCAAAAGATTAAAATACCGCAAGCCTCATACGCTCAATCTGAAAGGATTGTCTAAAGGCGGCAATGAAGTTTCCTTTGGAGAGGTTGGTCTTAAGGCAATGACCGCTGAACGGATTACATCCCGCCAGATCGAAGCAGCCCGTATTGCCATTATGCGTACCGTACGCCGTGGCGCCAAAGTCTGGATTCGCATTTTTCCAGACAGACCCGTAACCAAGAAACCCGCAGAAGTGCGCATGGGAAAAGGAAAAGGAAATGTTGAGTATTATGTTGCCATAGTAAAGCCTGGCAAGGTAATGTTCGAAATGGCAGGTGCGGATATGGCTCTCATGAGAGAGGCTCTTCGAAAAGCCGCAAGCAAGCTTCCGCTCGAAGCAAAGATTGTAACTCGCCTGGGTGATTAAAGGTTGACACCCTGACTTAAAATAAAATATTGGCTACACTTATGTTGGGAAAGAAACAAAAAAGCAATGCAAAAAAAATCACTCTTAAAGAGTTGAACAATGCAGAGCTCGACGTAAAATATACAGAAATCAAGAAAGAGCTTCAGGAAATCCGCTTTAAGCTGGTTACTTCCACCGTTCCCAATGTACGCAGGATCCGGGCTCTTAAAAAAGAAATCGCGCGCATTCTGACTGTCAAAAGCGCGCGCAAAGCAGTGAATGCAGGATAACGTATGGCAAGCATGGTAAAAACAGTAAAGGGCAAAGTTGTCTCCACGAAAATGGAGAAGTCTATTGTTCTTCTCGTTGAGTTTTATAAGCTCGACAAAAGATTTAAAAAGTTTGTTCGCAAGAGCAAGAAAATTATGGCTCACGATCCTGAGAGCAAAGCTAAAGAGGGAGATATTGTGGTTGTCCAGGAAGGAAGACCCCTCTCCCGAAACAAGCGCCATACGCTGGTTCAGGTTGTTGAGCGACGGGAAATTATATAAGGCAGGTTTTCAATGTTGCGCACACAAACTATCGTAAAAGTTGCAGACAATACTGGTGCCAAGAAAGCCCAAGTGATTAAAGTTCTCGGCGGTTCACAGCGTCGGTATGCCTCTGTAGGGGATATCGTCGTAATCGCCGTGAAAACAGCAACGCCAGCCTACGGATTAAAAGACAGTAGCGGAAAAAAGGACCACAAGAAAAGCGTTCAAAAAGCTGTGATTCTGCGCACAAGAAAAGAGATTAAGCGTGCCGACGGCTCGTATATTCGATTTGACGAAAACGCAGTTGCTATAATTGACAAAGACAACAACCCGCGCGGAACTCGTATTTTTGGGCCAGTAGCCCGCGAATTGCGCGATCGCCAGTTCATGAAAATTATTTCACTGGCTCCGGAAGTGCTGTAAGCGAGGAATGTATGCAGACAGAGAAAATTAAGACTAAATTAAAAGTAGGCGACGAAGCCGTTGTTGTTTCTGGACGCGCCAAAGGCCAGAAAGGCGAGATTCTCGCTATCAACAAAGAAAAAGGTCTCGTCTGGATGAAGGGCGTAAACCAGAGAAAGCGCTTTATGCGTCCCTCCCAAGAAATGCCCAAAGGCGGCGAGCTTCATGTTGAATCTCCTGTTGCCATATCTAACGTTATGTTTTTTGACTCTAAGGCTAAAAAGCCTACTCGTTTAGGTTACAAGGTAGATGCAAGCGGAAAGAAAGTACGCGTAGCCAAAGTTTCCGGAAAGGAGATCGATTAAGATGGCAGCAGTAGCAAATGCGCAGGCAAGACTCCATGGATTGTACGAAAAAACCATTCGACCAGAACTCAAAGAAGAGCTTGGGCTTAAGTCCGTCATGGAAGCACCCAGGCTTGAGAAGATTGTTCTCAATGTAGGAACTGGGCGCGCCATTGGGAATCCCAAGATGCTCGACAGCATTGTAGAAGAAATGGCAGCCATTACAGGCCAAATGCCTGTGAAGACAAAGGCCAGGATCTCTATCGCCGGGTTTAAACTCCGCGAAGGGATGATTGTCGGTGTTTCTGTAACTCTGCGCGGGAAAAAAATGTACGAGTTTTTTGATCGCCTGATTAACATTGCTCTTCCGCGCGTGCGCGATTTTAACGGCATGAGCAGAAAAAGTTTTGATAAGTTTGGAAATTACTCCATGGGAGTGAAAGAGCAGATTATTTTCCCGGAGATTCATTTCGATAAAGTTGATCACATTCATGGGTTTGATATCACTCTTACAATGAAGTCAAGGAGTCCCGCACACTCTGCAGCTCTCCTTGAAAAATTTAATTTCCCATTAAAGAAAAAATAAAATAGGTTTGGATTATGGCAAAGAAATCAATGATAGAAAAGGCAAAGCGTACACCGGCATATAAAGTGCGGGAACACAATCGCTGCGCCATTTGCGGTCGTCCGCACGGTTATATGCGCAAATTCGATATGTGCAGAATTTGTTTCCGCGAAAATGCTTCTGCCGGCCTTATGCCCGGTATAACAAAGTCTTCCTGGTGAGGTTTATATGGCAGTATCTGATTTTTTAGCCGATGGCATAACAAGAATACGCAATGCGCAAAACGCAAAGCATGACAATGTAAAACTTCCCGTAAGCGGCACGCTTATATCCATTCTCGAAATTCTCAAGAAAGAAGGCTTTATTGAGACTTTCTCGATTATTGAAGATGGAAACAAAAGAACTGCGGATGTGGCGTTAAAATACCACAACAATAAGCCAGTGATTCGCGGGATTACAAGAATCTCCAAACCGGGAAGACGCGTTTACCATAACGTTAGTTCCCTTGAAACCACCAGAAATAATATCGGTATTACGATTTATTCTACGCCCAAAGGGGTTATTACAGACAAGGAAGCCCGCTTTCAGCATGTTGGCGGTGAGATTCTCTTCAAGGTCTGGTAAGAGGTATATATGTCCAGAGTAGGTAACAAGGTTATTCCAATCCCGTCCGGCGTTTCGGTTACAACCACCGAAACAGAAATTCTCGTCAAGGGTTCCAAGGGCGAGTTGAAAGCTCCTGCTTTTGCGGGCATTGCCATTTCTGTTGATGGCAGCCTGCTGAAAGTGTCTCGTAAAGAAGATACAAAAGATCTTCGCGCAAAGCACGGTCTTACCCGTGCCCTGCTGGCAAACAATATCCAGGGCGTAAGCCAGGGATTCATCAAGTTGTTAGAGCTCACGGGGGTTGGTTATAAAGCCGCCAAGCGTGGCAAGGATCTCGTTCTCACTCTTGGATATTCCCATGAAATTGTATATCCTGAACCTGCGGATGTAACGATAGAAGTTCCCGAACCGACCAAAGTTAAAGTGTCGGGCATAGACAAACAGAAGGTTGGTCAGGTTTCAGCAGAGATCCGATCTTATCGTAAACCAGAGCCATATAAAGGCAAAGGTATTAAATACCAGGGCGAAAAAATTCGCCGTAAAGCCGGAAAATCCGGTAAGAAGTAAGCGGAGTAAAAAATGGCAAGTATTCTTCGTAAAAGACTTATTGATGAGAAGCGTAAGACAAAGGTGCGCAAGAAGCTTCGCGCGGCCAATCGCCAGAATCTTCCCCGTCTCTATATGCATGTTTCCAATAAGCATATGTATGCACAGCTCATAGACGATTCGAGTGGAGCGACTCTGCTATCCGTTTCAACCATGGATGCTGCGATGCGCAAGCCAAACGCCAACATGGCTAACAAAGACAATGCGGCTAAACTTGCAGGAATGCTCGTAGAGAAACTTAAAGGCTCCAATGTAGACATCCAGAAGGGCTTTGTTTTTGACAGAGGTTCCAGTATTTATCACGGAAAAGTAAAAGCTTTTGCAGACACCCTGCGCGAAAGCGGAGTAAAAATCTAAGGAAAGCATCATGGAAAACCAGAATTCTTCACAAAAAAAACAGAGAAAAGGCAGACCTGGCCCCAAAGACGCACCCCGTAAAAACATGGGCCGTCTTGGCGAAGAAGAGTTTGAGCTGACAGAGCGCGTCGTTAAAATGGCCCGCGTAGCAAAAGTAGTAAAAGGCGGACGTCGTTTCTCTTTTAATGCACTGACTGTCGTTGGAGATTCTCAGTCCATTGTAGGACTCGGTTTTGGAAAAGCAAAGGAAGTTCCTGAAGCTATTCGCAAAAGTATAGAAGATGCAAAAAAACGCCTTTTCAAGGTGAAGAAGCAGGGTACTACGATTCCTCATACTGTGCTTGGTAAATTTAAATCTGCCCGGGTGCTTCTTAAGCCGGGTGCTCCAGGTACAGGTATTATCGCCGGAGAGGCTGTTCGCGCAGTCATAGAGCTGGCCGGTATTCAGGATATTTTAACAAAGGCCTATGGTTCTTCCAATCCGCTGAATATTGTAAAAGCAACGCTGGATGCAATTTCACAGCTTGAAACACTGAACGATGCAAAAGATCGTCGTGGAATTACTCTGCCCATGCTGTTCGGCGAGTATAGCAAAAAGAGAAGAAAAGAGAAACGGGAAGCAGCGGCTGTTGTTTCCAATCAACCTTAAGTGAGGGCGGTATGAAGTTAAAAGTAACGCAGGTAAGAAGCCAGATTGGTCGCACAGATAAGCAGAAAGCAACTCTTCGCGCTCTCGGTCTTCGCCGCATTGGGCACACCAACGTATTAAACGCAACGGACGCTATAAAAGGAATGGTACGCAAGGTATCTTTCATGATTAAAGTAGAGGAAGAAAAATGAACGACTTAAAACCATCCAAAGGCGCTAATGTCAAAAGGAAAAGACTGGGCCGTGGTATTGGCTCGGGTCTCGGTAAAACTTCCGGACGTGGTGGTAAAGGACAGACTGCCCGCAATGGTGGCGGAATCCCCGCCCGCTTTGAAGGGGGCCAAACGCCTCTGTATAGACGCATTCCCAAGCGTGGTTTTAATAATTACAATTTTCGCCAGGAATGGGATGTCGTTAATATTGGCAATCTGGCACATGCAATTGCTAACGGCGTCCTAAAAGACAAAGAAATAGGCGAAAAAGAATTGCGCTCAGCTGGTTTACTTCCCAAAGGAAAAAATCCAGTCAAGCTTTTAGCCGGCAGCGGCAAGAGCGATGGGAATTCAAATTCTCATCTGAAAGGATTTACCTTAAAGGTGGATGCAGTTTCCGAAAGTGCCAAAGCAGCCATGGAGGCCGCCGGCGCAACTATCGTGTTAAACGTAGCTCCTGAGGCAAACGGATAATTTTATGTTTAAGGTACTTGGCACAATTTTCAGCATTCCGGATTTACGTTCCAAAATTCTTTTCACTTTGGGTGTGCTCTTAGTGTTTCGGTTTGGCGCGCACATAACCGTTCCGGGTGTCAATTACCAGGTACTGAATGACTATTTTGCATCGACTGCTGGCGGCATGCCCGGTATAACAGATTATATTGACCTTTTTGCCGGTGGAGCCTTTAAGCGCGTGTCTGTGTTTGCTTTGGGTATCATGCCCTATATTTCGGCTTCCATTATCATGCAGCTCATGATGATAGTGGTTCCTTCCCTGCAAAAGCTCCAGAAAGAGGGAGAATACGGTCGCCGTAAAATGAATCAGTATACCCGCTATGGAGCCGTACTGTTAAGTGCCGTGCAGAGCTATGGTATTACAATGTATCTCGGTAGTCTGCACTCTCAGATACTCCAAGAAAAGGGTGTAATGCTTGTTGATGGCGGTTTAGGTTTTGGTTTTATTCTTATCACCATGCTCGCGATTACAACCGGTACCATTATCTTGATGTGGTTAGGCGAACTCATTACGGAGCGCGGAATCGGAAATGGTATTTCCCTGTTAATCTTTGTTGGTATTATTGCCGGGGCACCGGCTGCGATAGCCAATTTCTGGGGAGATATCCAAACCGAGAAGGTAGATATTATTTTGGCTGTAATTCTCCTCTTCGTATTTGTAGTGATGATTGCATTATCTATTCTACTCACTGAGGGTCATCGTAAAGTGCCTCTTCAGTATGGCAAGAAAATCGTAGGCCGCAAAATGATGCAGGGCTCCAGCCAGAGCCTTCCGATCAAGCTCAATGGAGCATCGGTTATGCCTATTATCTTTGCCTCTTCCTTGATGATTTTTCCCAGCCAGATAGCGAATTACATTGGGGGAGAATATAAGGAATTTGCGGGCGCAATCCAAGCACATTTGACTCCCGGAAGTGTTACGTATTCAATTATTTACGTCGTGATGATTATCTTTTTTGCATACTTCTATACAGCCATTCAGTACAATCCAAAAGATATTGCTGAAGCCCTGAAGAAGAATGGAGGATATGTGCCAGGTATTCGCCCCGGTGCACATACTGAAGAATTTTTAGGAAAACTCATCAACCGCATTACATTGTCGGGTGCTTTGTTTCTGGCCTTTATTGCAATTTCTCCAGATATCATTATCACTCTCTGGGATCTGCAAAAGTACCGCTCCCTGGCATATCTCTTTGGAGGCACTTCCCTGCTGATTACGGTTGGAGTTGCGCTTGACACCCTGAAGCAGGTTGAAAGTCAGCTTGTTATGCGCCATTATACAGGCTTTATGGATAAATCCAGAAAATCTTCTATCGGAAGAGCTGGTAGGGCAGTGAAAGGGTGAACATTATTTTTATTGGACCTCCGGGAGCAGGCAAAGGTACGCAGTCAAAAGTCCTCCAGACAGAGCTCGGAATTTTTCCTGTATCCACGGGTGATATCCTCCGCCAGGCAGTAGAAATGGGCACAGAATTGGGAAAAAAAGCCCATAGTTTTATGTCCGCCGGGGAACTTGTCCCTGACGAAGTAGTGATCGGAATTATTAAAGATAGAATTCGCGAAGAGGATGTGCAGACTGGATTTATTCTCGATGGATTTCCGAGAACCGTTCCCCAGGCAGAAGCTCTTGCTGTAATTTTTCGTGAAAATGGTCTCTCTATTGACCATGTTGTTCTATTTGAGGCCGACACAGAAGAACTCACTGCGCGAATAATTAAAAGAGCTGAGGAACAGGGCCGTTCCGACGATTCGCCCGAAACGATTAAGAATCGCCTTAGTGTCTATACAGAGAAGACAAAGCCATTGATAGATTTTTATCGAAGCCAGGGTATTTTGATTTCCGTGGATGGACTTGGTCAGATAGAGGAAGTTAGCAGGCGATTAATTGCCGCACTGAAACCCTGATGGGCGTACGAATTTATACATCAAAAGAGGTTCAAATGGTAATGGATTCTGGGTCCATTGCTTATGAAACTCATATGCATTTGAAAAATATGATAGAGCCCGGTATTACAACCGGAATGCTCGAAAAGGAGACGCTATCCTTTTTATCCAAACGGAATGCTGTTCCGTCCTTTATGGGCTTCCATGGATTCCCTTCGGCTATTTGCACATCGCTAAACGATGCCGTGGTTCATGGGATTCCGTCGGAAACAGAACAGTTGCGCGCAGGGGATATCATCAGTATAGACATTGGGGTAAACTATAAAGGCTACTTTTCAGATACAGCCTGGACATGGCCTGTTTCCGAAGTAACGGAAAAGGCGATGCATTTGATTTTAGTTACCCAAAAAAGTTTATTTCTGGGAATCCAAGCAGCGCAGAAAGATAACCGAATTGGTGCGATCGGAGAAGCGGTCCAGAAGTATGTAGAGGAAAACGGATTCTCTGTCGTTCGCGCTCTTGTTGGACACGGCGTAGGGAAGTCTGTACATGAAGAACCTCAGATACCGAATTATGGGTCTCGCAAAGATGGCGTGAAAATTCGGCCTGGCATGATTCTGGCTATAGAGCCTATGGTGAATGAAGGAACTCATGAAGTTTTTACGGAAAGTGATAACTGGAAAGTAAAAACAAAGGATGGCAAACTGAGTGCTCATTTTGAGCATACGGTTGCCGTAACGGCGAAAGGACCTGTAATCGTCACGCTTCCGAAAGGAGCAGAGGTCAATGTACTAAAACTATTGAACAGGAAATGAGGCAATGAAAGTAAAAGTATCAGTGAAAAAGCAATGTGCGCATTGCAAAGTGATTCGGAGAAACGGAACCATTCGGGTGATTTGCAGTTCTAATCCCCGCCATAAACAGAGGCAGAGGTAAAAACGATGGCACGTATTGAAGGTGTAGATATTCCATCTCAGAAGAGAGTTGTTATTGCATTAACGTATATTTACGGCATTGGCAATGCCAGCGCTAAAAGAATAATTGAAAAAGTGGAAATTGATCCTGCAACGCGGGTATTCCAGCTCAACGAAGACCAGATTGCGAAGCTTCGCAAAATAATCGATGAGGAATACCAGGTCGAAGGGGATCTGCGCAGCAAGATCGCGATTGACATAAAGCGCCTCATGGATGTCAATTCCTATCGTGGTCAGCGTCACCGCAAGGGACTTCCCGTGCGCGGTCAGAGAACCAAAACAAACGCGAGAACGCGCAAAGGTCGCAAGCAAACTGTGGCCAACAAGAAAAAGTAAACGGTAAAAGTATATGGCAGAAAAAGCAAAAAAAGACAAAACTAAAGTACCCCGTGGTAAGGCGTTTATCCGGGCAACCTTTAACAATACAATCGTAACCATAACCGACATGACTGGGAACAGCGTTTCCTGGGCCAGTGGTGGATCAATGGAATTTAAGGGCTCACGCAAGGCAACTCCTTATGCGGCCCAGCTTGCAGCCCGCGCAGCAGTGGACAAGGCTCGCGAACGTGGCTTGAGCGAAGTGGAAATTTATGTAAGAGGGCCAGGTGCAGGCCGTGAAAGCGCGATCCGGGCTATTGCTGTAAGTGGGCTTAGAGTAAGTCTCATTAAGGATTTAACTCCAGTCCCCCACAACGGCTGCCGTCCCAAAAAGAAGAGAAGGGTGTAAGAGGTTTTTATGGCAAGATATTCAGGACCAGTTTGTAAACTTTGCAGAAGAGAAGGGCTTAAGCTCTTTTTGAAGGGACAGCGCTGTTTAACAGAAAAGTGTTCTTTAAATGATCGCAAAAATCCTCCCGGACCGCCTCCTAAAAGACGTGCTAAGATCTCCGGATACGGTGCTCAGCTTCGCGAAAAGCAGAAGGTAAAAAGAATTTATGGCGTTCTGGAGCGTCCGTTCCGCAATTATTTTAAAAAGGCCACGAGCATGAAAGGCATCACGGGCGAAAACCTTCTGATACTTTTGGAGCGTCGTCTTGATAACACCGTGTATCGCATGGGTCTTGGAACGTCTCGTGCCCAGGCCAGAAATCTGATTAGCCATGGCCACGTGACTGTGAATGGCCGTAAGGTGGACATTGCGTCTTACCAGGTTCGTCCCGGCGAAATTATTTCTCTTTCTGAAAAGATGAAAACATCTGCGACTCTGGAGCAGAATATCGATCTTACAAAGAGAATGGGATTGCGCGCCGATTGGATAGAGATCAGTGAAGATGGAAAGAGTGGAACAGTCCTCCGCCATCCTGCTCGCGAGAATGTGGATATTCCCATCAAAGAAAACGTTATTGTGGAACTTTATTCCAAGTAAACCATTCCTGGAGGAATTATGGAAAACGAACAAAGTGCAGCGCCTAAGAATCTGCTGAAGGGTTTAAAAAGAGCCCGCAAGGTGGAGTTTTATCACACCGAAAACAAGGCAGATTACGGCAAATTTATTGCCGAACCTTTTGAAAAAGGATTTGGCGTTACTTTAGGAAACAGCCTTCGTCGCGTTTTAATGTCTTACATAGAGGGCGCTGCCATTGTAGCCGTCCGCATTGAAGGCATTACGCACGAATATACCACGATTCCAGGTGTGCGTGAAGACATGACCCGCCTTATTCTCAACCTCAAAAAGGTTAGAATGAAATATTTTGGCATGGGTCCTGTCACACTTGAAATTCATAAAAAAGGTGCCGGCGTATTGACTGCTGCCGATTTAGCTGTAAACAGCCAGGTCGAAATTATGAACCCGGAACTGGTCCTTGCCAGCCTTACTGAAGAGACTGACTTGAGCATGGAACTTCAGGTGGATAAAGGTCGCGGTTATCTGCCCGCAGAAGAAACGAAAAAGCATATCGAAGAAGTGGGCGTAATTCCCATAGACGCTTTATTTTCGCCCATTCGCAAGGTGAATTTTGAAATTACAGAAACCCGCGTAGATCAGCGTACCGATTACGATAAGCTGACTCTCGAAGTCTGGACAGATAAAACAATTCGCCCGGACGACGCTGTAGCGTATGCGGCCAAAATACTCAAAGAACATCTCACCGTATTTATTAACTTTGAAGAAGAAAATTACGAGGAAGAGGAAGAGTTTGATGAGACCGATGAGAAGCTCAAGAAGACTCTCAACACAGCCATCGAGGATCTTGATCTCTCTGTGCGCACAGTAGCCGTAACGAGAAGTCTGGATTTGAGAACAGTAAAGGATCTCGTCTCTAAATACGAAGATGATCTTCGCAAGAGTAAGCATTACTCAGATAAAGTAATGCTCCAATTGAAAAGCAAACTTGGCTCCATGGGTCTATCCTTTGGAATGCGCGATTTTGCCCGTTAATGAATGAGGAATAATCATGAGAAAAGGTGTAAAAGTTAAACAACTCGGACGCTTAAAGGCACACCGCGAGGCAATGTTTCGCAACCTCGTAACCAGTGCTCTTTGGCATGAACAAATAGAAACCACTCTGGCTAAGGCCAAAGTAGCCCGCTCGCTGTTAGACAAACTGATTACGCGTGCAAAGTACAGCATAGGTGATGGCATAACGGAAAGCCAGAAGCTGCACAATATCCGCATTGCCGCAAGAGTTGTTCGGGACAAAGAAGTTCTGCACAAGCTTTTTAACGACATAGCTCCGCGCTTTACAAACAGAAATGGTGGTTATACGCGGGTTTTGAGGCTTGGAGCTCGTGCATCCGACTCTGCCGAGATGGCTGTGATTGAGCTTGTAGAGCGCAAGTCTCTGGTGCAGTTGAAAGAAGAGCGCAAAGCATTTCGCGAATCTCTCACGTCACTCACATCAAAGACAGAAACAGCTCCGGTCAAAAAATAATATTTGGCCGCCTGTATAAATTGCAAGAAGCGAGCATAAGGCTCGCTTTTTTTATGCCCGGGGGAATGGAATGGAAAATAAAAAACTGATGACAATTAAAGAAATTCGGAAAGGCTACCTTGAATTTTTTGAGAAGAAAAAGCATCTCGTGCTGCCGAGCTCTTCTCTTATTCCCGGCAATGATCCCACTCTGCTGTTTACGACGGCCGGCATGGTTCCTTTCAAGGAATATTTTTCTGGAGAGCGTGTTCCCCCATCGGAAAGAATTGCCACAGTTCAAAAATGTCTTCGCACAACGGATTTAGAACAGGTAGGGCACACAAAGCGCCATCTTTCTTTCTTTGAAATGCTTGGCAATTTCAGCTTTGCTGACTATTTTAAAAAGGAAGCAATTGAATTTGCCTGGGAATTTGTTTCTAATTATCTTCCGTTTGATTCCAAAGATGTTCATATCAGCGTGTTTCAGGACGACGACGAAGCGTACGATATCTGGCATAAGCATATCGGGATTCCGGCGAGCAATATTAAGCGCCTTGGCAGAGCGGATAACTTTTGGGGTCCAGCCGGGGATACGGGAGCTTGCGGTCCGAGCAGTGAGCTGTATTTGGACAGAGGCGAGGAGTTTGGCCCGAATCTTGGCGGCCCCGGAAGTGAAGGCGAGCGCTTCATGGAATTCTGGAATCTTGTGTTTAACCAGTTCAATTTCAATGGTCGCGAATACCTTTCGCTTGCGAATACCGGCATTGATACGGGAGCTGGTTTAGAGCGCTTAGCTACTCTCGTCCAGAAAGTTGATTCGGTTTTTGATACCGACGAACTCAAGTCGCTGCGCGACAGAGTCGCTGAACTGTTTCAGGTTCCCTACGAAGGAGAACAGAAAACAGCGATTCGCGTAATAACCGATCACATTCGAACTCTGACGTTTGCCATAAGCGACGGTGTGCTTCCATCAAACGAAGGCCGTGGTTATGTTTTGCGTCGCGTTTTGCGTCGTGCGCTGTTATTTGCACGCAAGCTTGGCCAAAGTGAGCCGCTCGTTTACCAGCTCATAGACAAGGTGGTTTTCATCTATGGAGAATTTTATCAGGAGCTGAAAACGCACCAGTCTCTGGCGGAAGAATATGTCAAACAGGAGGAATTGCGGTTTTTGCGCACACTGGCCGGTGGCGAAGATAAGCTTCATGATCTCTTTGACAAAGCTGCCGATGGAGCTTTCAAAGACGGCGTGATTCCAGGCAAAGATGTCTTCCTGTTATACGATACGTATGGTTTTCCGCCGGAAATGACTCGGGAACTTGCAGAAGAGAAAGGCTATTCAGTCGACATGCAGGCTTTCGCAGAAGCCATGGAAGAGCAGAGGCAGCGGGGCCGGTCAGCCTGGAAGGGCAATGCATCCCAGCTTCCCGCCGTCGATGCTCCCGCCACGGAATTTACCGGGTACGATGAGTTAACTGGAAATTCTGAAGTCTTGTTCCTGGGAAATGCGGGGGGGAGACTGAACTCTTTAGCCGAAGGGGAAGAGGGTTTTCTGGTGACAAAGTCTACACCCTTTTATGCGGAGTCGGGAGGTCAGCTTGGCGATCAGGGTATTATCGAAAATTCTTCTTTTCATGCAGAAGTAATCGATACGCGTAAGCACAAAGAACACCACATTCATATTATTGAAGTAAAGCGGGGAACGGTTCGCGTTGGCGATACAGTAGAAATGCATGTCGACGTTGCCCGCCGCGAAAGTCTGGCAGGCAACCACAGCGCCACTCATCTTCTCAATGCGGGACTGCGCTCAATGTTTGGAAATCACATTCGCCAGAGAGGTTCTCTCGTTTCCCCAGATTATTTACGATTTGATTTTACGCATCCGGCCCCGCTTTCTCCGGCAGAAATTCTCGCTGTTGAAAGCTCCGTAAATTCTGGCATTGCTGCATCCGTTGCCGTTGAAACGGCGGTACTCGCTAAAGATGACGCCGAAAAGATGGGTGCCGTCATGACATTTGGCGAAAAGTACGGCGATATAGTGCGCGTTGTTCAGATGGGAGATTTTTCGACCGAGTTTTGTGGCGGTACGCACGTCATCAATACCAGTGATATCCGCGCTTTTGTGATTGCCCGTGAGGGGTCTCCGGGAGCTGGAAACCGCCGCATAGAAGCAGTGACTGGGGAGAAAGTGCGCAGCCTTGCGGTAGAAAAAATTGCCGTTTTGATGGGTCGCATTTCAGGTCTTTCTCAGGGAATCCAGGAAATGGAAGAGTCCCGGCGTTCTATTCTGGGTCGCGTCCAATCTCTTGTCGAAAGAGCCGAGACTCTGCCGTTGCATGAAATTGCTCCTCTCTTCTCGGAGATACGAGAACTCGATCCGGAAACATCCAATTTTGAAAAAGAATGGAAAAAGGCGGAAAAGAAAAAGTCAGGAGCGGGCACTGCCGTAGATGAAACCGTGATCGACCAGATTCTGGCCCAGTCTGGAAATGTCGTCGAATATATTGGCGAAGGTGCAACTATCGATTCTTTAAAATCTCTGTCGGATTCTTTGCGCTCCAGAGAACCTCGCAGGGTGTATCTGCTCGGTGGCCTTGCTGACGGAAAGTGGAATGCCGTGTTCAGCACCGGAAAACAATACGCCGAAGAAAATTCTATTGACCTGGGAAGTTTAATACGCGCAGCACTTTCGGCAGCTGGAATTGACGGCGGCGGTGGCGGCAAAAAAGAGCTTTCACAGGGTTCTGGACTCGGAGACTCTGAAATACTAAACAGTCTGTTTTCCGCTGCAAAGGAACAATTTATTCACACGTGACGACAGACGCCTTTAGAATGTTTCTGCTCTTTAATACCACATTCTCGCATGGAGGGTGTGCGTATTATCCCGAAAAAAGTTCTCGGGAGCGATATGTCGTTTTAGAGCCGGATGTACCGCGCGGGATACAGGGCCATTTGATGGCTATGGGGTATCGCCGTTATGGACAAATTTACTACAGGCCGGAATGTCTTACCTGTTCTTTTTGCGAGCCCATGCGGGTTTCTGTGCCATCGTTTGCCTGGAAGCGCCACTGGAGGCGAACCCTGAAGCATGCAGAAAAGGCGGGGATTGAAGTTCGCTGGTCTGCCCCGGAATTATCGCGAGAGAAGGTAGAATTGTATGTTCGCTACCAGACCGAGGTTCATGCAAATCGGGAAAAAGCGGAAGAACTTGTTTCTATTATGATGACGCAGATGTATTCGAGTCCCTCCAATGCATTGGAGCTTACTCTTCTTTTAGACAATAAACTATTGGCCATGTCCATTGTCGATGAATCTCCGATTGGCCTTTCTGCCGTTTATACGGCTTATGACCCCGCTCAAAAAATCTATTCTCCCGGTACGCTTGCCATTCTCAACATGATGCAGTATGCGGCCCTGCACGAGTATGAGTACCTTTATCTGGGACTTTTTTTGAGAGACCATCCCGATATGGATTATAAAAAACGATTTGGACCTGCCGAAAAATATACTATCAGGCAGGAGCGCTGGGAACCCTTACTTCCCTGACGGGTGTAGGCGGGAAGGCCCTACCCGGGCAGGGCTCTTAAGCCGGCAGAAAATGCTGTATTGCCATACGGGAACTTGTTCTATTGGCTTTTAACATTGGTTAATAGATGTGTGCTGTTTCTACCGTGCTATTATTTCGTTAGATACGAAATTATTTTGACACCCTGCGGGCAACCTGCAAAGTGTTCCAGGAGATATTTATGGCAGGCGGCGGATCAGGAAATACAGACGAACCAATATCAAATATTAACGTAACCCCTCTTGTAGACATTATGCTCGTCCTTGTGATTATTCTCATGGTAACGGCTGAGTTTACAAAGTTTAGTGCAATGGGTGTAAAGCTTCCCAAGGTGAATGCTGTTGCAGCAGAAAAAGAACCTTATAAAGTAGTAATCAAGGTCCTCGAAGAAGGCCAAATGGAAATTGGCGGCAAAAAGGCGGCCATGGAAGGATTCCCCATGAAAGATTTCATGGACCAGCAGTCAGAACGTGCGAAATCCGAAGGCAAAGAACTCTCTGTAGTTATCGATGCAGAAGAAGAGATTCCGTATCTGAGCGTGTTGGACGTTGTAGACCAGGTGAACGGCCTTGGATTGGAGCGCGTTGGTCTGGCCGTCAAAAAAGTCGACGACAAATGATTTTAATCCCAGCGATGGACATTCTCGACGGAGAAGTCGTCCGTCTATATAAAGGGGATTACGGCCAAAAGACAGTTTATTCTGACGATCCGATTTCTGTTGCCAGCGCTTTTGCAGCGGCAGGCGTGCAACGGCTTCATCTCGTCGATTTATCGGGAGCTCGCGACGGCCAACCGCAGAGTCTGGCTTTATTTTCTGAAATCAAAAATCGGAATGCTATTTCGATAGAAGCGGGCGGGGGTATTCGCAATCGCGAACAGGCTGCCGCATATCTCAGTGCCCAGATGGATTATCTGATGATTGGTACCCTGCCCGTAAAAAATCTGGATGAATTTAAGGCTATTGTAGAACTTGCTGGAGCTATTCGAATTCTCCTTACCGTGGATGTTCTTGGCAGAGAAGTTCGCGTATCCGGCTGGATGGAAGGAACCTCTCTCCACATTTCAGATTTCATGGAGTCCATGGTTGAAATGGGAATCAGCCAGTTTCTTGTAACGCAGATAGAAAAGGACGGCACTCTGCAGGGTCCAGATTTTGCCCTGTACGGAGAGCTGAAGCAGAAATTTCCTGGAATTTATTTAATCGCATCCGGCGGAGTTTCTTCTGTCGATGATTTGTATGCTCTGCGCGAACAGGGCTTGTCCGCCGCCATTATCGGCAAAGCCTTTTACGAAAATAAAATTACCCTTTCTGACATAGCTGCGTTTGCTTGACACAACGTCTCGGAGGGGAAAATAGCGGCATGAAAAAAATAGTTTTGATTGGCCTTTACCTCGTGGCGGCTTCCCTGTCGGCAAGAACTCTTTCGGAGACAGAGCGCGTGCAAATGGCGGAATGTTTTTTTCATGATGCCTACGAGTATATGTTTGAAGAAGAGGGGGCCTCTGGTCTGCAAGTCGGAGAAAAATCTTTCGGAACCTATCTTGGCGGCACGCGTGGAATTCTGTATTATGGATCGCTTGTTTCTTGTGCAGCCAACCTTTTGAGCGTTGAAAGTTCAGAATGGGGTGATGTATCTCCCCTCCAGAGATTATCCGATATTTCTGTATTCATGGACGAAGGCGATCAAATAAATCCCGACATTATTGTATGGGGCGAGAATAATCTGATTCCGTCGCCTAAGTCAAGAGTATACGGAATTCCGTTTTCTCAAATTTACTCTGCGATTTTCTCGCGGGGAGCGCGCCTCATGTTTGAGAGTTACATGAGTCTCCAGAAAGAAATGAACTTTGAGCGCGAGCAAAAATTGTATTTGCTGAGCGTTTACAAATACGAACAAAGTGCCTTAGATTATCTGGAGCAGCATTATGCTGGCCATCTTTCCGACTATTCTGTGGAAGGTAACTCCGTTTTAACGCCTGCATTAGCTTATGGATTTTGGCTTCGTCGCGGCATTGCCCGCACGGACGATGAAACGATCCATGCTCTTACCGCTCTTCTTTTGCGCTACGACAAAGAGTGGTTGATTTCTGTCCGCAAGAAATACGCGGGTGTCCGATCCAAGTAAACCTCTTTCTGGTTTCCATGAACATAAAAAGCGCTGTATCTTTTTTAGGTATAGCCTCCCCGCGAATTAAGCGAGGGGGGATGTTTGCTTACTTGTCAGCGAGATAAATTTTTTCCGCGAATTTATCCAGATTCTTTTTGGCTGTAGCAATTGTCGGATCTACTATCTG
>DYPL01000020.1:34426-39372 GCA_020719945.1 Turneriella parva
GCTTTTTCCTGTCATAGAACCACCGCGATAGCCACCCTCAATGATTAGATCAATATTGTCTAATTCCTTGGCGATTGCTTCTGCGCGTGAGCCGTTGCGCCAAACAGCGCAATCAGAGAAATCAATATGATCTTTAATCCTGTTTTCATTTAGAACTCCTATATGTTGTAATGTATCTCGTATTATACGAGATGCACACTTATAATTATAACAGGTATATTGTCTACTTATAATCAAAGAAAAATAGTCAGAACTTTAATAAAATGTAGATTATTCCTATATATATGCATGAAATGATTACATATCATGTAATGCAAAGAAATATATATATGTAACACTTTGACTTTCGTGATATTGGATAAAGTAAAACGAATGAGTTCTATAGGAAATTGTCGGAGTTTATACGAGTTCCGATATGCGGATATGGCGAAATTGTTACAGCGAATTTTGTTAAGTAAGCTCTGAAAAAGTCCACGGTGGGAAAGGCCCGCAACAAAATAGGCTAATGGCAAAAGAAAATATACATCGCAGTTGAATAAGAGCAATCCGCTCACCGTACGGAAACTAACAGTAGAGCGGTAGCCCGTCTGGAGACAAAACAGGTCTTGTCGGCAGTGAATACCCTTGCCTGCATCTCGATACTCCCACTGCGTGGGCTACTCGATATAAACTAATCATCGCCATCCTGTTATTTTTCAAAATAAAAGCGGACACTGTCAATGGCGCTCTTGTGGGCAAACACGGCAACGTGATCATTGGCTTGCAGTTGCGTGGCTCCTTTGGGAATAATGACTTCTCCGTCCCGGAAAATAGAAACAATGATTGCGTTGTCTGGGAAGCGGAATTCCGAAAGAATTTGTCCATCGAGAATGGAACCCGGATTTACATTGAGTTCGAGAAGTTCTGCATCGTGCACGCGTGCCGACAATATGTTGTAGGTCTCGTTGTGCAGTGCCTTGAGAACGTCGTCTACGAGCAGCAGCTTTGGCGATACCGCAGCGTCGAGTTCCAGGTATGGTATAAGATGCACGAACGTTGGATTTTGGACGATGGCAATGGTGCGGGCATTGGCTTCTTCTTTTGCCATGAGGCAGCCTATCATATTGTCGTCTTCGTTTGTGGCCGCTCCAATATACACGGAGGTACTATCGAGACCTTCTTCCATGAGTGCAGCGAGATCGTGTACATCTACATTCAGGACTTTTACTTTTGAATGCAGTTTTTCTTTGGCCGTGTAGGCACTTTTGCGCGTATTTTCTATGAGATAAATTGTGAGTTTAGGAAATCTCTTTTGAAGATGATCTGCCAGGTAATGCGAAAGAATGTTTCCTCCGAGAATAAACACCTTTCGGAAAACAGGTGGCAAGCCGGGATCAAAGAGGGGAGCCAATCCGTCAAAGGCATGCTTTTGTCCGGAAATAAACATGAGATCGTTTTCCCGGATTTTATAATCACCTCTTGGAATAATGGTGTGTTCTTTTCCGTGGTCATTTTTGCGGGTGGCGGCACTGTCTTTATTTTTTTCGGGTGTTGTTGTGGTGATAGCCGCTACGATCAGATTTTCAAATCTCTGGACGTCGCGCAGTCCAACGAGTCTTCGCCCTATCAGCAGAGAGCCTGCTTTGACGCGGTAGGCAAGAACCTGTAGGTTGCCGTCTGCTATGGAGATGGTATCCATGGCTCCCGGATTTTCGAGAAGTCTTTCTATTTCGCGGGCTGCAATTTCTGACTGGTTAAAAAGAATATCTACGCCCTGATTTTTCCAGAAGGATTCTCCAATAGGAGTGCCGGCATAGTATTTATAATACGGTTTTCTAACTCTGGCAATTTTTTTACCCACGCCATAAGAATTGGCCATATTACAGGCAAGAAGATTTGTCTCGTCAGAGTCTGTTACCGCGAGCAGCATGTCGGTATTTGTTAAATTAAGATCAAAAAAGATGCGCGGATCGGTCGCGTTGCCAACAAAGGTAGAAATGTCCGCAAGGCGAGATGCCTCCTGTATGGCATTTTCTTCTGCGTCTACGAGGACTACATTGTAGCCTTCTGTAGACAGCGACTGCATAATATGGGTACCAATTTGTCCTGCTCCGAGAATTATCACTCTGCGGGTGGCGCTTTTCTTTTTCATGGCTGTAACGGTTTGTGTCTGCGCTCGAGTTCTGCAGCTATGTCTGCAAGGGAAACTCCGCGAGCAATAAGCGAAACGGTGAAATGGTACAACAGGTCTGCGCCTTCAGAGATCATTCGTTCCCGGTTGTCATTTTTTGCATCGAGAATGTACTCTATGGATTCTTCGCCTACTTTCTGCAAAATTTTATCGATGCCCATTGAAAACAATTTTGCCGTGTAAGATGTTTCGGGATTGGCGTTCTGTTTTTCCTTCAGAACATTTTCCAAATGACCCAGAAAACTAAGGTCGCCTGCCATGCGACAACGTGAAAGTGCCCGGCTGCCAGTCTATCAGTTTTTGAGTCGTTTTCAGAGCGTATCTAAAACAAGGTTCGCTGCAAAACACGCTCTTTCGTTGTGGAGAGAAAAATCCCCAATATGGAGAGATACACGAGAAGTGAAGTGCCTCCGTAAGAAAAAAGAGGAAGCCCAATGCCAGTAGTGGGAACCAGTCCCATAACCACGGCAGCATTTAAAATTACCTGTGTAATAAAAGACAATACTATTCCCGTTCCGAGCAGCCGGGCAAAGTCGTCCTTCTGCTGGGATATCAGGAACAGTCCGTAAAGGGCGAACGCAAACATTAACGTGAGAAGCAAAAAAGTTCCAGCAAAGCCAGTGTCTTCGGCTGCTATGGCCAAAATAAAGTCTGTATGCCTTGCCTGCAGATTATGGCGGTTGAGTCCTTCTCCGAGCCCCTTGCCCCACATCCCGCCTGACAAAAATGACTTCATGGATGCCACGAGCTGGTAGGCAGAGTCAAAGCGGAATTTCCATGGATCCACTACCGCCTTCATGCGCTCCAGGCGAAACGGTTCCAGATAAATCATCAGGGCAACGGCAGGAATCGCCAAAGCAAAAAAAAGCGTGTGGACAAACAGGGGGAAAGGGGTAAACAGCAGGAGAAGTCCGGCGAGCATAAAAATGTGAACCGCAGTGCTTAGATCCTGTTCAAAAAGAACAAGCAAAACGGGAGCTATCACGATGGCTGCAATAAGAGCGATTCGAGAAAACGGATATTCGCGGTACCCAGATGCAAGCCGCGATATAACGAGCACAACGGCAAAGCGGGCAAGATCAGACGGCTGCAGAGAAAATGGACCAAGAGAAATCCAGCGCCAGGCGCCTCCCGCTTTTTTGCCGAGAGGCGGAATGTAAACGAGCACCAGAAGGATAAGGCTGGTTATATAGATTGGCCAGGCCGCCTTAATCAAGATCCGGTAATCTGCTTGGCTGAAAACAAACATAAGGCCAATTCCTAAAATGGCATACAAAATTTGTTTGTTAAAGTAAAAAAATGAATTGCCGGTCATTTCGCTGGCTAAAAAGGCAGATCCCGATAACAGAATGATCAGACCAAACGCAAGTATTACGAGAACCAGGGCAAACAAAATGAGGTTGCTGCGGTACGTTCCCTCCACCGGGCGAAAAGAAAAATCCATGTCAGGCTCCGTTGAGTTCGGCCAGCAATTTCTGGCGCTTTTCCTGAAGCAGAGCAGAAATCAAGTCATCGAGAGCGCCTTCCATAATCTGATCAAGATTGTGAGCCGTGTAATTGATGCGGTGATCCGTTACTCTGTTTTGAGGATAATTGTAAGTGCGGATTTTGTCGGATCGGTCGCCAGATCCCACCTGAGCTTTTTTTTCGGCTGCCATAACGGCATGCTCTTCTGCGCGCTGTTTTTCGGCAAAGCGGGCTGCAAGAATCTGCATGGCCTTGGCCCGATTCTTGTGCTGCGATTTTTCGTCCTGCATGCTCACAACAATGCCGGTTGGAATGTGCGTAAGACGAACGGCAGACTCTGTTCTGTTTACGTGTTGCCCACCAGCTCCAGATGCGCGAAAAACGTCGACGCGAATATCCTCGTTGCGAAGATTGAGCTCGGATTCGTCCGCTTCTGGCATTACGGCGACTGTGCAGGCAGATGTGTGAATTCTTCCCGATGCCTCTGTTTCGGGAACGCGCTGCACCCGGTGGACGCCCGCTTCCTGGTGCAGCAGATCGTAAGCGTCTGGTCCACGCACAATAAATACGGCTTCTTTTATGCCGTTTAAACCAGTCTCCGAAATATCGAGTACTTCAAATTCAATGCCGCGCTTTTCCAGAAAACGGGTATACATGCGAAACAAATCGCGGGCAAATAAAGCAGCCTCGTCGCCACCCGTCCCGCCCCGGATTTCCACAATAACGTTTTTGCCGGCAGAAGCGTCGCGAGGCAGCATGGCAATTTGCAGTTCTTCGTCCAGGCTTGAGTATGTATGTTCCAGAGACTGCTTCTCATCTCTGAGGGCAGACAAAAGTTCGGGGTCGCGCTCCGAGGCAATGCCGACCTGCAGATCTTCTAACTGATTTCGCGTTTGTCTAAATTGCTGGATAAGTCGCACAGTGGGTTCTAACCGTGCCCTCTCGCGGGAGAGAGATGTAAGCCTGTCCGGATCGGCTGTGACAGATGGATCCGAAAGGCGTTCTTCGAGAGCGTTAAATGTATTGAGAATGGCATCGAGGTGGGAGTCTTTGACTTGGGCCATTGTTTTTTCTGTAAGATTTTTATGCAGCGTCAACGATAATAAAAGGGGTCTGCCAGGTTTACCCCGCGTTACACGCGAGGGGCGAGGTTCTCCTGCCGGCAGGAAGTATTTTTTGGCCAAAGTGGCGACCGCTCCATTATCCATTCACCTGCGGTGGGTTCTTTTGTTATTATTAAACCGGGATATATTTTTGCTGTAAAATTTTATTTATTTGTGGTGGGCCGTTGTTAGCTACCAAGCCTTAA
>DYPL01000130.1 GCA_020719945.1 Turneriella parva
CTGCCTCCAAATATTTTGGCGGAAAACCAAAAAATGAGCTGCCTGGAATTTGTTGATCATTTGAGTATAAAAAGAGACGAAAAGTCCTGGAATGAATGGGTTTACCCCAGAGCAGAAAAAATTGCTGATGCACTGCAAGGCTGTTACAAAACAGAACCCGTGGCAGTAACAGATTTTATCTCAAAAGAAAAGTATCTATATTTAGTTGCCTCAAACGAAATACTGAATATTGCATACGGAAACGCCGTAGATCTCACATACTTTGCTCCCCGGGATAAAACCGTATTCCTGTATTTTACTGCCAAATGGTGCAAACAATGTCGCATCATTAAACCCGTAATTTTGGAAATTGCCGAACGCAAAAAAATACTCTACCGCGAAATAGACATTATCGACTGGGAGAGCGAAGCACACAATGTGTATATTGAATATGCCCGAAAATTCGAAGAAGACGGGTCAAGGCTGCCGGGACTTATTCTCATAGAAAACGGGAAAGTAATCTTTGCGGGTGCAGCATCTTCATTCCGAGCTCCCGGCATGTAACGCTCAACCTTTCATGAGAGTTTCGCGGGCCTGTTCCATCTCCGCACGATCGGCATCGCTCACTGATGGAAAACGCGGGTTCATGTCTTCGAGAGTGCTGCGGATAATGTGGGCCGCTAAAAGGCGAGTGTACCACTTGCTGTCGGCAGGAAGAATATACCAAGGACACAGCTTTGTAGAAGTCGTCGGCAACATGTCCTCATAAGCCTTACGGTACTCTTTCCAGAACGAACGCTCGCGAATATCGCCGCCAGAAAATTTCCAGTGCTTATCTGCCCTGTCAATACGCTTCAGAAATCTCTTTTTTTGCTCGTCCGGAGAAATATGAAGAAAAAACTTAATGACGCGGGTCCCGTTCTGAGAAATAATTTGTTCAAACGAACGAATCTGTTCAAAGCGCTTTTGCCAGAATTTTTCAGAAATATCTTCCACCGAACTAATTTCAGGAAGTCGCTCCGATAATATCAGCTCCGGATGAACGCGGGTAATAAGAACATTTTCATAATGCGAACGGTTAAAAATCCCAATCTGCCCACGCTCGGGAAGTTTGGAATAATGCCTCCACAGGTAATCGTGGTCGAGATCGTGCGAAGAAGGATGCTTAAAACTGCTCACGATTACACCCTGCGGGTTCACGCCGCTCATGAGGTGACGGATCAATCCGTCTTTTCCGGCTGCATCCATTCCCTGCATCACAACTAAAAGCGACTGGCGATTTTCTGCGTACATGGCGTACTGAAGTTCATCAATTTTTTTGACTTCTTCCTGGAATAAAGAATCGACTTCGGCGATGTCTGGTTTTTCTCCCTGCCACGAAGTATCTCGTTTATCCAGATGCAGTTTTTCTCCCTGCTCTACGATATATTTTTCTGTTTGGATTTTCATTTTTGTCGCGTGCAATTTTTGTTCAAACCTGGCAACTCTTTTTGGAACCAACACCGTTGCAGTAATAACCTAAAAAAT
>DYPL01000131.1 GCA_020719945.1 Turneriella parva
GCCTTCTCTTTTACTGCCTCTAACTTGTCTTTCAGGGTGACGCGCGCCTTTTTTTCCGGCTTCCCTGTAGGCGCTTTCTCCTTGACTGCTTTCTTTCTGTGCGCCCCTTTTGCATTCTGATTTCCCAGCATCGATTCTGCTATAGCGTCCTTTACCTCTTGCTTCATCGGCTCCCGGATGGTTTTGGTGTCTATGTTTTCAAGACTTGCTTCATCTCCTACTACCCTGATAACGTCCTTTCCGTACCGGTCTTTTGCGTTTTCCAGCTTCCCGGTTATGGCGTCAGGATTTCGTTTGAAATAGTTGCCGGAATGAAACCCCTCTACTTCCCCGCCCTTTTGTTTCCGTAAAACAATTATATCAGTCCCTACGTCAGTGGTTGGAAATATGTTGTTTGGCAGCCTATATGCTTCCACAATTGCCGCCTTTTTGGCTATATCGGACTTCGTGGAATTTAGGCCGCCGTCTAAAAAGGATGATGGCACAACCATCGCAAGGGTTCCGCCTTCCTTGAGAGTGTCAAGGCCCCTCTTTATAAAGTATTCCTGCCATGTCTTTACACCCTTGCCTTCTCCCATTCCCTTGTACTTACTGTTAAATACTCCATAGGGAGGGTTTCCGATTATACCGTCATACAGCTCTCCGTCATACTCCTTCTTTGCCATTCTGGCGCCGGGGTCCATAAACATTTCTTCAAAAGACATGTGTTTCACATCTTTGTCTGGGTGTAATATCTTGGCTATCGTGGAAGTTGTTTCGTCGTATTCTATCATGTCCAGGGCATAATCGTTAGCAATAGGGTTGCGCGCAAAGGTTCCAGTACCGGCGGAAGGTTCCAAAACTTTTGAGCCCGGCGAAATGTATTTTGCTAAAAGCTGCCAGATTTTGGAAATAACCGATTTCGGGGTATAGTATTCGGTAAGGACAGCGCGCGCGCTGCCTGTGGCCTTTGTGCCGCCTATCCCCTGAAAGTTTTCCAGCGCTTCTATTTCTTCCGGGGTAAAGTTTTCTCTGGACAACGCTATTCCGGCATTCTTCTTTTCTTCGATTATCTTTAGCGCATTATTCTTTGCCTTTGACGGCTTTCTCTTCTTTCCTGTTATCTCTTCTTCCGGACGTCCCAGCATCTTTGCTATAAGAGTATTTTCCTCATCAGTTATAACCGGCTCTTTTTCTTTTACCTGTTCATCGGGAACATGCTTTCCAGGTCCGATTCCAACGTCACCATCGCGCTGTGTATGTTTACGGGTATTGGTTTTTGTTTTCTTTGTTGCAGTAGTTCCATGACTGCGTCCACTGCCCAATCCTTGTCCCTGCTCCACAGTTGTGGAAACTCTTTTTCGTTTAGTAGCATCCTTGTCTCCTTTAGGTTTTGTCTTTTTGGGCTCTTTCTCTACCTTCACCCACTTTCCGTTTTTCTGTTCTACGCTTATCCACTTTTTGCCAACCTTCATCATATGGCCGGACTTCCATTTTCG
>DYPL01000132.1 GCA_020719945.1 Turneriella parva
AAAAGCTCCATTTTCTCAATAACGGCGTCGGTGAATTCCGAGGTTCCAGCCGTTCCGCCGGTATCGCGCGTGCGAACGCTGCCCTCGGCAATAACGGTGCGAATAGCGTTCTCGATGCGCTCAGCCTCTACTGGCATTCCCAAATGGCGCAGCATGAGAGCACCACTTAGAGTAAAAGCAGCCGGATTGGCAAGGCCCTTTCCAGCGATGTCCGGGGCCGATCCATGCACGGCCTCAAATATAGCATGCGTTGCGCCAATGTTGGCAGAAGGAGCCATGCCGAGACCGCCTATCAGTCCGGATGCGAGATCCGATACAATGTCCCCAAACAGATTTTCCATGACGAGAACATCGTAAACAGAGGGATCCATAACCAGCCGCATGCAGGTAGCGTCTACAATGGATTCATCGTATTCAATATCGGGGTAGAGAGATGCGATGCGCCGCGCTACGTCCAGAAAAAGGCCATCCGAAAGCTTCAGAATATTAGCCTTGTGAACAGCCGTCACCTTTTTGCGGTTATAGAGCCGAGCAGTCTCAAACGCAAAACGAACGATTCTCTCGGATCCCTTTTCGGTAATGATTCGAAGAGATTCGACAACCCCGGGAGTGACTACATGTTCCAGACCGCTGTACAAACCCTCGGTGTTTTCGCGGATAGTGATGAGGTCTACATTGTCAAAGCGCGTCTCCAAGCCTTTCATGGTTTTGGCGGGCCGAAAGTTTGCGTACAGCTCAAAGTGCTGCCGCAGGGCAACGTTGATAGATCGAAAGCCGCCACCGATTGGCGTACCCGTGGGACCTTTGAGCGCTACTTTATGTTTGTCTATGAGATCAATAGTTTCTACCGGCAAAGGGTTGCCCGTTTTTTCGGCAGTATCGGCTCCGGCCTGCGCGTAAATCCAGTCAATGGAAGCTCCCGAGGCGCGAATCATTTTTTCTGCCGCTGCGGCGACTTCGGGGCCAATGCCGTCCCCGGGGATCATTACGACGAGTGTACTCATGCTGCAGCAGGAAGAGCGGGAGACGTGTGGTCAAAGAAAAAATAGCCGGTATACTTTAGAATATTTATGTTGATTACATGTCAGAACAAATTCCCGGCACAGAACAGTCTACCGCCCCAAAAAAAGATTCCATGTCTTTTACCACAAAGCTGATTATTATCAAGGTGATTGCCCTTGCTCTGTTTATGGGGAGTATATTTTACATGTTGTTAAAGTAAAGGGTGCCCTACCCGGGCAGGGATTTGCTGCCAGTGCATCCAGAATGTTCTCCCCCGCCAGGCCGTTTGTTAAATTAAGCAACGGTTACTTTCCCGCCAGAGGAAAAGAAGGGCATATGCCCTATTGTCCGTTCACCGGCGGTGGGCGCATTTTTTCGGGGAAGCCATTCCTTATTAGAGTTGCCTTGCGGTCTCCTCTAAGGGAACAATTAAGTTGAAAAATCTATATAGAC
>DYPL01000133.1 GCA_020719945.1 Turneriella parva
TTTGCTGTTTTTGTGCGGCTTTTATGTCCGAAACATTTACCCACTTTCCGTCTACATAATCGGCGCGCACCCACTTCTTGCCAACCTTCCTCATGCTACCGTCCTTCCAATGTCGGATTTCACCTTCCACTGCTTTTTCGCCTTGGACAATGTGTGGTAATACTATTATCATATTCTATTCTCCTTCCGGTACTCTACTTGTCGAGTACTTATTGATACAGCATCCATTCATGTACGCACCATGGATGCGCCGGGGCTGCCAGCCAAAATGAAGCTTGGTTCCTGCCGACATTGCTCTTCCCTGGCCATACTGCCACTTTTGCTATCCCGTCGTCTATTGCGTCTTCTCCATCATGCCCCGGAATAGCTGGCAGATGCGCTTCGGATTCTACAAGCCTCGCTATTTCGCCTTCATGGCTATCACAATAGGAGCACGGGTTCTTACTCCCCCCCATTGACGTAAAACGGACATAGGTTGGGGTCTTGTAACTACTCCATTTCATCAGCTTTCCGTTATTGACCGCATACTGCGTCTCTGTGAATGCCAGCCTGTCCCAGTCTCTATTCAAATGCGCCACTGTGTATTGTCGTAACTCCGATTCGGAAAGTTCTTGCGAAAGCTTTTCTTGGTGTCCCTCTACCTCTGCCCACTTTGCCGGGAAAATAAGACGGCTTTTCAGTTTCGACGTGCTTTCCCCTTCTTCAAGTGACCGCTGGATATGCTCCCGGAACAGATTCCGCATTCTTTCATATTGTATCCCGGCTCGTTCTCCGTTCTCGTTATAGACCGCTATGTGGTCGGCTGCATGGTTTCGTGCCCATTCTGCCGCCATCGCCATCTCGCTTGACAAAGATGGATTTTTCCTTTGCAATTCCTTCGCGCTCTGTTTCATCTTGTCATAGGTCATGTCTTGAGAAACGTTCTCCTTCTTCGATTGCATTTCTGCAAATACTACGCCCGCCTTTGCCGCCTCTACTACCATTTCTAAAGCGGCTGGCGCCATCGTGTCTTGCATATAATAAAACAGGACATCGTCCACATTGTCCCAGTCTACATTTTCGCTGTCCGTTTTCGGGAACGCTATCTTCCTTGGCTTCTTGTTCAGCCATTTTGACAAGGATGCTGAAACAACCCTTTTCAACCGCCCGAAAAAACCTTTTATTAAAGTGTCATCCTCTTCCTCTACTATCGATTTCAGCGAAAATCGCGGTGCTTCCTTTTCCCCAATTGAAGAAAGGAAGGCGTTTGCTATCACTATGTTTGACGATTTTATAAACTGCCCTATGGATTCACGTATTTCATCGATTGCATAAACGCCAGACATCTTCGCATTGTGCCCGGCCCTGGTAAACCTGTCTCTTGCCAGTGACTTCTCCATCTCACATCCGCATAATTCTTTATTATTGCACATCTGGCCAGTTCCACTCTATTCTCGCAAAAGACTTTGTTAGC
>DYPL01000069.1 GCA_020719945.1 Turneriella parva
AAATGCAAATAAAAAACTGCTTGCCAGTGTCTCTACCGTTAAAAAATTGGCTGGAAAATTAAAGATTAGAAAAGGACAGGCGCAATGATAACAAAGGAAAGCAAAACTAAGATTGTATCTCAATTCCAAAAACACGAAAAGGATACAGGTTCCGCCGAAGTACAAATTGCCATTCTCACTGGGCGCATCAACGAACTCAAAGACCACTTCCACAAGCACAGCAAAGACCACCATTCCCGCCTAGGTCTTCTGAAAATGGTGGGCCGCAGAAGAAGACTCCTTGACTATCTCAAAAGATGCGATGTAGAAGGATACAAAAAGATCATCGCTGAACTCGGCATCAGAAAATAATTTCCGGTATCCATTTGGCTTTTTTGGCAGCTTTAGACTTGTGCCTGTTCTGTGCGAGGAAACATGCTGCAAAAAGAATCCATCTCCGTCAATAACGCGGAATACTCTATCGAAACAGGCGTCTGGGCGAGGCAGGCAGGGGGATCCATCGTCCTGCGCTGGAATGATCTCGTCCTGATGGCCAACGCTACAGGAACCAAAACAGCTCCAGTAGATATTGACTTCTTTCCCCTCACGGTTGAATACCGCGAAAAATATTATGCTTCCGGGTATATACCTGGCGGCTATATAAAGCGCGAGTCCCGACCATCCGAAAAAGAAGTCCTATCTTCAAGGGTAACAGACCGCCCTTTGCGTCCCCTCTTTCCTGAAAACTATTTCAACGAAGTACAGATTTTCGTCAACCTGCTCAGCTCCGACGGCAAAATGAGCGGGGATGTTCATGCAATTACGGCGGCTTCCGCTGCGCTCATGATCTCGGATCTGCCCTTCCACGGACCAGCCGCCGGTGTGCGCGTGGGTCGCGTGAGCGGCAGTTTGGTACTTTTCCCGGATAATGAACAATTAGAAAATTCTGACCTTAACCTTACTCTCGCTGGAACCGAAAAAGCGGTGACAATGATTGAGGGTAACGCAGACCAGCTCACCGAAGAAGAAATGCTTGAGGCTGTAAAATTTGGACACCAGGAAATTGTACGTCTCTGCCAGCTCCAGAATGCACTGGCTACAAAGGTATCCAAACCCAAAATGGAAGTACCTGCCAAACCGGATTACTCCGATCTCGAAAAAGCCGTGCGCGAATTTGCCTTTCCAGAACTCGCAGAGGCAAACTCTGTGGCCGGAAAACATAACCGCCAAGCTGCTATAGATAATCTTCGCGAAAAAACACTCGAATCCCTCAAAAACCTTTTTGGCGAAGATCCCGAAGCTTCGCGCAAACTGAAAATCGCAGCTCATCTCTTCGACGAACTCGAAGTGGAAGTAGTGCGCGACCAGATTTTTACAAAAGGTATCCGCGCCGACGGCAGAAACCTCGAAGAAATCCGCCCTATCACCATTGAAGTGAGCGTATTGCCGGGAACCCATGGCTCTGCCATTTTTACGCGTGGAGAGACCCAGGCACTCGGTGTGACAACGCTCGGCACAGAAAACGCAGCCCAGCAAAGTGATGGCATTGAGGGCGTTAAATCTCAGCGGTTTTATCTGCACTACAATTTCCCGCCGTTCAGTGTGGGAGAAGTTCGCCGCTATACGGGCCCAGGCAGACGCGAAATTGGGCACGGTAAACTGGCAGAAAACTCGCTGATATCACAGATTCCTGTCGATGCATCGTTTCGCTATGTCATTCGCGTGGTATCCGAAATTCTGGAATCCAATGGTTCCTCTTCCATGGCTTCTGTCTGCGTAGGCTCTCTCTCCATGATGGATGCCGGCGTGCCTCTCAGAAATGCTGTTGCCGGTGTCGCGATGGGACTCATCACGCGCGGCGAAGAATTTGCCGTCCTGACCGATATTGCTGGTCTCGAAGATCACTTTGGCGACATGGACTTTAAAGTGGCAGGTACGCGCCAGGGGATTACGGCATTCCAGCTGGATCTCAAGGTTCAGGGTATCAGCTATGCCATTATGGAAAAAGCTCTTGCCCAGGCTAAAAAAGGCCGCCTTGAAATTCTGGACAAAATGGATGCAGCTATATCCGCCCCGAGAACAACAGTTTCTAAAAACGCGCCACAAATAACTACTCTCAAAATAGACCGCGAACGCATTGGCGAGTTGATTGGCCCGGGTGGAAAAAACATTCGTTCCATCATTGAAAAATCCGGGGCCGAAATCAATGTAAACGACCATGGCGAGGTGATTATTTCCGCCCGCAATGAAAAATCTGCGGACATCGCGAGAAGCATGATCGAAGCCCAGTTCGCAGAAGTGTCCGAAGGGGAAATCTACGAAGGAGCCGTTAAGCGCATAGAAGCCTATGGCGCCTTTATTGAAGTTCTTCCCGGCAAAGATGGACTCTGCCATATTTCCAAAATAGCAGACCGCCGCATCAACGACGTTCGCGAAGTCCTCAAAGAAGGGGATATCGTGAAAGTAAAAGTGATCAGTGTTGACCGCCAAGGTAAAATTTCTCTCTCCATTAAAGACGTTTAATGGACGGAATTTTTTCGACGACTCTCGAGAACGGCCTGCGCGTTGTTCTCGACAATATCCCCGCTCGACGCATGGTTGCAGCGGGGCTCTGGTTTCCCTTTGGATCGCGTTTTGAAAATCCGGAACAACAGGGATATGCACACTTCATAGAGCACATGCTCTTTAAGGGAACGCAAAGCAGAACCTACAGCGATATTTCCCGAGCCATAGACCGCCTTGGCGGCAGCATGAACGCCTCTACCTCCAAAGAAATCACCAACTACTATGTCACTCTTCCATCGCGTCACATTGGCATTGCACTCGATGTTTTGGCCGATATGTATTTTCGCTCCACGTTTCTGCCCAAAGAATTTGAAACGGAGAAAAATGTCATTCTCGAAGAAATTCGCATGACCCAAGATGACCCAGACGAATTAATTTTTGATCTCGTTTATGATAACATACACAGAGGAACCGATCTTGCTCACTCCATTGGCGGAACTCTGTCGTCCATTTCTCATTCTGACCGCGATTCCCTGTACTCATTCTATTTGTCTTCGTACGGTACCCAGAACGCCGTTCTTTCACTGGCCGGAGGCTTGTACAGTAACGAATCCGAAAAGCAGCAGCTCTTAGACTCTATCGAGGCAATGTATAACCATAAGGGAGATTTTACCGGCAGTGCCAGCATGGCATCCCTTCAACAACCATCACCTGTTAAAACCGGGAATCTACTGCACCACACAAAAAAGCTGGAGCAGGTACAGGTATTCCTTTCCCTGCCAGGACAACCCTATTCCACGGAATATAAACCGGCTCTCGATCTGTATTCCAATCTGATGGGCAGCACCATGTCATCGCGCCTGTTTAGAATTTTGCGGGAAGAACGAGGTCTCGCCTACTCCGTTGGCACATTGCTGACACATCATGCTCTCGAAGGCAGTTTTTCTGCCTACTTCTCCACTTCTCCGGAAAAGCTCGAAGAAAGTTTTACCGTGCTCACAGAAGAAATGGAAAAATCTATCAAAGAGCCAATTCCAGAAGAAGAAATCCGGGAAGCCATGAGCGGATTATCGGGATCCATGGAAATGAGAATGGAGGGTACATATGCCCATGCCAGCTTTAATGCAAAATCTATTCTCTATTTTTCCAAATCCGTAGACTGGACAGACGCAGTACGCCGCATAGAATTGTACGAACCCAAAAATCTCCAGAAAGATATTGCAGAACTTTTTGCCAGCTATTATCCTGCTATCACTTCTCTTGGAACTGTAAAAGAGAAGCAAATGCAGAAGCTCGCACAAAGCGCCGGACTAAAGCCCGGACGCTGATTTAGACCCAAAAATTATTTTTCAGACCTTACTTATAATTTGGTAATTCTCTCTGGTACATTTTACTCCAGTCGCGCAATAGAGCTGCAAGCACCTCGAAATCTGAATGACTCTCCAGCTGCTCTACGGAATACGGAAGTCTCCACGACCAGTTGCTGTCAGCCACGGTTCCTGGAATATTGATTCTCTCTTCGCGGGAACTCTGCACCGAAAGGCCTTCTACGGCGGCCATTAAATCCTGAAACGGCAGAATGACAAGGCGGGAAGAAGAAGAATACAGTCCTGAAAGTATTTGCCTTGAAAGAGCATTGTTTAAACTCTCAGAATAGTCATATTCCCTTTCTTCTGCATAAAGTTTTTTGTCCTGTTCTTCTTCCCACCAGCCACGCAGCGTGGAGGAATCGTGAACAGAGGAAGTAGCAACCGATAAAACCGGATAATGAGATAAGGCTGCAAAGGGAGCGGCAGCTTGGTGGTAATCGCGGGCCCAGCGCTCAACGCGCAGAGATAAAATTCCGAGTCGTTCAAGAACAGGGGCAACACAGGCCGGCACAGCACCGAGATCTTCGGCACAGAAAAGAATAGAGGAAGAGGATTTCATGGCATACAGGATTTTCTCTGCCTGTTTTTCCCATTCGTTCTCTGAGTCTTCGTATTTTTTTACTGTTAGTCTATCTAACCGTTCTTTTTCTTCTCCAGATAAAGAGGCGTAGGCAGAAGACGAAGAGGCATACCAGGCGGGGAAAAATGAATCCTCTACCTGTACCAGCGCTATATCCTGAAAAAAAGATAGAATGGCATCGCGCACGCCATCCAAAAGATGCATTCCGTAGATTGTTTCCTCCCCCGAGATACCCGACGAAAACTGATACAACTCTTCGTTGCCTACTCTTTCGAACAGATAATCAAAGTCTTTTTCTGAAATGTTCTGTTTCACCCATTCCAGTTTTTGAGCAGGAATATGAGCTTTTGACAGCCAGGCGATGCGCGCGTCGTTAAATCCGGCGTCATGCAACTCTCGCCGCGTGATATACTCAAAAGGTGAAAAATATCCGAGAACGCCGCTTCTATTCCCAGCAGGGATCTGGTATATGCGAAAAAAACCGAGAACATGATCAATGCGCACGGCATCAAAAAATCGGGAGGCATAGGACATTCGCTGCTTCCACCAGAAAAAATCTGTTTTGCCGTGCTGCTCCCAGTTATAAACGGGAAACCCCCAGTTTTGTCCCTGTGTGGAGAACATATCAGGTGGAGCACCTGCCTTTACATCCATCCTGAATAAATTGGGAAACGCCCAGACATCGGCAGAATCCTCGCTCATGAGAATGGGCACATCTCCCTTGAGAGCCACGGAAAAACGGGAAAGCTCCTGTACCGCTTCCATTAACTGGCTGTAAGCAACATACTGCACCCACGCGTGGAATAAGACTTCATCCTGCTTTTCCGACTCTATTTTTTCTATCGCAGAACGAGTGCAGATGGAACAATGCTCCCATTCTTTCCAGTGCCTTTCGCCATTTTCGAGGCGCAAAACCATAAAAACGGAATATTCTTTAAGCCATGTATTTTCTGCACGAAAAGACTCAAAAGAATCATTACGCAAAACGCTCTTTTTATTTTTTGTAAAGTATTCTCTGAGTGCCTGCATTTTCAGGCGGTATACCTGTGAAAACAAAACACGCTCTCCCTGTGGGCATTCCGGAAGTTTCTGCCAGTTTTCCAGACGGGAAAGCCGAATATACGCGGGAGACAACGCATTGGCAGACAAAGCACTGTAGGGAGCAGCCGCAGCCCCGCTGTCATTGATGGGCAGCAACTGGATAATATTTAAACCTGCATTGGAAGCATACCGGCCAAACGGAACGAGATCGTAAAATTCTCCGATTCCGCAGCTTTCCTCGCTGTGCAGTGCCGAAAGTGGAATGGCCGTTCCCGCAAGCCGTCGGCCGTGCAGATTCATTTCTGCTCCCGGAAATCTTCCAGAGAAAACAGACTGTGGAGCATTACACCTTCGGCAGCTAAATTTTCCCGCCCGCCCTCTTTGCGATCGAGAACGCAAAATGCGTAATGGGGATTGTAGCCGAGCTCTTTCATCGCGTTGAAAGCCTGAAGAGTAGACCCTCCGGTCGTGATAACGTCATCGATGAGTACGACGAGAGGATCGACCGGAAGCCTATATAACAATCCTTCGGCCCTTTTTCCGGACCCATGATCCTTAGCGACTTTGCGCACGACAATTGGATAAATCTGTTTTCCCTTGCGATGAGCCTCTAAGACGATAGCGTATATCAGGGGATCTGCTCCCATAGTGAGGCCTGCTACAGCATCGGGAAAACGTCCGAGAGTTTTTTCCATATCTGCCAGAAGAAGTTCTGCTGCTGTTTCCAGAAAAGCTGGATTCAAAATGGTTTGTTTTAAGTCAAAATAATACGGGCTTTTTTTACCCGAAGCGAGAGTGAACATTTCGACATGATTTTCTCGGTAGGAATGTTCCTGAATGGCTGTTTTAAGAGCGACTTTCTTCATTTTTTTTCTCCTGTCTTGCTGCTTCCTCAAAAAAGAAAGCGATGGCTTTTTCTCCGATTTCGCTGAGCGATACGGTTTCATTATTTACGTATGTCTGAATATGCGATTCAAGGACGGATTCGCTGAGCTCCTGGGAATATTTCCGGATATAGGGAAGCATGCCAGAATAATCGGCATCCTTTTTTTCCCTGTGTTCCATCGCTCTGCGCACACTGTTTTGAAGATGGTTTTCTAAAAGCTGCGCTATGGCGGGTTCCATAGATTTACGCATGAAAATTCCGCCTAAGGGAACAGGGAAACCGGTGTTTTTCTCCCAGAATTCTCCGAGATCCTGCACCAGATGAAGGCCCTTCTCCTGGTATACAAATCGACCTTCGTGGATGACAACGCCCGCATCTACGCTCCCGTTTTGAACCGAATCCATGATGTCCGAAAAAACCATGAATTCTTTTTGCACTTCAATTTCTGGAAATGATTTTTCCAGAAAAAAATTAAAAAGAACATGGGCGGTTGTGTCTTTTCCCGGTAAGGCAACCCGCCAGAGTGGCAAATCGGGGAATGTATTTTTTTGAGAAATAAGAATTGGCCCAGCTCCGAACCCGATAGCAGAACCAGACTGCATTATAGTGTACCGGTCGCGAATTTTTAAACCCGTATAATAGGATGCCTTCACAATATCAAATTGTCCCTGGAAAGCTACTTCGTTGAGCTGCTGGATATCGAGATAATGCGTTTCAAACTCTATGCCCTCGGGAGGCTCATGCAGAAAATAATAGAAAGAAAACGTATCGTTGGGACAGGAACTTATGGCAACGCTGATTTTCACTGTTTCAACCCGGCTGCATAGAGAAACTGTTTTAGCGTGGATGGAGAATCTGCCTCGGCAGCCATCACGAACGATTTTTGTGTCCAGATTTTTCCGGCATAGCCTTCGGGGGTTTCGTAATCGAGCCGGTGTTCCGTCGTACTTTTTTCTCTGAACAAGACGGGATCTGCGGAAAGCACGAAGTTTTTCTTTTTCAGCCAGAAAGCGGAAGAAAGAGCAGGATCGCGAAATTCAAAAATTTCCAGTGATACACGCGCACCATACAGGCCGCGCCTGTAATCCGTGAGCCCGTCTGGTTTTTCCTGAAGATTTTTATAGATCTCCACCCGGTCTGCCATAAAACTACCTGGAAATGCTTCGTCTATATTCTGAAACGCAAGATATACTTCGCTCGCTATTTTTGAGCCCCCGCACTGCATGGCGGATAAAAGTAAAAAAGTGAAGAAGAGTATTTTGCGTAACATACAGAAAAAGGATAAACTCACCGTGCTGTGTCAAGTACGTAATATTTAAGTAACCTCTAAACGCGAAGCGAGCCGTAGGCAAACTTTTTCAGACCTTACTTAAATGAAAA
>DYPL01000070.1:0-1403 GCA_020719945.1 Turneriella parva
TCCTGAGAAGATATGGGGCGACCCCACCACCCAATATTACGTGACAACATGTCTAAAAAAACTATCATCCCACAATGAAACAAGGGAAGATAGAAATACTCGCCCCGGCAGGATCGTTCGCCTCGCTACAGGCAGCACTAAACGCAGGGGCAGATGCCGTCTACTTTGGAGTGGAACAACTCAACATGCGCTCCAGAGCAGCAGATAATTTCACCGTAGAAGACCTCGACGAAGTCGCACGGATTGTGCACAATGCAAATGCCAAAGCATACCTTACACTCAATACGCTATTGTACGACCACGATCTTGCCCTCATGAAAAAACTGGTAGATACCGCCATAGAAAAACAAATGGATGGAATCATCGTGGCAGACCAGGCAGCCATTTTGTACGCATATAAGAAACGACTGCCCGTGCACGTTTCTACACAACTGTCCGTATCCAATATTGAATCCGTAGAGTTTTTTGCAAAATATGCAGACGTAATCGTACTCGCGCGCGAACTCGATTTGCGCATGATTGAAAGAATTGTCAGAGAGATCAAAGCACGCGATATACGAGGCCCATCGGGAAATCTTGTTAAAATAGAAGTGTTTGCACATGGCGCCCTGTGCATTGCCTACTCGGGCCGCTGCGGAATGAGCCTGTTTACCGACAATGCCTCGGCCAATCGGGGAGCCTGCCGACAAAACTGTCGCAAAGCCTACATTGTAAAAGACAAAGAAACCGGCATGGAATTAGAGATCGACAATGAGTTTATTATGTCTCCCAACGACATCAACACCTTGCCCTTTCTGCCGGAGCTGCTTGCGACGGGCGTATCCGTTCTGAAACTCGAAGGACGAGGCAGAAGCCCGGATTATACAGACACGATTGTGCGCGTGTACCGCGAAGCCATAGACGCTGTAACCGATGGAAGTTTTAACGAACAAAAACTGGAACATTGGATGCAGAGAATTTCTACCGTCTACAATAGAGGATTTTCGGACGGTTATTATCTGGGACGCGAGCAGGGCTGGTCCAAAACAGATGGATCGGTTGCCACAGAGGAGAAAGTATTCGTAGGGCCGGTAAAGCATTACTTTCCCAAAGCCGGAGTAATCGAGATTGAAATCCGCGCAGCAGATCTTCCTCTTGGAAGCTCTGTCGTCATTATTGGCGACATCACGGGAGTGGTCCGCGCCGAGGTGAGCGAACTTCGCGCCGACGACCGCACGCCCATCACCATGGCTCTTCGCAAAACGGTGGCCAGTTTTCCCGTACCGGAAAAAGTTCGTTCTGGAGACAAAGTGTATCTGCTTAAACCGCGCGGAGTTTCTTTGTCTTCGTACTACGATACGCTCGTGGCCAGCGGCGATGCCTGCGACTGATCACTCCGCAGCAACGGAATGGATCTGGTCTAA
>DYPL01000070.1:1503-3969 GCA_020719945.1 Turneriella parva
ACTGTAAAGGAATTCTACTAAGTCAATTCACTCCGCTGCAATAATCGCAGCGAGAGCGGCGACTAATCCCGCATTGTAATCAATGGCTACCTCGTTGGCAACGAAATCGCCAATATTGTCGTCATAGTCTGCGCATGCAGATTTGGGACCACCGACCAAAGCCCCGGTAAGTTCATGGGCAAAGAGAACGCTGCCGGGATTAGACTGTTCTGCAGTGAATTCATCGCCAGACAAATCAGTACTTCCAAAGGCAGCAGCATGGTGAGGACGCAGGGGATAGCCTCCTCCCCGAACGTTATAACCGATCAAAAACGAAAAGCCCGCTGGTGCATCGCTGGATATTTTCTGGTGGTCGCCCAAAATAAAATCAATATTAGATTTGGCATATTTTTTTGCATTTGCATCTCCAGAAATTTCGTAATATAAAAGTGCTGCATACGAGGAAGAAGAAGCGAGAGACAGGGAACCCCAGTTCTGCATGTGAGCATACCCACACGAAGTCATTTGATCTGCATAGTTCGAGAATTCTTCGGAAAGCTCCTGCCTGTAAATTTCTTCACCCGTAATTTTATACAACTCGTAACTGACAATAGGATCCATGTATCCCGAATTCAAGGCATTGGGGGTTGGCATAGCAAAATTAGAATTGTCGTGCCAGGCAATGGCTTCCGTTAAATAGGTTGCTGTACCCGTAACATGGTACAGGGCAATGGCCGCAAGAGCCATGTCGTCAGCAAAATTATCGGCAAGATACGTGCCACCTTGTGCAGCACAGGCCGCCGGAGAAACTTTGCCGAGATTGTAATAATCGACCGCTTTCGATACAATGGCTGCGTAATCGGCATTGCCAGAACCAATCGCGTTTGCATAGAAAGCAAGGGTTGCCGCTGCGGAACCAGCATAATTGGAACAGCTCTGCGTAAATGAATACACGGGACGCGGCTGGCCTCCATTCACAACTACCGTTATGCTGCTTTGGGTAACGGGTTCTACAAAAGTAGAATGGTCATATTCTGCCAAGCCAACCTGATACCAGGCCTTTGCCGTCCCGGAGGTATCGATTGCCCGCCTGTAATACTTGACCACATACGAGAGCTCGTCTATAATGTCGGGAACCCCGTTTGAAGGCGGCGCAGAATTTTCAGGAGAATAATGGTCTGCATGCGCCATGCCAAAGCGGAAGTAAGAATGCATCAGGATGGCTGTTGCCCCAGAAAGGTTTTGTCCATATTTGCCATAGTCTCCCGCATCGTGCCAGCCACCCGTTAAATCCACACCGTCGGCAGAACCGTCCTGTTCATGGCAGGCTGCATGCAACCAGGAATCATTGTCTCCGCATCGCTGCGCACCGTAAAAAAAGGTGGCAAGTTGCAGCGCCTTTGCATAATTATGCGGCGGCTGCGCGCTCGACGCAGTATCTCCCTGCGGCGAACAACCAGCAAACAACAGAAACAGCGTCCCGACAAAAGCCGGTCGCTCCTGTAACAGTCTCACAGAGACAAAGATGAACGCCGCAATGACAAGCGCGAAAGACAAAAACACAATTGCAGATGCTGTACCCATGGCAGTTATTGGATGATTGAGTCAAATAATCCAATCATTTTATAAATTTTCTGAGCACCTCTAATTCACCTTATGCTGTATTGATTTGACTTACGCGATATAAAAATAATGCCGAAGAGCCCGAAAAAAAAAAGAAAATTTTCGCAGGATATTTAAAAAAAAGAATAGCAATTTCGAAGGCATGTATACAAGCGCTTGAAAAGCAGAGAAGAATCAAATATGATACACCCCGACACAGAGCTGAAATTCGTCAGCGAACAAATAGGATTTGGAGTATTTGCCACAAAGGATATACCCAAAGGAACCATCACTTTCGTAAAAGACTCCCTTGACATAGAACTCACAGAAGAAGAGTTTTTGCGACTTTCGCAAATAGAACAAACGCAGGCAGACAAGTTCTCTTACATTGATGAACGTGGCATGAGGGTGTTAAGCTGGGATCACGGAAAATACGTCAACCACAGCTGTGAGCCAAACACCATGAGCACAGGGTTTGGCTTTGAAATTGCCCTGCGCGATATCATAGCCGGTGAAGAAATAACCGATGAGTACGGGCTTTTCAATATTCCCGTCCCGATTCCACTATCCTGCGGATGCGAATCCTGCCGGGGCGAACTGCATCCATCTGACCACGAAGTGTATGCAGATACCTGGGACGAAAGAATCAGCTCCGCTCTCGACAGCGCAAAAGACGTATCGCAGCCGCTTTGGGAAATTCTGCCCGCACAGACAAGATTAGATCTTATGAACTATCTATCGGGCGGTGGAAACATGCCGTCTGTCCGCGTGCTGAAATATTACCCGGTGGTTCAATCCAATCTGGCGTAGTATGGAAAGTCCTCCATGAGTTGAAATGAAACCGTCCGAAGGACGGAGCGAAATGGCAGGGGATATTGCACAGCC
>DYPL01000070.1:4069-7717 GCA_020719945.1 Turneriella parva
TCATCCTTGAATTCTTTCATTTCATCCTTGAATTCTTTCATCTCATCCTTGAATTCTTTCATCTCATCCTTGAAATCCTGCATTTCCGCTTTAAATTCGCGCATTTCTCTGGAAAGCCGGTTGAGTGAGGATTCCGTAGAAACAATAAAGTGGCCGAGCAGAGCTTCGAGTTTAGAAATCTGCTGTCCCTGAATTTCGTATTCTTCCACTGAAACGTACATGGAACGTACTATAACTCCCCTCCCTGTTGTGTCAATCTGGAAAATTATAGAACTTTGGAATGGCATCATTACTGGATGCCCAAGCACTACAAAGAAGTACAATAGAACAGTTTTTCGCTTTGGCTGCAAACTCTTCCCTTGTCGGCAGGAACGCACAACTACCCCGTATTCTTCTTGACCGCACGTGCTCACCCGACGGATTTTCTACCATGTCACTTATCGTTGCAAAGTTTGGCGGCAGTTCCGTGCAAAATGCCGCTCAAATAGAAAAGGTAAAAAAAATTGTGCAAGCCAATTCCGGCCGACGTTTTGTTGTCGTCTCTGCCCCCGGCAAAGAAGAACGCTACAATAAAAAAATTACAGATCATCTATTTAACATTGCGACCAGTGGCCGACATTTTAAGAACGAGCGCCACGAAATAACTGCCCAGGAAAGTGTACAGGCCGTAATCCACAAGTTTGAAACTCTTGAGCGCGACCTCGGCATTGATGCTGCCGACCTGATTGAGTCCCTCCGCACTGATCTCGCGCGGGAGCTGCCAGACAACAAAAGAATTGCCTTTTACGCATCGCGCGGTGAGCATTACAGCGCCCGTTTTATTACTCGCTATTTTCGCAAAGAGGGCATGGAGGCCGGTTGCGCCCTGCCAGAGAATATTCCCTTTCTCGTTCGCGGGGATTATGATAACGCGAAAGTCGATGAAGAGGCCTATGTCCATTTGGCGAACCTCAAAAATAATTCCGGCATCACCATTATGCCTGGCTATTATGGCGTAACCCGCGATGGCGACATTGCCATATTTTCGCGCGGCGGTTCTGATCTTACCGGTGGCGAACTTGCCTATGCTTTGAGCGCCGATCTCTACGAAAACTGGACCGACACCGATGGCATATACGAAGCCGATCCCCGCATTATTACCCGTGCCAACGTGATTCCACGCCTTACCTACAAAGAGATTCGCCTTTTGGCCTCCAAGGGGTTTAACGTGTTTCACTTTGACGCCATGGTCAACTGCAAAAAACGGAATATACCCATCAATATTCGCAATACCAATAATCCTTCTGCGCCCGGCACTCTCATTGTAAACGAGCGCGTGCCCCAGGAGCTCATTGCCGGCATTGCCCGCGTTGACCACATTGCCTATGTGTATCTCGAAAAGGATACTCTCGGCGAGTCTGGTGCATTTATAGAAGAACTTCTCGATATTTTCCGCCGATACGAGGTACAGACATATCATTATCCTGTAGACAAAGACGATATTGCCGTATTGCTGGACCAGAATGATTTGATTGGCAAAATCAATAATGTCCGTCGGGAAATTGAAGACAGACTGAAACCCGACAGCATGAAGGTAATGTACGACTTTTCTATTCTATCTCCCGTTGGAATTGGGATGCGCAATGTACCCGGTGTGATAGCCGAAGCTGCCGCTGCACTTCGCGACAATAAAATTTCTATAGAAACAATTGACCAAGGTCCTGCTCAGATTTCTTTCCATATTGGTATACACAGTGCCTATGCCGACGCAGGATTAGAGGCTTTATTTGAGCGCCTGATTGAGAAGCAGAATCTCAAAAAGAATTAATTCAAATGACAACTGCCACAGAAAAACAGCTACTGCATTCAGCCGCGCAGGTTAACAGTTCTAATGCCAAATCTATTCATTCTTTTACGCAATTGCTCCTGTCCCTGCCACTGAGCGATGTTCTCACGCTTGCTGGAAAATTGCGCCACAGGGCACATAAAAATCATTTTGATTTATGTTCCATAGTAAATGTCAAATCCGGGCACTGTTCCGAAGACTGCCGATTCTGCGCACAATCGGTCCATTACAACACTGCTGCCCCCGTATATCCCTTTCTTGACCAAGAAGAAATTCTATCCCTGGCAAGACACAATGAGTCCAAAGGCGTACACCGCTACTCTCTCGTCGGAAGTGGAAAGGGAATTAACGATGGTGATCTGGAAAAAGCGGAAATCTCTGTTGCCGCATTAAGAGAAAATACCTCTCTTAGTATATGCACTTCTTTTGGCATAATTAATACTGAAAAAGCTAAACGACTCAAAACTGCCGGCGTGAGTACATACCACCACAACCTGGAGGCCGCTAAGAGTTTTTATCCGCAAATCTGTTCAACGCATTCCTACAAGGAACGCGTAGAAACTCTTCGCATTGCAAAAGAGGCAGGATTGTCTCTCTGCTCGGGCGGCATCATTGGATTGGGCGAAAGTTTTGATCAACGCATTGAGCTTGCCGCTGCACTTCGCGAACTGGGTGTGCTTTCCATTCCCATCAATATTCTCGATGGTATTGAGGGGACTCCCCTTGCCGGCACGCAGACTCCACCCACAGACGAACTGCTTCTTTCGATTGCAGCTTTCCGCATTCTAAACCCGGATGCTTATATTCGCCTGGCTGGCGGTCGTCGGCATTTGGGAGCAGAATTTCGCGCTGCTCTCCATGCTGGTGTCGATGCTGCCATTGTGGGCGACTTTTTAACTACGCTGGGTTCTTCTATTGATGAGGATCTCGAGACAATTCGCGTGGGAGGTTTTATTCCTGTGCGCGGTGAGTTTTAATTATACGTCGCCGTTGCCACCAGCCCAAAGCTCTGCCATTCTACGCTGCCTGCATCGTAATAACCTGTCTGAACGGTTTCTTCCAGCGTATATCCATTCCCGGGAAGCGAACCAAACTGTGCGTATGCAGCAAGGCCAAATCCCCAGTTTTTAGAAACGAACCATTCTTTTCCCACGGAGAGCATAATCCCCGTCCCAAGTCCTGTGCTGAATTTAATGGTATTTCCATAGATATCTTTTTCGTCGTATTCAATAACCCATACTGTTCGGGAGAGCGCCACGTCAAAATGAATATTCGACGGCATCAGATACAAGGAATAGCCAATCCCAAACCCGCCATACGCCATAATGGATTCTGGTTCAGTGGGAAGGTACGTACCATTCGATGTAAATTCGACAAACAGGGCATGGCCGGAAACGATAGACCCGCCAAGTTGCAGACCGCTTATATTGGAGAACGCGCCTGCCGATTCTACCGGCGATTTGGCCGTCTCTACCATGGAACTGCCGTATCCCCAAAGGGCGCGAAAGAAAAAATAATCGTGGCGAGTTATTACGTCGCTGGTTTGCGCCGTTTTCTTTGCGGATTGCGATTGCGAAACGCCACTCGTTAAATCCATGACTTCGCCATCTTCGTACAGAATGCGTGCCACCTCTGATCGTGGAATTTCCCGGACTTCCATGGATTCCGGATTTTGGAACCGTACGGCCAAATCGCTCACGCGCACGACTTCTCCTTCGAGAATATCATAATTGCGCAGAACGACTTTGTCCATTGACCACGAGGATGCCGCGAATAAAAAACTGATATGAAACAATAGGATAGCTGTATGATTTTTGCGCATG
>DYPL01000134.1 GCA_020719945.1 Turneriella parva
CACCGTGCCCCCAAAGGGATTTTTTCGCTATGCTGCCAAAGCGAGGCTAACCGCACAGGCAAGCTTTTTGCATGGCTGCTTTGCAAGCACCGCTTATTTTAGCCATTTGAATATTTGCTGGTTAATAAGACAAAACGCCTACGTTTTAAGAATGGTCAATAGAACAGGCTGCCACCCTGGCGACAAAACATCAACGGGCAAATTTAGAAGCCTTGAGCGCTTCGCCAAGCTTCACATTCACGTCTTCTTCCGTTTCAATTTCGCGCGCACGGACTAAGGCAGCGTGAGCGTCCTTCATTTTGAGGTTTTTAATTTCAATGGCCGTATAGTAGCGCACAACTTTGTCCGGTGAAGAAAGCAGGCGGATGATATCAATCCTGTGTTTTACGGAATTTGGCTCCATTCGTAAAATGGCCGCGAGCAGATGCAGTTTTACGCGCTCGTCCTTTTCTGCATCGTAAGCCTGCGCAAGAGGATCCAAGTCCTCCCGCTTACCGATGCGTGCAAGTGAGTCCGCCGTAGTTCTGCGAATGAAGGGCTCCTCGGAAGAGAGATATCCAAGAATGAGCGGACGCCCCTCTTCTACACCTATCTCACCAACCAGCCAAATATAATCTGCGAGAATAGCCTGCTCTTTTTCTACCGGCATGGCCTTTTCTACATAGGGCAGGCATTCTGGTGCTTTCAGAAATCCAAGATTGCGCACGCTTTCCTGTCGAATCTGCAGGTTCTCGTCCAGAAGATTTTCTCCGAGCACCCGCATGCAGAACGTGTGGTGACCAAGTCCGCATTCTCGGATGGCCTGCACGCGCGCCTCGTGCCAGCCAAACCGCGCCACATCTACGAGCAGATATTTGGATGGCTTGTACTCCGTGCTTCGAATATTGTAATAATTGGCATACAGCAGAGAGCTGAGCCCCAGGAAAATTGTAATGCGGAGATATGGCATCGTATTAGTTTCGTCCTTTCTCCATGACCAACTTTAACGGTTCACTCTGCGTACCATCAAAAATTCTGACTACAACAACGCCCACTTTTCAGTAAAACCCAGAGACGGACAGTGGATGCAATATCAGGCTGCCCCCAGCGGATAGAAAGCTTTGTGCGGGGTCAAGTACTTCAAGCGGCGTTTGTACTCGCTCAATGGCACATGGTCGGGAACCCCTTGGTTGCAAGTTTTCTTAAGACAGTTTTATTAAAGCGGTCTATCTTTCCATTTCGCTTCAAAATATTACAAACGGTGGAATGAGCCATTTCGATTGCGTGTAATTAATGTAGCTGATGCGCGAGTAATCGGTCAGAATTTCCGTGCTCTTCGTTTAGTTTTAGAACTGCCTGCTCCCCCTGCTCCACCGCAGGCGAATTTTTTCGCGGCGAGTGATGCGGCCTCC
>DYPL01000135.1 GCA_020719945.1 Turneriella parva
TATAACTGGATTTATTTTTTCTGCTCAATCCCGTTGAGCAGGATAAGCGCTACACCCTACGGCTTCGTGAACTGACCCCATTTTTGGGTCACAATTTTTTGTTTTTCAGGCTGCTGACTCCCTAAATGCAACCGGAGAAAGCCAGCCTAAATTTTTTCTTCTCCTCTCGTTGTTGTAAAATTCAATGTAATCTTCTAAAATTTGCATAACAAAGGATAGTGGCAATGATTTCCTATTTCCATCAAGATAAATAGTTTCTGTTTTTAATGTACCGAAATATTGTTCCATGACGGCGTTGTCCCAACAATTTCCACTTCGGCTCATACTTTGAATTACGCCACTTCGGCCGGGGTATTTGTGATATTGGCTTCACATATAAGTAGAACCCTGTATGTATCAACATATCATGCAAGGAATGCCCCTCTGCCAGTAGTTGCACTGTGGCAATTGCAAGAGCCTCGTCCGCTTTTCCTGAAAACGAATAGGATACAATTTCACCATTATACAAATCCAGAATGGCGTTTAATTAAAGCCACCCATTTTGCGTTTTTATATAGGTAATATCGGCTACAAGATTCTTCTTTGCCCGCCCGACAGAAAAATCGCGATCAAGAATATTTCCTAGGATATTCGCTTTGTTCTCTTTCAAAGCAGTATAGTATTTTTTTTTTGGGGGGGGGGCTTACGTCGTCTAATTTTTGATGCAATGTCTCTTTCTAACCTTATTCTTGCTATTCTTTTATGATTGATCGGGTTGCCTCTCTTTGACAATGCTTTGGCCAAGCATTTAGCCCCGTATGTAGATTGAACCAGTTTAGATAAAAGCTGGATATCTTGTAATACCGCATCGTCTTTGAGCGTTTGGTTATTATTGTCTTTCTGGTAATAATAAACGCTTTTAGGGATCCCAGCGACATTACAAAGGCTCGCTATTATTGCTCCTTTTCCCGAACAATTTCTGATAGCATTAATTCGATTTTTTTTTGAGCCTCCGGCAGATCTTTGCCAAGCGAATCTGAATAGGCTTTCCAATACATATTGGCTTCTCTTAAAAATCGGACTTCATCCTCAAGACTTTTGAATTCTTCACTTTTTTCAATTTTCAAAATTGTCCCTATTTTTTTTTCCTGCGAATCAAATTACGCACATTATCTCTGGATAATCCATATTCCTTGGCTATTTTCGTATAACCATTAGTTCCCTGACGATATTCGGACAGGATACGTTCTTCAATCTCAATGGGGTACTTTCGTTGTATACTCATTTTATCTCCTGAGTGTCCAACTTTTTGGAGTCAGTTCACTACGCTCAGGGTAAACTAAGCGGGGTTATCCTGCTAAAAAATATTTTGGCAACGACGCAGGAGCCCTACCCGGGCAGGGATT
>DYPL01000021.1 GCA_020719945.1 Turneriella parva
CCCTGCTGCATGCCTTGCTGGATTCCCTTCTCAAAACCCTCTTCTACAATCCAATCATACATGGGTGAATGTATCATAATATCCCTCCTTCGATTATACAATTCCAAGGACAAACTTTTATCCCGCATTCCCGATAATATACCCAAAATAGTCAATTTGTCAAATTTATATGGATCGCTTGATTCGTAAATCAAACGCTCCGCTTCCAAAGTTAAATCGACGCCGCCATCCATGAGCGGAATCAAAGGCAATAAATGCTTTTGAGACATAAATTTCTTTGCAGGGAGTTCCCATATTTTTACAAGATTGAACCTGAACGTAATTTCTTTCTCTTCCAGATAATTTACTGCTGCTTTGGAATTGTTCATCAGCACCATGGTTGACTTAACCGGCAAGCCATATTTTTCTACATAGCGTGCTTTATATCCAAGCATGCTCCAAAGTTTTTCCGCACTCCACTCTGACTGGAACTCGACAAGGTGGATTATCTCTTCTCCATTTTCATCCTGTACTCTTACGGGAAAATCTGACCGCCGCACAGAGACTGTTTCTGTGGGCAGCTCTTCTATTCCCTTAAACTCGCGAACATTCTCTCCGAGTACTTCGCGGAAGAATTCTTCCCGCGCATTCTCTAACAGCGTTTTTAAGGCTATATCGTATTGCATACTCCTCCTGCGCTCTATTTGCCCATAAAGCCTTCTAATAGAATAATGTGGAGAAATTTGCAATAGTTTCGATTTTTATGAAAAAAAATCTACGCGGGGGCCCGGGGGCGGCAGCCCCCGGAAAAGAATTACATGCCTGGGATCTTTTTCTTAACGTCGTTCACAGAAGGAGCCTTAACATCATTCACCGACGGAGTTTTTACATCGGCGGTCTTGTTATACGGCTTCACGCTGGCAACATCGGAATTGGGTACCGTCACCTTTCCAGTTGGAGTGGCAATTTCCATATTGGCGCCCACCATCTTAAAAGTGCCTACATAGGTTTTTCCGCTCTTCGTGGTGATTTGCGCTACATTACCATGGGCCTTTTTGAGATCTTCGAGAGAAACAGCAGAGTTGTCTGACTTCTCGCCATCCTGCGGCAGTGCAGATGACATATTGATAAGTTTTTTGTCGATAATCTGCTCGCGAATATTCTCTGGAACAACTTCTGGCAGAGAATCCTTTCCTTCGGAAGAATCAGACTTGCCAAGGCCCTTAAAGACTTCGGAGGGCTTTTCTACCATTTTGATTTCATCCAGTTTCGCAAGGTTGGTTTTTTCGCCTTCGCTGAGTGACTCTTTCTTCAGGAGTCCCTTTGCATCGCTGACAACCTTTTCTCCGGGAGTGAGTATTACCTCTTCTTCTTTAGCTGGTTCCTCTCCCGATGCAGCTTCTGTAGAGGGAGTTACTTTGCTAACACGCACCTCTCCGCTCAGTAATTGGATTTCCACCTTATCCAGATTGGATTCATCCTGCGTTACAGCAAAAGAAGTACCGCGCACACCCGCGACCATGGTAGCCGTGCGAATCTGATAATCAGAGCCTTTTGTCACTACGCGCGAAAACGTGGATCCCTTAGGCTGTGCAAGATTCAGCTTGGGCTTTCCGTCGGGACCCATCAGCATCTCTTCAATGCGCAATACCGTGTTAGGTTGCAGCGTTATGTTAGCATCTGTCCCAAACTGGATGACAGCGGTAGATTTTTCTCCAACGCTGATTTCGCTGGATTTGGTCAGAGACTGGCCAACAGCAGCGTCGGCTCCATTCACTGTTACATTTCCCGTTTTGAAGGTAATAATGCCCTCATAAGCTTTTTCAGTCTGTTTTGGGGCACATGCAGCCAGCCATAAGGCGGCCAAAGTAAAAAAAATCGTCTTTTTCATAGTATCTCCTTAAAATTTTCTGCATATTCTGGATTCTATGTATCAACCGAAATTCCATCCTTGCGGTACACCGCAAAGAAATCACGCATCGACTAAAAAAAACGTCAGAATATGCCATTTTCTGTTCTCCCAAACCAAAATTCAGCTCAGGATCGAACACAAGTAAATATTGCAAAAACTATCGAAAACGTCTATATATTTTTATTCATCTTGAGGGTCTTCGGGAGGTGCATACGATTCGTCCCTGGCAAGGCGCTGCAGCAGGGCCTCCGGGCGAATGGCAGACGTAAATGTATACGGAGAATCGGTTAAAATCATGGAGCGCGTTTTTCTACCCATGGTGCAATCTACCAGATTATTATTATCGCGCGATTCATCGCGGATGCGTTTAGCAACAGCAGATTCTGGCGAAATAATGGCCACGACTTTATCCATGGAAACAACGTTGGAAAATCCTATGTGCAGTAATTTCATCTTTTATTCCAGGTTTCGAACCTGCTCCTTTAACTGTTCAATATCTGCCTTGGTAGCAACGGCAATCTGGTTGACCGCCGTACTGCGCGTTTTGGCTGCAAGAGTATTGATCTCTCTCTGGATTTCCTGTAGATAAAAATCCATCTGGCGGCCTGGTTCCTCGCTAGACAATAAATCGAGAAGCTTATCGTAATGGACAGCAAGCCTCTCGAGCTCTTCTGTTATGTCATAATGAAAATACTGTAAAATAGTTTCCTGGTGTTGTCTCCAGAATTCTTCTATGAGAACAGGATATTCTGATTTTTTAACGCGCGTCGATTCGGGAACGATTTCTTTCATTAAATTAAATATTTCGCGGCGCTTTGTAAATCCGTACTGTCTGTTCAAAATCTCCATTTTTTTCCGGTTGCGCATCATCTGCCGGATATTTTTGCGCATCCAGAGAGCAAGGCGGCGGCCCTCTCGTCTTCTCTCTCTCTGCATTTTAAGAAGAGCCCGCATCAGAAAAAATTCAAAGCGCGGGGAGTATACGCGAAAATCGAGAGTTTCCAGATTAAATAATCCGGGCAGCTGTAGCAGTGTTTCCGGGGAGAATTTTTTTTTGCTGCCAGTGAGCTCACGCATATACTCCTGGTAACGACCTAAGACTTCGTGGTGCAGCACGGGAGTGCGGGGAAGATCTCCCGACACTTCCAGATGGACAGTTATTTTTCCACGACGAAAACGCGAGCGCGTAAGCTCCTCGGCTCTGAATTCGAGCCACTGGAGTTCTGCGGGAAACACAAAGGCGGATTCAAAAAATCGACTGTTGAGACTGCGGGCCCGGAAAAGAAAGCGAGTTTCCTCCAGCGTGAAAGAACTCTCACCGTATCCTGTCATGCTTTCCATAATCAGGCTGATATGTCTACTTTATGAGGATACTTTTCTACGACATGGGCTTTTACAGCTTCCGGCATTTCTGCAGGGAGATCCACACTACCCCGGATGCCGAGATATAGAATCGCTTTGATATCGCGTGCGGTTATCATTGGTGCCTGCTCGTTGTTTTGTACAGGTGCCATATCTCCTCCTTGACTTTCGTCTGGTACTTCCATTTACTCTCTTTCATCATCGGAAAAAATCCAATAAACATGAGTCATTTATTCATAAGCCAGCTAAAATATATCTATTCCGATTGTAACATTTTCCGATTCAAAAAAATGTTAACGGATTAATTCAATTTCCGATAATAGGGACATGAATACTACGGCTAACTATGAGGTGGAAATTCGGTATCCAGGCTTTCCGGATTTTTCCCACAACATTTCTTTCAAGACGAAAAAGTCTCCTGAAGATATAGAGAACTCCTTGCGTGAAGCAGCCACCGCAGAAGAATGGATAGAGGCCTGTTTTCATCTCGAAGCAGTATCCGACACCAAATCTCTCGAAGCACTCTGGGATACAGGATATTCCAGGTTTGGCGGTTCCACTGTTTTTCTTGAGGCATTATCCTATTTTTACTATCGCTCCAAAAAGCATCACAAAGTACTCGAGACGATTCAAAAAGTCCTTTCTAAATCTGCCTCGCTGCTCTCTGTAAAAGTGGGAATTTCTTCAGCATATTCTCTGGCCCAGTACAATCTTGTCTGGGATTTTTTTCTGAAATTATCTCCATCGGACCGCGAAAAACTGGAAGACGATCTCCTTTCGCGCACGGCAACATCTGCCATGATGCTCACAAAATACAAGGAAGCAGAAAAAATTCTTGAATTAATGCGCAGGCGACTGGGTGCTCCGCAACTGCCATCCCTCGAAGAAACGCTTTTGAAAGAATTCGGCAGCCATGCAGAAAGAAAAAACTGGATGAACAGTGTCTCGCAAAAAGTCTCTAAACGCGACGAACTTAAAAAAGTATCTCTGAATGAAATGGTAACCTATGCAAGCGCACTCATGTTTGAAGGAGCCTATGACACGGCTCTAAAAACTCTGATTCAATACCGCGAATTTTTTGAAATGAATTAGGGAATGGGGGAAGGTTTTTCTTTTTGTCGGCAGGAATTACTTTTTTGCCAAAGTTTCTGCCGCTCTTTTGCCCATTCACCTGCGTTGGGCTGTTCCTTCACCAGACCCCACCCAGATGCAATAACGGTTAAAACTCTCTACCGAGTAACAGCGAGATCTCATCGCGAAGTCTCGCAGCTTCTTCATAATTTTCAAGAGCTACTTCTTCGTCCAGCTTGCGCCTCAGTATATTAAGGCGGGATTCTTTTTCCGAGGTTTCGCCCTGGTTCATAATTTTTTCGGTTTCAAAATTCAGCTCTTCGAGAATATCGAGAGGAATATCAATTTCAGAACCGTCCTCTTCGGATCTGGTCAACAGCGAAGCATCCAGTGAAGTTTGCTTATATATTTCTTCACTCATTAAAATGGGCGCGCGAAAGCGAATGGCCATGGCAACCCCATCCGATGGCCTAACATCGTAAATGCGGCTGCCGTCGTTGCTGTTGATGTACAGCCTGCCAATAAAGACTCCATCCTTAAAATCGTGAATTTCGACTTTTTCAACAGACTGCCCCAGATTTTTGAGAATAGTCTCCATGAGATCATGCGTCAGAGGTCTTTCGGAGCGACGGTTTTCGAGAACAGAAGAGATAGAATACGTTTCGAGAGGCCCAATAAAGATGGGAACAATCTTTTCGGCTGCATTATTCTGCAAAATCATGGCAAATCCCATTTGCGTAACGGCAATTTCCATTATCTCGACGTGGATCATCTTCATATAAAAAAACAGTTTTTTCCGCGTTCACTGTAAACAATTTTTTATGGAACAGCCTCTTTACCGCGCGACTACAACGGTTCCACGGTAGCGTTTTCCTTCTGCCTCTATAACATACTGGTATACCCCTCCAGGAACCAGGGCGCCTGCTTCATCGCGGCCATCCCAGTATACGCTACCCTGCCCTGTGTCCGTATCTTTTTCCCAAAGTTTCACGCGCCGACCGCGCAAATCGAGAATGGCAATTCTGTATTCCGAGGACGGATTAGGCAAAGTAAAGGAAATCTTCATGTGTCCAAATGTTTTCTCGCCACCCGCCATCTCATCCGCTCCACTGTAATGGGAATCGGTTCTGCCGGGAGTAAACACTCTCGGAAACAAGGTAACGTTGGCAATCTCTCCACCGCCAGAAAGCGGCATCACCGTATATGTTCTGTGCATGTAAGAAATCTCCGCCGTTACCGTATTCTCCGTGCTGTCAACTTTTCCACCCATGGGAACCCATTTCTTTCTTGTAAAATCCCAGTAATGAATCCCAAAGCTGTCCTCGCTCCAGCCATTGGCAGAAATCAGAGAATTGTCATAAGCGAGAATGAGCGTTGCATCTTCGCGCAGCTGGTTTTCTACCACGGGCTGAATGCCGCTTCCGTTATCGAGTTCGTTAACGAGATTGTAGACGGGATGCGTTGCCCGGTTTGCCGATGGCATGGAATAGGCGGTCATTTGAGCTTCAGCGTCCGACAGCAGACCCCACACCTGCGACGCAGTCTCCTCTATGCGAATATTGATTCTTGGCGAATTATCCAAAGCTCCCGCCGGTAAAATGATTTTGCTTTTCCCGTCCAGAGGAGCTATTACCGTACCACCTGTTTCAGCCGACAGCTGTCTGTATTTCACTTCGTAGGGACCCGGCAGAGTTACGGTCAGATCCATGGCTGCATTCGATACGATCGTGAACTGCGACCAGAGATTTTTCTCTGTTTTGGTTTTCAGATAATCTTCGCTCTCGAGATCCGCATCCGATGAGCTTGCCTTGATTACATAGGTTGTGCCTGCGGGAATGCGATCGAACACGAACTGGCCGTATTTTTCTCCCGAACGCGTCACAGAAATTGAAGGCGATATATCCAGTCCGAGTATATCTTTTGCTGTAGCGAGGCTGCCCGAAGTATTCGTATACAGCGAGAACGACAAACTTCTCGATGCAGGCGCCACCTCTCCCAGAATTCTTCCAAAGGGTGCTTTTCTCAAATGAAAATATTTTTGTCCGGAATCTTCGACGATTCCCGCTCCTCCCATCTCAAACGTGGCAACAAGAGATGTCTCCATTTGAATATTTTGTGTGACATCTCCATCGAAATAGGTTAGGAAATTGGTGCCAGGGGAACCATCTACCTTATACGAATCCGTTGCGTTTAAAATGTTTTTGGAAACACTTCCCCCAGGCAGCACGGAGGGCAGCGTATTTTTCCAAGCGAGCGTAATGGTGAGGGTATCGGTTTCTCCTACGGCAAGGTTTCCCACCCCAGTATAATCTACCGCAAAACGCATGGTCTCTTTGACTGAATCTGTTCCTAATACCCCAAAGCCATTTCTGGTATCCTGCCAATTCACAGAAGAGACTGTTCCTCCTTTCGATGACGTAATGGCGGCAATCTGAATATAATCCGAAAGATTTGCCATTACCAGTGAATTGGGCGCCACGATAATATCGAGCTGCGACTGCGTGATGGCAAAATTGCTCGATGCATTTTTTATCTGATACGTTATCTTAAATGTATTGTCATACGCAGTCTGTGCAGCCGATCCAAAATTGTCTATCAGGTAGCCGGCAAATCTCGCATCGCAGGCAACCTCTAAAGAAGGCGCAGATGGCGAACAGTTATTCTTGAGAATTTCAAGATCCGCTGCGCGCGAAATATCCGTCACAGAGGGATCCACAAAATAGACTATTTTACCCTTTGCTTTGTAATCGTCAGGTACAAAGGTGAGACGCAGCTCTCCCGTAGCTTGCGTTCCTTGGGTAAGGCCAGAATTGTCCGTTAAGTTTATCCAGCCATTCGTATTTGCAACAGAAGCATTGTCATTAGAGGCGCCGGTTGCCGTAATCGAAGAATGGTTATCCGCGTAGGCCTGAATAGACAGGCTTTCGTTATTTCCCAGATCTTCCATGATAGTAAATGTAATGGTGTCGGACTGGCCCGGCAATAGACCACCATCGTTTTCATAGTTAAGGTATACAAAATAGTCGCTGCTCCCGCCATCCTGAACGACACTTACATTGACGGCATCATTACTAATAACCGAAGAACTCACATTAGAAACTCCACTGATAAGCCCAGACAACCTCGGAATGACAATCTTCGCGCGATAGATTCTATCCTCAGGTCTGTTGGCTAAAGCAACGGAATTGGTTACAGTCAAATTGTAATCCGTGTGGGTTCGCGGGCCGGCCTCCGGGCCCGTCAGCGTGGTAACCGGCAAAGAAGCCGTAACGCTGGCAGCATGCTGCACCAGAGATAGACGGTTAGATCCATTGGGAAAAGAGCGTATATACGCATATCCACCGGAGCTCGTATTGAAAGCAGCCGATGCTTTAAAACTAATCGCTCCACCGCTCGTTTGTCCAGACAAAGCTCCCCCCGGACAGATCAACGTGCCCGTGGTTCCACTGCGCGAAATCAACCCGCAGGCATCGGCCCGGTCGTTCATGGCCAGAGAAGCCGCACTAAAAAAGGAGTCAGATACATCTGTTATCGTGATCGTATCGCTTTCTCCAACGGGAACAGGAACGGTATACTGAATCTCAATATAATGGTCTTTATTAAAGGCATTCAATTCTGTCGTTTCTATGGCTCCTTCTACGCCGACCGTGTCGTACTGATCCAAATCTTCGTGGACGGTAATAATACCTCCACGGCTACTCGTAATCGTCGCAGAATCCAGATCAAAATATCCTGGCAGAGCAACGCGAAGGCTACTAAGCGTGTTTCCCGTCATAGAACTGTTCGTCAGTAAAAACGAAAAACTGTTCTTGGAAGAAGCAGCGTCTATGGAACTGCCACCCGCGACACCATTGACAGAATTCAGAACAAAATTGGCACTGTATGTGGGCGAAACAACGGCAAGCTCGGCGGAATAACCAAAGGGAACGGGATCGCCGCCCGCCACTATATTCTCGGTCGCGTCATAGTTTCCGGAGGATACAGACCAGTTTACAGAGGATGTTGTCGTTTCCGCATGCGAAGCAGAAAACGCAATTTTTAGACTCTTCCCCTGTTCAATGCGCGCTGATTCAGCAAGGGTAAAAAGGAGCGTTTCTCCCGCAGAGAGGGAATAATCTCCGCCGGACTCGACACTCGCCACCGTAAAATCTGTCGTCGCAATGGTAGACCAGCCAGATTCATCGCTGCCAGTATTGCCTTTTTTTAGTACAAAATTATTCTCATCTAAAGTACAGGCTGCCGAATCCGTACAACCAGCAAGAGCTGTCAGTAAAGCCGGAGCCTTAATGCGGAAAATGCGCAGATCGTTGGAGAGTTCTCCCTGGTTTTCAAAGTAAACATTTTGCGTCCACGTATAATCCGGGTTTCCCGGATTGATTCGGTAGGCCTCGTTAGGATTTGCATACGCTATAAAAGAGGGTTCTGGATTTCTTGAAATTGTTTTGTCCCATGTAATACCGGCGTCTCCCACTCCAGAAACAGGAGACAAAGCGGCGGGAGCAGAAAGATCCGATTCCGCTATATAGGCAATGGAATCATCTGTAGAATCGGGATTTAATTTTCCGGCAAAAGCAGGCCCCGGCAGGTTCGTATAAGAGTATGTTCCAGTATTGAGAATGTCCGTAAAAAAGTCTGCGTGCGCCTTCCACAATAATTCTTCTGCATTTAAGTGGGTTCCCGGAATATTAAAATTGCGGTTTTCGCGCACGCGGAATTCTAAAGTAGCCGTTGCCGCTGTCAGCTTTCCACCGGGAAACGTGACAATCCATTCGCCACCAGAAACTGACATGGAAGTTCCCGAAGGCAGAAAATCCACGGTATCGAGAGAAGATGCATCGAACACCGATGGCGGAATAATTTTAACCCGCGCGAGTTTCTGCAGTCCCGCATTTCCCGCAATGGTCATCTTAAAGCGATGATACGAAGTATTCGGAACTGTTACAGCAATGCTCTGGTTGTCTATCCGAGAGGGCGGGTTTTGCGGATCACCTGTTTTTTCAAGAACTTCTACTTTGATTTGCGGTTCCGCTACAAAAGAAACCGTCGTAAGCGAAGCAGGCAGGGATTCCTGGTTTCCGCCAAACAGATTTCCGTCATTATTATCAAAACCAAGGACAAACTGTTTTGTCGTCTCTGAACCTGTATTGTGCGACCATTTCAAAAGAATCGTGTCTTTAGAATTTGAAGCCGTATCTAACCAAGGAATCGAATACGAAGACGAATTATCGATTTCAATTTTTTCTGTTGGGCCAGCACAACCTCCGCCAAAACCATCTCCCCCGGAACAGGTCACCCCGCTGCCCACTCCATAGCGGGTTGAAACATCGCCTGCCGCCGCAACAGTTACTCCCGAGGGAAGAGCAATCTGAATTTTATAAATATAATTTGTAGTTCCACTCACAGCCGTATTTTGTACATAGAAACGGCTCTGGTGCGTTCTCGAAGAAGACGTGGTATACGCCACTGCAGGTTCTACAATACCCGTGGCCAGACCCGGCGGAATCTGGTACAGAATAGAATTGTCTTCTGTTAATCCATCGTTATAGGTATCATCTCCATCAGATCCATTATAGACAGAGGCCAACACAGATTTGCCTGTATTGCTCGCAGAAACCTTGTTATAGCCATACAGCTTTAAGGCCTGCAGAGAGTTCGTCGAAACCGTATCGGCAAAAGAAAGCTCTACTATGTCTATAACAGAAAATCCAGCACCGGCAGAGGGAGGCAGTTCATCGCCAGATTCATAGGTTATCGTAAGTTTGCTCGTTGCGCCATCCCAGATGGCAGAAAAATCCGTTCCAGAAACAAGTTCAATCTGCGAAGCACCGGGATTCCATGTTTCTCGATGTATCGAAGAAACTGCCGGAACGCCAGACACAATGGCGGGAAACTCTATATCCACTTTATAAATGTTGTTCCCAGCCAACTCAGAAGGATTCTTAACATAGACTTTTACAGAAGAGGTAGATGACGTTGCATTCACTTCGTACACTTCTGACTGCGCCAGATCCGATGTTACAAAAGACTCCAGCGCGGGATCTGGATATTCCAGTATTGTTGTGAGCCTTGAGCCCGTTTTCTCGCGAGCATAAGAAGTTACTCCCGACGAATTATTTAATTTCGCCCGAAATGTTCCGGAGCGAACCGTATTGTTTCCATCGGAGCCGACATTTGTCACAGTCTCGTATATTCCATCGCTGTTAGAGTCGCTGACAGTATAAAGAGAGTCCGCGAGTCCGGGATTGGCCAGATTGGAATTTTGCCGTATGGTAAAACTAATCAGGTCGCAGGGAACATTGCTCTCGCCCGGGCATACGGTTCCACTGATTGTATCCTGATCTGATTTTAAGACATATCCTGCTGTGGAATAATCGATGGTAACCTTATGGGTCACATGATCCAGAGAAATATGGCTGGCATCCGAAGCGCAATCGCTCGATGTTCCCCCGAGCACATTCAGATAACTGCTGCAAACGTCTACAATACCATAATTTCCACTGCCCAAATCTTCATCGAAAAAGGCTGGTATGTCTATGACGACAGAATCGATATTGTTAGACAGGCCCCCCTTGTTTAGAATCTTCATGTGGATATTTGAAATATTGCCACTGCTGATTTCGCTGGTAAACACGAGTGGCGACAAAAACTGATCTACCTGAATAGATTTGTCGCCCCGGAATAGAAAAGCCTCGCCGCGAGGTTCCGGAGGGGTAAACGAAAGCGACCAGCTTGCAGCCGGGTTTTCCGAGCCATCCGTATACTGCGGATACGGATATGCCGGGGCCACCGAGTAATTTTCGTTATCTGACCTGTGTTTTATCGCATACTGCACAAGAGCTACATTGGTATCGCGAAAATAGCGCAGATTCATATTGACAGCCAGTGTAGAACCAGAAGCCAGCGGAGAACCAGATAAATCGAGCCGTACCACTCTGTAGGTATTTCCGCCAATCGTTTCATTTCCGACTATGGTAATCGTGGGAGTCACCGCGCTGCCATCTGCCAGCACGGAAACAATATCTCCCGAATTGACTGTTTCAAAATTTTCTCGGGTTGCCCCGGATGTTCCATCGCAGGTTGCTGCCTCGGGTCCCAAACCATCGCAGGTATAGGTTTCGTAGGGAATTAATAACTCGAGATTCTTTACCTGGTTAGAGGCACTCCCCTGGTTTTTAACATAATACGTGACATTCACCGCAGATGGATTGTTCCCGTTCGCATTATTGCTGGCCACATTGGTATTGAGCCAGGCAATCGTCTGGGCTGGCGTTGCGCGCACCAGTGTTTGGGTGTTGGCGGCAACTCCATTATAGGCCGTTGCCGTCTGCAGTGTGGTTCCCTCTACATAACCGGGCGATTCGCCCTGTGCCGTCCAGTTTGCCGTTATCTGAGAAGCTGCAGAAAATTCTGGCGCAGATTTAAAGAAGAAAGTAAGTCTATCGTATCCGGATTTTCCTGGAATATAATAGCTGCTCGTATAATGGACGACGAGTTTTCTGTACGCAGGCGACGCGGCATTTGTATAATAACAATACGTATATGTCCCCATGGTGCAATCGTCAAGGTCGTCTGCTGCACCCGAAAAAACCATCATCTTACCTGCCGTTTCCAGCGAATCGGGGATGCGCAGGGAATCGATAATGGACGAGATATTGCTACCATCTTTGAGTTCAAAATTGAACGGCTGCAAATCCCCCTCGGATGGCATTTGCAGCACAGCGCGGGTTATTCCGGGTCCCGAACTGGCTGCATCGGTCCGCAGTTCAATGGTGGCAAACGGAAGCAAATCCCCCCAGTAGAGAGGATCCGGACTTACGCTGACTGCCATATTGAGAGCAGGCTGGGAAAATATTTTTACCTGCAAAGCCGATGCGCTCGCTGGTGATGCCTTCATTCGGTGCGTCGTCGCGTAGCGCAGACCCGCAGCATTGAGAGCAAATTCCGGCGCAGTATCACTGAATTTCTGGTTGTCTACCCAGGCTGTAAACTGCTGGCCATCAGAATCTACATTGGCAGCGGAAAGAGTGAAATACACGCGTAAATGAGCGCCGGCTCCCAACTGCTTAAACACCTGGTTATCGGCACCGGAAGTTTTGCGAAACCGCAGTACTGCAATGGAACCCTGCCCCCCCGTGGCAATGGTTTCGGCAGTATCATTGTTGACAGAGAAGGCAGAAAAGTTTCCGGAGGAAGGATTATTGGCATTGCCACTATACGTAAGTCGCACTTCTCCAGCGCCGTTACAGGCTTTTCCGCTCGATGCATCGGCATCGTTATCCTGGCAAACCACTATATTGGAAAAATCCCAGTTGCTTCCGTTAAATAATTCTCCCGCTGCATCCGGTTTCTGGATATAAATTTCACCCACCCCGGCATCGGTTGCATTCATCGAAGGAGTAATTTGTAGGGCATATTCCTGTGCAGTGGCAACCAATGCGCGGATCTCCCCTCCGTATTGGGGAGAGGTAAGCTTCACCGAGGCACTTTGCGCAACGGGACGCACGAGGTAGTGATCATAAGCCGCAGATACATTTTCGGTTAGAAAATAGAATTGCTCTTGTCCCAGCATCACCTTCATGTTGGAATTGAAAGGCACAGACTTTTGCCCTACGTAATGCCACGAATTGGCATACGCAGTATAACTGCCACCATCACTTTCGGGATTGGGATTTATGTAAAACCGCACGACAGAACCGTCATGCGTCATTCGAAAACCAATTTTTCGATTGTTCGCTCGTCCACAACGGTTTCCGGTGAAATAGACATCTCCATCTGTTTCGTTATTTTCGTTGTCATTGTAAGACGCGTTGTTATTAGTATCTGAATCCGTGCATCCAATGGCATCGCCATCGAAAGGAGCACCCGAAGTGAACAACAACCCGGAATTATCTGGATTTAAATTGTTTACGGATTTTTCTGGACTCGATGCCTGCGTTAAATCAAAATCATTTTCTGAACCCGAAAAATATCCTAATCGGCTCGATGCCTGATTTGACTGCTGAAACTCATAGAAATAAATAAAATTGGACAGAGTGGAAAAATCGTAAGAGCTATAATCGGTACCCGCAGGAGAAAATGGACCATTCATGGAGGATAACCCCGAATTTTCGATAAGCCAGATATTCAATGCTGCCCGGTGATACGTTGTATCTCCCTGTACCTCGTTATTGGCATCAATCACGGAATAATAACGAATAACCTGGAAACCAAAAGGTTGCTCAGGACTGGCACTGTAAGTGGAATCCAGTCTGGCTACCCTGCCTGTCCAATAGTTATTATATAGAAGATCTCCATTGCTCGGCATATCTTGAATGTGAAGAACAGAATTATCACTGAAACCGGTTGATGTGCTCATACCAATAGGGTTTCCAGCGGTATAAGCCGCCCAACCGCCGTGATCTACATCTAAAAAGCCACTGCGCCCATACGGAAAATTCATGCACCAGTTATTGGCACTCCCGCAGGTGTTATTGGCACCATCAAAACTGTCATGGTATTCGCTTAACGCAAAAAGTGGCAGTCCAGAAAACAGAATGGTTATAAGTATTTTTTTCATTGTCTTCATGGTTTACCTCGCAATCACAATGGTACCCCGGTACCGCTCTTCTCCGGCGCGAATCACGTAGACGTAAATTCCGCCTTTTACCATATTGCCGTTATCGTCGCGGCCATCCCAGAAAATCTGGCCGCCTCCCGTATCGCCCGGCTTTTCAATAAAATACACCCGCTTGCCCTCTACTGTGTAAACGGCAACCTCAACGGAATCGGGAGAACCGTTGATTGTATAGGTTAGCGACACGCGGTCAAAATTGCGGCTTCCCTGTCCTGGCGTAAATACGCGCGGTGAGACTGTTACATCGGCTATGGTACCACCAGAAGAATCAGCACCAAAGATTCCATAATATCTATTGAGAGTGCTCACGCTGATGGTTGCCGTATTAGCGGCAGCATCTATTTTGGAGCCAATTTTGATCCATTCGCCTCGGTATAGATCATAGGCAAACACGGAGAGATTGTTCTCACTCCAGCCGGCTGCTGTAATAATCGCTTCGTCATAAGTAAACGTAATCGTTCCGTTAGCTTCTGTCTCGTTGATTCCCTTATTGAGTTCGCGGTGCAGCAGATCCATTGTCTCAATGGAATTTCCACTGGCATCCTGGAGATCTAACGCAAATACGGGAACGTTAGGCAGCGCTGTAACAGACGGTTTGCGGATATTCTTTTTTCCGGCCAATATGGCAGAAGAACCAGTCGGAGCATACTTCACATCCCATGCATGGGTAGAGGCTTCCCACTGCGAAAGTTTATAACATTTTGGTTTAACGAAAAATGTCTCATTGATGGCTTCTCCGGGAATTTCTATGATGGCGCATTTATCGGTGCCATCGCGGCCCACGGCTATATTTTCGTCCGAACCGCCAACGCTGAATGGAGCTTCTTCGAGAGTGAGTATATCCCCCAGATCTTTGATTGTATTGCGATCCAGAACTATTTGTTTGGATGCCGTGATATAGCCGGGAGCGGAAGCTTTCAGGACAATGGTTTTGGTGGCAGAACAGGAGCTACCAGCAATGTCCGTACACATGGGAATTCCCTTTCCAGCACCGCCAATCGATGGATCGGAAAGCGTGCTGCTTCCGCCGGTATAAGTAATCTGTCCCACACCCGATGTGGTATTGACCACCAGGGGATCAGAAGAAAAATCTACTATGGCCGTACCATTGGGTTCGTACAGAGATACAGAGACCTGAATATTTTCGTCTTTTACATTTTGCTTAGGCAGGATTGTACCGGATATGCCTGCAAAAGGAGCGGTAAGAATGGAGAAATTTCTGTCTCCCGTTGCGGAAATGCAATTGGTTGCCTTGTTTAGCAGATCATCCGTGACGTTAGAAACAAGTGAATCACAAATGCCTGTCTGGGGAATGCGGGTTTCTAAAGCAAAGTCGGCAGGGGTTGCAAAGCTGCGCTTCATGGTTCCAGAAAGCGTAACGGTTACGGTATCTGTGGCATTGGCCGCAAGCTCAGTTCCAGTTCCATAGTTGACCGGTATAACATAAAAGTCTGGACCCGCTGCAGGACCCAGTGGTCCAGCGGTAGAAGAAGATGCCACAACCGAGCTTACCCCAAACTCCGATCCCGGAACGCGAAACGCAAAGAATGGCAATACTGCCGCGCCATTGGTCACCTTGACTTTGATCGTGTGCGAAAAGGTGCGGTTATCGGCTTCGTTAGAGTAACTGTACAACGTATTTCCCTCGACAACTTCCACTTCTACCTGGGATGGCGGCGATGTAAACGTATGAGAAAGCGTTCCGTTAGAAGCAAGATCTGCGGTCTTGTACGTGCTCACCGCAGCACAGGGCTGATTAGAAATTTCTACCGTCCATGCGGGCGGTGTAGCCGGAAGAGACAATACTTTGTAATCTACCGGTATTTCGATCTGAACTTTTTCTCCTGGATCCAAAACAGGTGAACCCGCATTACAAAACGAAACCGAAAAATTGTTAGAGGATATGGAAGAAAAGTCCTCTGCACCGGCTCCGGTAATATCACCACCGCTGAGCAAAGTGGCTGTTATCTCGTTACTGAGCAGAGTAGCATCGTTCCCATCCCAGCTGCCATTTTTATCGGGATCCTTCAGGTAATCGGCTGCAAAACCGGGGAATGTAATTTTAACGGAAGAAATTGCATTGGTTCCGTTTCCCTTATTCTCCACATTCAGCCGGATTTTTCGTTTATTTCCAGTCGCCACTACAGATGCATCTGTCTCGTTCTGGTAACCATACACGGAATACCATGCGCCGGCTGTAGCCAAGAGCTGCCTATCTGTGTCAATCAGCGTTACCCATGCCGATGGATCGGGTCGCTTTAGATAGATCACATCGCTCTTTCCCGTTAAAACGGTAGCAGTATAATTCTGGGTATAACCGGTAGAAAAACGCCCACTCACGGCAAACCGATGCGCAGCGGTTACAGTAACCGGATAAACCGAAGCAGAATCGGCAATGGCTGTATCTGAACTTTCTAATCCCGAAAAACGAACTTCCACAAAACTGTCTCTTGGAATGATCGCTGCGGCACTCGTAAAGGTGACAATAAAATCCGCTGCATTTGAATCTGCTGCTGGATCGAGAATTCCGCCCGCACAATCACCGCTGCAACTGAAATCCATTCCATCTGTAAACAGTGTGCCGTCGGCATTATATAACGCATAGGTAGAATTGCCATCCGCCTTAAATACGGATAGCGGCAGGGTAACGGTGATTTGGTTTATCTCTGCGCTGGCGTGTCCTGCGTTGCGAACCAAAAGACTCACGGAATGATCTACCCCGCTTTTGTACAGGATGATTTGACTGGCAGTATCTCCATCCCCTTCATTGGTTTTTTGCACAAAAATTTCCGAAGCGTGAGCAGGTTCATAAAAATAGAGAATCAGGCTTCGGCTGGTGTTCCCCGTTCCCTCGGTGACCGGAGTTGTCGCCGTTGTGAGCTCAGAGCCGGCGGGATCATTGCTGACGCTCACGGTAAACGCACCGGAATTGCCGCTTGCCGGTGTGTTGAACGTTGCCGCAGTGTTAATTTCTATTAGACTGCCTTGGGTCGCTACTCCCTTTTTAAACTTCACAATGATATCTTCTGCGTCGGAATTGTCGTCGTAGCAGAAATCCCCCGTTGAAAAATCCCAGCCATCGCACTGGCCCGCTGGAGTAACAGTATTGGCTGCCGACAAGGGAGTTCCATCTTTCTTAAGCGCGAGTACGGTTTTATCGAGATTACTTACCAGCGCCGGACCGCTGATGCGGATATACTGCATGTCGTTGCCAGCAATAGCACTCTCGTTTTTCACAAAGAAACTCAAGGCTCCATTATCTAGACTCGTATCTCCGAGCGAACCCCATGCGGGAAACAGATACGACAAATGATTTTTGCGGTTGTCGAAGACATCCGTATTGACAGATAGATAAGCAGATGCCGGCATGGGAGGCAGAATAAATTCGGTGGAAATAGATCCCCCACTCACAATGCGGGAGGAGAGATCGTACCAGTCGCCACCGGTTCCCGTAAAATTTTGCGGCAAATCGGCAACTGAATCTGTTGTACCGTCCCTGTATACCGCCTCGGCAGTCCATGTATGGCTGCCTGCAGAAAAGTTGTCTCCCGATGGATTTTTCTTAAACGATATAGAAATGTCGTCAATATCTCCAGCCGCAAGTCCAGAAGAATACTGGAGAACCACATATTTGCAGGCCTCCAACTCATCGCAGGTTCCATCGTCATTGCCAATGCCATCCGTTAAAATTTCATCATACCCCGACTTAGACTGATTTCCAAAAGCGGTTGGGTTGCTGCCCAACTGCGTTGATTCAATATTCGAAACAACAAATCCTCCCGGAACAGCAATACGCGCTTTTGCAATGGCAGCAGCTCCAGACGGATTTTCGTTCGTCAGGCGATACAGTATTTGTCCCACGGAATCGGTAGTGTACAGCTTAACGGGATTTCCCGGCGAAACCGTATTTTTATCCAAAGAACTGGTCAGGCGCGTGAGGCCCTCTTTATTGATAAGCAGAGACAGCGAATATCCATTTTTCGCCGTGCCCGAATCGTAAACCAGGGCATCTGGAGAAGAATCGTTAGTTGCGCTTACCGACCAGAGTGAAGAGGCAGAAGTATTATATAGATGGTTCAGCGTAATCTCTAAGTTATCGGTACCAGAAGCCAATAAACAGCCAACGGTATAACTGTCGTTGGGACAATCGGCAAGGCCTTCGTAATTCACAAGCAGATGATCTCCATTATCTGTAACAGTTGCCCCCAGATTAGAGTTGCCACCATTATCTATGCTGGAAATTTTTCCCTGCCACGCAGAAGGAATCTCTATTTTAGCCTGGTATATATAATTGGTACCCACTCCGCTGTTTTTGAAATGCAAATAGGCTTTGACGGACGTAGCTGAGCTGACGGCAGGCATGGAATTAACAGCCGCTGCATTGCTCAAAGACAAATAAGCCTGAATCGATGCCTTAGGTTTGGATACGGAAACCTCTACCTGCTGCGTGCTGTTGGCCATTTTTGCCGTAGAAGCAGCAGGGATAAAATCAGCAGAGCCGTCCGATGGATACCAGGTTCCACCTGTTGCAGCTGAAAATTGGTTATAGCCGCGTGAGCGCAGAGAAATTATCTGGGAAGACGGCATAGCTCCCTGAGAATGGCCCATCTTCAACTCTATGTAATTGTCTGTGTCGTCTGTGTCTACCCCGCCTGCGCCAGAAAAATCGCACTCAATATATTTGTTTGTGTAAGCTGCATCTGCGGTACAAGTCACGCTTGCAGAGTTTCCGTTTACAAAGCCAGTAACTGAATCAAAGGCCTTACTGTCTCCCGTGGCTAGCCACGCAGTATTGAGAGCATCGGCACCCGCTGAGTCCCAGAGAGTCTCTGCATCTTTGCGAATATACAGGCGCAGTTTGTTGATGGAAGCTCCCGCCATTCCCGTGTTCATAAAATAATAACGGATTGTATTTTGTCTGCTTCCGTTGTCCCATGCAAGAGATTTATCGATGAGTAAAGGATTGCTCTCATTATCAGCAGAATCAGCATGGGAACAGCGACCGGGTTCCGGAGAATAGTGGCATACCTCTGCATACCCGACAGCGTTCAGAGGCTGGTAGACAAAGTCTATTTCATTCGCAGAAGCAGAAAGCGCAGCTGTATTTTTATAGTCTGCCGTATCCGTAGAATTGCTCACCTGCGATGCAAAAGCATAGGAAGATAACGCGTTGTTATTTTCTACAGCATCAAAGGTGATTTCATCGAAATTTCCCGGAGCGACAGGCGTGGCATACGTTATGGTAATCTCGTTACCGGCCACAACGGGAGTGCCTCCCCGCGCAGAAGTAACATTAGAAATGGAGGTGAATACCGCCGGAACAGAAATGCGAGCCATTTTGATACTGTTTCCAGCGTTGGTAGAATCTTCTGTTTCGGAAGGGTCAAACAGTTTGTAACTTATGCGAACGGAATCATTAGAGCTGGTAACGTATAATTCGCGGCTTCCCAATGGATCTTGTATCGGATAAGAAAACCCGGTGCTTCGCCCGGCTTGTGCCTTAGCGCGCGGGAAAGGATTGACATAAGAGAGCGTATAGGTACCGGCAGAATCCTGCGTATAAACATTATCGGTCAAAGCATCTCCGTTGCCGTTGTCAATGTTTCCATCAATGTCGAACGCTGATGTTCCAGAAAGAGTCGCAACGGAATCTTTCAGCGTAATGGTTGCAATCAGGGAATTTTTTGCACCGCTGCTGCCTAAAAGTCCCAGATTGCCAACTCCACTCCCCTTTATTCCATCGAGATAGAGCGTAAGAGTTTTGGCTCCGGAAGTATTGTCAAAAACAATTTTAGCTGGATGGGTTGTATTCGTAAAAGAGAACGATTCCCCTCCCTGAACCACGCTCACAGAAACGCCCGTAACCGAAGTAATCACATCTGGTAAATTGAGACGAACTGTTTTTATATTATTTCCGTCCTTTCCCTGGTTTGTAAGCTGAAAGGATACATCAGAAGAATCCGTATTATTGCAAAGGGTATAGTTGGGTTCCGCCGGCGGAGCATTGGGTCCATACGCCGCTGCATTGGAATTGCAGGCAATAGAAGGCGAAATCATGGCGGTGGCAACCGGTTTGGCAGGGCGCAATACAAAGAACTGACCAAACGCCGGGAATATTCCCGTTGTAGTATCGGTGGAACTCGCAGACAGAGAAGTGTTATAAACCCGGCTTTTTATGCGAAAATAGGAGGGAGTAGTAACCGATGGAGTTGCCGTTCCGGGAAAGGTAATTTTATCCAGACCGCCGTCTCCAGGAATCATGGCGGAAGAATTAAACTGCACAACCGCCGTATTGCCAGCCAGCGAAGAGCTTAATCCAGCGTCGAGCAAACTGGTGGCAAAGTTAGTTCCACTCACACCAAAATCTGACCAGGGGACTGCTGCGTTGACGACATAACAATCCGGGTTTGTGGCAGAAATACCAGCACCCGTACAGGTTCCGCTGCCTTCTGTATACGTCTGGCTGTACATTTCAAATTCTACTTTGTCTATTCCAGAATTATTGGGATCGTTTGGCGTTGCTATGTAATTTGCAAGATCCTGCGGAAAGCCCACGTAAAATACAGAGGGAGAAAACGCGGAATACCCGACAGGCAGATCCAGCACTTTTACCTTGAGTAGATTTGCCGTCCAAGTATGCGCATTGCCGGCGCGCACCTTCTGCCACCCTGTGGTTGCATAGTGAAGTCCATCGGTTCCGCTTGTGTTATCTGTGTGCGAAGCATTGTATTTTTCGTTTCGCGCAAAAATGCCAAATTCCGCTCCGACCGCATCGGGAGTTGCTGGAGCCGTAAACGTAAACGTGATGCCAATGCGCTTTTCGGCATCGCCGGGTTTGATGACATCGTTATCGGCAGAAGAGACGGCGCGAAATCTTAAAATGAGATCGTTGCCGCTGGTACAGGCATCTACCCCACCGTCGGCGGGAACGCTGTAAGAACAATCCGCACCCTTGTTGTTTACTGCATGGCTTTTGAGAGCGGCTATTTCACTCCAGGCCGCACCACCGCCATGGGTAGTATACACGCCAAAGGAATTAATATTCCATGCTGCATAAACAGAAGGTTTGGCAATCTTAATCTCGGCAATGCCGGCATCGTCTATATTGAGCGTTGGGCTTATGACCATGGAGAATGGCACGACATCTCCGGCGCGCACCTGCGTTGGATTCATTTCAGCATAGGTGGTTTCTCCATCGGCAACCGAGCGAACGAGAAGATTGTCAAACGTGACAGCTTGGCTTTCTGTATCGGCTCTGGCAGATTCCACCCCAAACATGAATTTTAAGTTATTGCTGAAGGTTGCTCCTACAGAACCCGTTTCTATATATTCATTTGGAAGACTGTCATTGTCATCGGGATCCGGATTGATAAAGAAACGAATTGTATCCCCATTGTGAACCATCCGAATTCCAATGAGATTGGTATTGACAGGATTTGCATTGAGTGTACCATTGTCGTCTGCGCCTCCCCCGGAATTATCAAAACACGCTCCGCCTCCGCTCTCGCAACTCGAGTACCTGTCATCGTAATTCCACTCTACCTGCTGGCTGCCAATACCCTGGTAACTGAGATCTATTGTTGTATTATCTGGTCGAACGCTGGAAACCATAGAGAAATTAGTCTCTGCAGCATAATAATATCCCCACATGCTCAGGGGCAAACCTGTTGTACTCCAATCGTTCGGAGACTGGTATGCAGTGCGCTGAGAGCGATAGATCTCGTACATGTAGGTAAAATCAGATAAAACCTGACCACCTCCGGTAAAAATGGCTTCATCGCTGTACAGATAAAAGCTCATCCCACTCATGTGCCTATGCGATTCTGGATTGGAAGTATCGTTGCTCGGATCCAGTCTCGCGGCTGATTTTATTACCTGAACGCCAAACGGTTTTTGCGATGAAGCAGAATAGGTGTCACCTTCCCGCTGCATTCTTCCAAGCCAGATTCCATAAAGCGACCCATTCTGATGCATTTTATTGTTGAAAACAAGTACACCAGATGCAATGCTTTCGTCCAATGATGAGGAAGCAGTCGTTGTTGCCCCATCCCGCCCATACCAGACAACACTCGTCGCGCCACCGCTGTAATCGTTATAATAATAAAAACTTGTGGCAGACAAAGAACTAAAGGCTATGAGTGCCGCAGAAAGTAGTCTCAACATTTACTGCCCCTTTGATTTTACCTTAATCTTTGCTTTTCCGTTTTCTGTTTTGGGCGGTGTCGTTTCCTCGGGTGTCTCAGGAGTCAAGTCTTCCTTAACGTCCAGACTTCTCTGCACCTTTTGTTTTGGCAGCAAATGGGAATCGAACTTGTATTTATAGAGAAGAGAAACATAATACCGGTGGTCCGCTCCCATGCCATTGAACATACTCGACCATGCCCAGGCCATATCCAAATCTACGCGATGTTTTTGAGCGGGGTCTATGGCGCGGCCTATCCCTAAACCAAAATCGAACTCCGAGTACTCCATATCTCCCATGGAAAAACCGCTGCGTGCAGCCACTTCGATCTCTGGAATTTTGTACCACGATTCCCAGCCCACATGGTACGTATCCGTTCCCGCCAGATTAGACGTAGAATTTGCGCCCTGGTCTGCTGGAGAGATCATTTTCCAGGCGCCGTTGATTGTAATGTCCTGTAACAGGGGAAGAGCACCAATGTCGCCAAAGGCATACGAAAGGCCAAGTATGGTATTGGAAGTGAGCCGCTCTCCGTCTTTAAAGGGAGAAAGCGAAGTCGGAAGCAGGTTTTCCACAATGACAGAGACGAGAATATCATCCGAAAAATTATAGATTACGCCTATATCGGGAGAAAAGGCAGCCGAATCTGTATTCTTAAAGGCAGCGTTGTTCTCTACATCCTGTCCAGCAAAACTGAGCATATATATATTCCCCGTAATTCCAACAGAAAGGCGCGCTCCTTTGAATAAAACGTCATCGAGTCGTTTGGCATAAGAGAGACCCACATAGCGCTGGGCAACCGTGGCCGTGCCATCGCCCGAATCGTACGACTGCTGGATAAAAGAAAGCCCAAAACCTGCGTCTGTGGTAATAAAATCGTCTACCCAGCCCGCCGTTTTCAAATTCACTGGATTGGCAAAAGGTGTAACTACGGACATATCGAACTGAAAAAGCGATGAGCCATCGTCAAATTTAGTAAATCCTCCAGCCGGCTCAAAAACCGACATCATGACATCGACGGTTTTCTGATGAGCAATGGAAGCAGGATTGTAATACAGGGATGCAACGCCATCGAATGTGCTATAAGAAGCATTCCCCATGGACTTGCCTTTTACCGACTGCCTGAATTCCTCAAACCAAGGAAACGCGGATTGCGCCATCAAAAAAATGGCGGTTATCAGTAGTATCCGAATTTGTTTCATTGCTCCTTCCTATCACACTATAATTTTTCTGAACGTTTCCGTTCTGGGCAACACATCTATATAACGTGCACTCTCTATTGGTGTATTGTATAGAATCGAGAAAAAGTATAACGCACTTTACGGGAAACTGCTAAAAAATGCGTGCATCAATCCTGCTCGTTTTACAATTAACCTCTTGCCCTGCGTACTCTGTGACGGGAACAAAGCAATAAAGACAACAAAATATTTCCTACCTGCAGGAAAGTACCCGACTCCAATCACCCTTTTGGCGAAAAAGATGCGCCGCAAAGGCTGCCCCATAAGCTTCCCTGTCCAGCATTCCTGCAAAGTGAGAGAATTGCGTACTCTGAACCGGATCTAACAGTCGCCGCGCGACGGAAAGGAGATCCTCCTGCGGATGGGCGCCGAGCAGGGCACTGACGAAAGAAAGCGAGGGCAGAGCACCCTTTCCCGAAATGATTAATATGCCACCGGCAGTGGAAACTCCAGAGCTTCGGCGCGGTGAACAAAATGGAGAAGCTGCATGCATTTCCCTTTACGGCGGGCAAGCCCTGTCAAGTGTATTCCATGGATTATCTGTACGCAGGGCTTGGAAATCCCGGGAACAAATATGAAGGCACCCGCCACAATCTGGGAGCCGAGATTCTTCGAAGTCTTTTTCCGGTGTCGCTCAAAGAATCTGCCCCTCTGCATTCTCTCACGGGAGAAATTACCCGGAATGACGACCGGATCTATCTGATTTTTCCCCAGACCTTCATGAACCTGAGTGGAAAGGCCCTGCAGGCCGCTGCTAAAAAGTGGAGAATTTCTCCTGAGAATATTGTCGTTTTTCACGACGAAATAGAACTGCTTCCGGGACAGGTTCGCTATAAATTTGGGGGAGGACACAAGGGCCATAACGGACTGCGCGATATTCTTCGCGTATTTTCCAATGCAGATTTTCATCGAATTCGCCTGGGAGTTGGCAGACCGGAAAACCCTTCCTATTCTGTATCGGACTATGTACTCTCGCGCATCTCTGCTTCTCAATGGCCCGCACTGGAGGATGTTCTCAGACTGCTTTCCGAACAGGACCTGCCACATTGATCCATGCGCGTGTTGTCAGCTTTATTGTACGCTACGCTAGCCGGCCTTCTGTTAGCCGGAAGTGCCCAGAAGTTTTTTGTTGATGTCATTGTCGTGTCCGGAGAATCCATGGAGCCAGCATACCATAGCGGTGATTTTGTCTGGATAGAAAAAATTTCTCTGCAAGACAAAAACTTTTGCCACAGAAACAAGACAGTCGTCTTTGATACAGGCGGGAGCCTTCGCATAAAAATAATCCGCGCCTGTCCTGGAGATACCGTGCGACTTAAGCCACACAGCTTGGATGTCAATGGCGTTACCATACAAAGCTGGAAAAAGAATATTATACGACAAAAGAATCCGGGCTGGATTTCGTTTCCAGAAAATACGGAATGGCCCTTTCCGCCCCATTGGGAAAAAATTGCTGTACCGGAAAATGCATGCTTTGTAACCGGTGAGAATGCGGATGCTTCCATTGACTCACGACACAGAGGCCTTTTGCCCTGCAAGCAGTTACGCGGCGTTGTGTTTTTTCCGACGCAATGATCTATGAAATCCAACCGCTTAAATTCCTACTACATTGCAGCCGGTCTTCTTTCCGCCATTTACGTGATTCTGGTTTTGCGTGCGGCGGAACTGTTTTTTGCCAGCCCTCTCCCCTCCTCTGTGCGGCCTGTTCCCGAACCCATTCGGCGTGGAATGATTCTGGACTCCGTGGGGCATGAACTTGCCATCACTCTCGATACTGCATCTGTGGGTGCAAGACCCGGACAGATAGAAAACCCGGCGTCTGTGGCAGAAAAAATATCCAGCATTCTGGGTATTCCATCCAATGAACTCCAGAAGACGCTTTCGCAGAAAGACAAATCTTTCTTGTACATTAAAAGAAAAATCCCGGAATCTGTGGGAAAAAAACTGGAAGAAATGAAAATTCTGGGTCTCGATTTTTCGAGAGAGCCAGACCGTTTTTATCCCAACGGACATCTTGCTTCTGCCGTGCTCGGTTTTACCGGCGTTGACACAGAGGGCCTCTCTGGCATTGAATATCAATACAATGCAGATTTAACAACCTCCGACACAAAGCAGAGAATGGGAAGGAATGTATCGCTTACCATCAATGCCTATATTCAGTACCAGCTCGAAAACATCCTGGGCGAAACATACCGGGAGACAAATTCTATTGGGGCGGTTGGTATTGTCTCTGAAGTCGCTACCGGAAAAGTCCTCGCAATGTCATCCCTGCCCGATTTTGATCCGAATTCTGCCACCAGCTTTCCGGAAGCGAATCATCGCAACCGCGCCATTACAGATTCTTTTGAGCCCGGCTCCACGTTTAAGATTTTTACTCTGGCTTCCATTATTCGCGAAAACCTGCTCGATGAAACGCGCACCTATTACTGCCCCGGCCACTTTGAACACAATGGCGCAAAAACGGGCTGCTGGGGCGTTCACGGTAAACAGACGTTGCGGCAGGTGATCCAGAATTCCTGCAATACGGGAATCATAGAAGCGGCCTGGCCCGTTAGGGTAGACCGCATGCACAACACGCTTCAGTCTCTGGGGTTTGGCAGCTCTACCGAAATGGATCTGCCGGCAGAAGCATCTGGATTTTTACCCCGCGCACAAACCTGGGATGTCTATCGAAAAATGTCTGTACCCATTGGCCACGGAATATCCGCCACGGGCATTCAACTGATTACCGCAGCCAATGCCATGGCAAACGGAGGTTATCTCCAGAAACCCATGATTGTCGAATCCATCACGACGGCAGACGGCAAGGAAGTAAAACTGTTTTCTCCCCGAAAAAAGCTCCGCATCCTGAATAACGAAGAAGGCTCTAAGGTGCGCCATTATCTCGAAAGCGTGGTATCCTCTGCGGGAACCGGTGCGCTGGCCAGTATAGGCGGAGAACAAAAAGTATGCGGCAAAACAGGGACATCGATTAAGTCAGATTCTACAGGATATTTAAAGAATAAACATATCGCATCTTTTATCGGGTATTTTCCATGCGACAACCCTGAAATCAGCATTTTTATCATGTTCGATGAACCTCGCGGAGGTGCCTACCAGGGCGGATCTGTAGCGGCCCCGGCATTCCGAAAAGTCTTGGAAAGAATTATCACCAACATTCACAGAGGAAAGGAAATCCAGGTGAAACCAATGACCTCCCTGCCCTGGTTTCAAGGAGAATATTCCAAAACGGAAATGCCCAATCTGATTGGAAAAAGCAAAAAGGAAGTTTTGAGCATTGTCTATTCGCACTACCCTGGAGAACATGCATTCCATGGAGCGGGTTATCTTACTTCGCAGTACCCAAAACCAGGAGCTGCCATTACAGCACCCTTTTCTTTCTCGTTTGGCTTTTCGTTTGGCCCGGAAGCAGAATAACCGCCCGTTTACGCCGATTTCTTAAAAAAGACTTGAAAGCAGGTTCCAAAGTCGATATCTGACTTTAGCAGGTTGTTGAAAAAAACAATGAGGAATGAATAGTATGATAGTAATAGAAGAACTTAAACATTTAAATGTACCGACATCTAATATAGAAGAATCCGTAAACTTCTACACCATGTTTTTTGATTTTGATGAAATATCAAAAGAAGACGATTCTGCAGAAATATCCTTTGAGAATATACGATTCAGATTGTTTAAAACTGACAAGGCATTGCCGACTTCTTTTCCGCTGATTTCTTTTTCCATGGACATAGACGACTTTACAGACGCGCTGCAGTTCATTGAAAAAGAGCGCATTAAGATTGTATCCGGACCCGTTGAGATAGCATCTGGAGAAAAACTGATTATTGCCGACCCATCTGGAAATCTCCTCGAACTGTATTACGTACAAGAAGAGTAACAATTTCACGCATGGAACTGCTCCGTATAATGCTTGTTACTGTTCATGCGGTCAGCGGCGCCCTCTGGACGGGAGCCGCTTTTTTTTTCCTGTTCGTTTTTTCTCCCATCACGCGCTCCTTCCGAGATTATGATTTTTTTATTTCTTTAAGATCCATCGTAATCAACCAGGCTATGCAGTACATGCTGTACTCTTTCAGCGTTTCTCTTGTTTCCGGAGCTGGTCTGTTCATTCTCTACCGCCGCAGCCTGGGCAATTTTGAGTATGCCTCCCTATTCTCTGCAAAAATGCTTCTCATCATGCTCGCTTTCTTTCTCATCCGCAATTACATTGGCCAGACGGACCGCGTGGCAGACAATCCTGACAACGCAACCAAAACGGGAGTACTCGTCTCTCTATCCGGTGTGTTTATTTTGGCGTTCCTGTTGCCACTTTTCCCATGAAACGATTTCTCTGGTTGCTCCCTCTTGCACTGGTTCTTGTTGCCTGCAGCAGCGACTTGCAGATTTGCGCTAACCAAGTGCCCTGCCGCTCTTCGCACAAGCGACTGCAATACAGTATTTCCGAACCTGCGCTGAACAAAAAAGCAATCGACTCACTCTACTTTGCAGGAAAAACGCTATCGTTTTCACGCAGGAAACCCTGCCCCACGCCTATTCTTATCCTCGGCGATGGGAAATCCAAAAGCATGGAATTGTCCGTAACAGAAAAAGAGAAGTATTTGTATTCCTTTGAGCTCGCCGCCAATATTGCAGATTTTTTTCAATCCAGTCTGCAGCCGTTAGAGCCAAGCGGGCACCAGTTGCCGCTCACGGTAACGCTGGAATGCAACCACTCCGTAGAAGTCCAAAAAGATATTATTGTGGAATTCGTTCATGGAACAGAGTAGACAATGCATCGAAGAAATACTTCAATGGATACTTATCGAAAAAGAAGGACGATACTATTTGCCTTTTCTGAATAGTCCATTGTATAGCGAACGGGGTACAACGCGCGAGATGCAGCTGCTCACAGCATTGCGCAAAGAAAATCCAGGAAAACTGATTTATGTAGGACCGTACCGTGCAGAATGGAGAGAAGCAGAATCGTTCTTTGAAGCATGGATCCCAACGGGCGGAGAACAGTGGAATCCGGGTCCAGGTATCATTGTATCAGCGGATCAATGGATTGAGTTTCTGCACTCCATCCGTCCCGAAGATTCTCTCACCGTTGTGGTGCATCCTTCTTTTCCCGCTTCTATGTACAGAGAGACCATAGACAACTGCCTTCGCAATTCTCTCGCTTACGCTGCTGGAAGATTAAAAACCCTGCGCCATTTCACTAAAATCTGGGAATACAATGCCCGCAGAAATGCAGAACTTTGGAAGGCTTTTACGTTTCCAGAAAAAATAGAAAAACCGGATTATTTCATTCTAGGTGGTCCACAAGTGGATAATGCTGTAAGGAATATTCCCTTGGGTGCCGTACTCTGGGTGGCCGATACGGCCCTGTTTACTGTATTGCACCATGGATTTTCTGTCTCGCTCACTTTTTCTGTAGATGCTGGATTTGCGAGCCGGGAGCATTTTTTCGGCATCCCCCGGAAGGCGCTCTCAAAACTGGATATCTTTGTAGACTTTCTCTCTCATCCAGCAGTATTAGCATTGCCCTTTCGTAAAACATATTCGTATTCGAGCAGCCACCCTCTTACGCCTAAAAGTCTGCCCGCTCTCGTAAACGGTTCGGGAGACGTAAAGGGAATCATGACGGCGCTATTCACAAAACTGTTTCCCGGAAAAGATCTGCCGGAAATGATTGGAGGAACGGGTTTGCACAGCGGGCTCGTTTCCCATCTGAGGGGATCCGCCTACCACCGGCGCATGGCTACGCGCGCAAACCGATTCATTACGGCAGAAAATTATTTCCGCATTCTGTCGCAGCGTTACCGGTAGTTTTCTCGGATAAAACGGGCGATGTCATTCTCTGATATGGATTCGTCGCGCACGCGAACTACATAGGTACCGAAGATTTTATCGTGAATCCCACGCACCTGAGAAGAATGCTCCATGGTAACCGTAACGAAGAGATTGATGGGAAATCCTTTGAAAAAACTGCGCAGGAACGATTTCCAGAAAGAAAGCGGTTTGCCGTCTTTGGTGACTACTCGAATATTCATGCTGCGGCGCAAAAAACTGCTACCACCGCGACTGGGACTGGATTCCAGAAAAGCCATCCAGACATGCCACAGGGCCCACAGCAGCAATGCACCCGCAGCAAGGGCAGGCCGTTGTGCAGAAGACAAATCTCCCTGAAAATATCCCTTCAATAAAACCATGGCAATCACAGCCCAAACGATCATGCCGAGCCGCAGCAGATAGCGCTCGTAAAAGTGCGTCCAGATTCTAATTTCCATGGGAGCCCTGACAATGGAAGGATGTTCCAGGGCAAACCAAGCCTCCCGCAATATTTCATATTTCTCCGCGTCTTTATCGGAATCGATAATATTGAGAAGTTGCATCAGATCGTCGCCCTTCAAGCGAAAAGCGTTATCCCGAAATTCCTGCATTTCTTCGGATAGTATTTGTTTTTTAGCCATATCAATCCTTCTCCGGTTCGCGCAAATGTTTGGTAATCACTCTATGAAAAATATACGCCCTGTCTTCCCAGATGGTGTAATACACGGGAATTACAATCAAAGTGATGAGAGTGGCAAAGGTCAATCCCCATGCTATCGTAATTGCCATTGGCTTCAAGAAAGGATCATCGCCTCCTATGCCATATGCGGTAGGTAGAAGCCCAAAGAGAGTTGTGATGGTGGTGAGCAATACGGCGCGAAGGCGCGTGGTTCCGGCCTCCACGACGGCCTGGTCCCGGCTTTTTCCCTGCGCGCGCAATTTGTTGATATAATCGACGAGAACAATGGCATCGTTTACCACCACGCCGGCCAGACCAATAATTCCAAACGTAGCCAGAAAGCTGAGCGTTAAATTTGGGATCCAGAATACCTTGTGGATAAAGAAAGTAAAAATAACACCCACGAGGCCAAGGGGGATGGCCATCATGACCACGCGCGGATGGCGCATATTGCCAAACATGAGGACTAAAATAATCATTATTCCCAAAACAGCTATGAGGAAAGAAAACCCGAGATCCTTCATGGAATCCTGCGTGTCTTCGTATTCTCCGCCCGCCTTAAATGTCAAATTGGGATGCGCTTCCCGTATTGCTTTTGTTTTGCTCATGAGCTCGGTATTGACGCGCACGGAAGAATTTCTGTTCTCGTCAATGTTGGCCTTAATGTAAATAGTGCGGATAAAATCGGAATGTGTTATCAGCGAAACTCCATCTTTTTTCTCGAACCAGGCAAGCTCCGTGATGGGAACCAGATTGCCAAAATTGTTGCGCACTTTCACCTGCTTTAATGAATCGAGAGAATTTCTGTAGTTTTCTGGCAGAATAACGCGAATATCAATTTCTTCGTCTGCCTCTTTAATTGAAGATGCCACTCGGCCTTCAAAGAATGTCTGTATGGTACTCGCAATTTGCGTTACGCTCACCCCCGCCATAGCAGCGCGCGCCTCATTAATCTGAACGTGGAACTCCTGCTTGCCCTCTTCCTGGTTGTCGCGAATATCATAGACGCCTTCAACTCCGGAGAGAATCTCTTTGACCTGCCGCGATACGCTGCGCAGCTCTTCAAAATCATCGCCCCTAATTTCAAACTGGACGGGAGCCCCCACGGGCGGGCCACCACCAGCCTGCATATATTCAATTTTTTCGAGCCAGCGCTCTCCATTCTGGATAACGCGAAGGCTGCCACCGTTTTCCAGCAACAATCCATGGGTTCCCGGAAGAATGCCCGCTTTTTCAGCATCGGGAAAGAATTGCGGAGTTCCCGAAAAGGAAACGCTCCGGGAAGAATTCAATTGCTCTGGAACAACAGAGATGAGACCATCGATAAGACCAAGATAAATTCTGTTTTCTCTGGCAGGAATAATCGAATAAAGACCTTCCTGCGAATACTTAGTCTCCTTTAATAATTTCTTCTGTGTTATGGAAACTTCTCTCAAAAAACCGTCGGTTGCGGTAAACAACAGTTTGTCACCCCGTACCAATACATCTGTCACGGGAGCCAGACGCGCAAAAGCCGGCTTACCATTTTTTTCGGGCGGTTCTGCGCGGGTAAGCGCATGGCGAATCACAAAGCCTTTTTTAAGATTTTTAGCATGGAATTGCGTAACCGTCCCGGCGCGGGATCCTACATAAAAGTTTTCGGCTTTTTCATCCCAGGCGATGGAGTTTACTGGTTCACTGAGTTTTGCCTTTTTGGTTCTTTTGAGCGATTGTGGCGTGAGTTCAAACACATCGCCAAGCTCCGTAAAAAGGAATCCTTTGGATGCGTCCGGCGCAAATGTCGCAAATGATGGCGAATCAAATCGTTTTAGATCGTACTCTTTTTTCTGAATGACTTTTCCTGTTGTCGGATCTACCACAATAAATTCATTTGCGATGGTATAGGCTGCCACCAGATTATTACCGGGCAGCAGAACCCCCTTGAGCCATACATCCGAATCAACGACATAACTTTTTGCAATGCGTCCGGGCGCGGCGGGGCTGTATGCCTGCATGATTCTATCACGACGCATTATATACAGCAGATTGTCCTGTTCAGAAAAGCCGGCAAAAACAACAGGATTCGATGGATCCAGGTGCTTTTGCAGATATAGAATAATTTCTCCCGCCGTGCGCGCGCGGGTATTCTCTGGAGTAAGATACAGAGTCACCTGCCCAAACTTTTTTCCGATTTTGGTAAAAGGATCGGCAGAGCTCTCCTGGTGTATGCCGATTCGGGCAGAATAATCGGTCAGCTCTTCTTTGGGCAGCACGGATACACCGTGTTCAAAGAACGAAATTTTCTTCTCCATTTCGGAGAGCGATATTCCCTGGGCTGCTTCTGCCTTTATAAAAATCGTTTCTATGTTGTTTTTGGGAAACAGTACAAACCCAACTTTGGGCAACAGAGAAAAGCCCAAGAGAACAACGCCTATCGTAATAACAATCACCGTATAGCGGTTGGGCACGGCCCATTCAATCACGGGACGGTAAAAACGAAGCAGAAGGTTGTACAGTTTTGCTTCAAACCGGCTTTCGTGCGGCATTTCGCCTTTCTTTTTTTTGGGACTAATATCGACAAGGTGGCTGGGCAATACAAAGATACTTTCTACCAGAGAGGCCAACAGAGCAATGATGACTACCATGGGAAGGTTCGACATAAATTTGCCCATAATCCCGCCAATCATCAGCAACGGTGCGAATGCCACTATAGTCGTGAAAATGGCAGCAGATACGGGAGCCACCATTTCGGTGGTGCCCACAATGGCGGCTCTCACGGGGGAAAGGCCCTTTTCAAGATGCCTGTAAAAGTTTTCACCAATCACAATGGCATCGTCCACAATCATTCCGGACACAATGATGAGACCAAACAGGCTTAGAAGATTGATGCTGACACCAAACAGCTTCATGAATAAAAAGGTAGCGGCAAAAGAAATGGGAATTCCGATGGCAACCATAATGGCCACGCGCCAGCCAAGAAAAAGATAGAGAGAAATGGCAACGAGAAGAATACCCACAGAAACATTCCCAATGAGCACGCTCAGGCGACGGCGAATAAAATACGACAAATCATTCATTGTCGTGAATTCAATTTTTTCGGCTCCTTTTGTCTGCTTCAGTTGATGAATCATAGACAGCACTTCGTCTACGAGATCAATGGCATCGCCCTTTTCTTTTTTAAGTACCGTGAGAATAATGGCCTTTTCTCCGTTGGCTTTTTCGATAACATTGTTTTCTTCAAAAGAATCGCGCACGCGGGCGACATCGCCCACGGTAACAGAGCGACCTATATCGTTAGAACGAACCACGAGGTCAGCAATCTCCGGAGCCGTCGCGAACTCCTTAACGGTGCGCAGTGCGTATTCTTTTCCCCCGTCAGTAACTTCTCCACCAGGAAAGTTGATATTGCGGGCGGCAATGGCTGCAACGACATCGTCTGCCGAAACATTAAACGCAAACAGGCGCTCCGGTATAATATCGACAAACATTTCACGATTGCGGTAGCCGCGCAGTTCTACGGTTGCTACATCTTGAATCGTCTCTGCCTGGTCCTGCAGGCGGTCTGCCCATTCGCGCAGTTCATGTTCCGTCACAGAGGAATCCTTTGCAGAAACGGCGACTTCAATAATCGCCGATCTCGAGGTTGAAATTTCCATGACTACAGAGTCTTCTACATCCGAAGGAAATTCCCGTTCGGCGGAATCTACGGCATCGCGGATTTCCTGAAGAGTAGACAGCTTGTCCTTTAAATCTGGCTCTAACGTTAAAACTACGGTAGAGCGCGAATCGAGAGATGTTGAAGAAGAGCTCTTTATATTGTCTAGCCCTTTGAGCTTGCGCTCTAAAGGAATCGTAACGAGTTTCTCTACCTCATCGGGAGATGCTCCCGGGTACACGGTCTCTACGAGAACAATGTCAAAGTCGATATTGGGAAAAGCCTCGCGCTGCAGCGAGAACATGGAAAACAATCCGAGCACAATAACGGCAAAAGAGGCAAGATTGCCAAGAACAGAGCGGTGAATTAAAGCCGCGATGAGTTTATTCATTATTCCACCTCCGCTATCAGTTTTTCAATATCAATCTGGTAGCGTTCAAAAATTTCATTTTTTGCGAGATCCAGGCGAAGCAGCGCAACATTGAATTCAATGAGGCGTGCTAATTCTTCCTGCCGCGATGAATTCAAGGAATCCATGGCAATTTTTACGACAGTTGCATTCAGGCGACCCTGGTTGCTGCGAGCTATTACTTTGGCATAGTAGGCCTCGGACTCTGTGCGAACGCGGCGCGTTTTCAGAAGAACGTCGTGGGCAAGGCGAACATGCTCCAGACGATTCAGAACATCGTCGCGAATTTCACTTTTGAGTTCCTCTATTTCTATTTCGCGCTGTTTAATGGTCAGACGTGAATCGCGCACAGAGGTGCGAATTTCCTCATCCCACAGTGGATAGCTCATTTTTACAGAAGCCTGCCATGTCGGATATGTAAATCCCGGCAAGTCGGCATTTGCGGTAAGAATATCCTCGTCCTGCCCGTTTCCCTGCACAGATAAAATGGCAGACAGAGAAGGCAAAGCATTGTTCTCGCTGATTTTTCTGGACTCGCGGGCAATCTCGAGAGCGCGCAATGCATTGCGGTAATCGATGCGTTTGGAAAAGGCGGCCTCCAGAGACTCCTGCTCGTTCAGCGAAGGTAAAACGTCGGTGAGATCGGTAATCCCGGAGACCTGGGTTTCGGGGGGCATGTTCACTGTGCGCAGCAGAGTTCTAACAGCTTCGCGGTTAGCCTGTTCGCGCTGGCTCAGGCGGCTTTCGGCAGAAGCAACGATGGAGTTGTACTGGTTGAGTTCGTACTGCTCAGAAATACCAAGGCGAACATTGCGGGCAATGGTATTGCGAACATACGTGGCGGTCTCGACTTCTTTTTGAGCGTTCTCGACTCCCTTTTTTTCTATCGTCACTTGCCAGTAATCTATGAGCGCCTGAACGACAAGGCCAGAGAGCTGGTCGAGAAGAGCGGAACGCGTGATGGCAGAATTCAGCTTGTTGAGTTTATCTTCCCTTCGATGATTTTCGCCGAACGAATTTTTGAGCAGTTCCTGCTGGACACTGAAGAAAAGAGAAGGCTTGTAATAAGCAGGATCCTGGTCTTTCAGCATGGGAATTTCAGGATCGTTGCTGTCCGAAAGATGCTGCGTAATGCCGGCAGAGAGGACGGTACCCGTGCCAAAAAGCTTACTGATGCTGGCAGTGAGTTCGTATTGTTCAAATTCATCGCCCGAAAAAACAGTACCTCCGGAAGCTGGCTGCTTCCGTTTGAGTACGCTGGCCTCCACATCTACGACAGGCGCATACTTTTTGCGGGCACGACGCTCGGCAGAATCCGACATGATCACATCATATTTGGATTTGCGCAGCGTAAGGTTGTTTCGCAACACGAGCTCCAGGGCATCGGCCAGAGGAATTTTCATTCCGTTGATGTAAATGTTCTGTTCTTCTGTCGCTTTTGGCTCCTCCCCCATGGCGTGGCCAAACGTTAAAAAAATTGCGTAAATAGAAAACAGGAGCTTTTGTTTCATGGAGAACCTTCCGGGATTTCGGTTTTGTTTCGGGAAAGGAATTGATCAATCATTTGAATTAGACCCTCTGGGATGGCGGATAGTTCCGGGATTTTCTCTGCAACGGCAAGCGTCTTAAAAACAGATGTTTTCAAAAAGTCATAAAATGATTCCCACTCGTATTGGGGCAATACATGTTTTATGGAAGCCGTACTCGTCGTACTGAGATAAAACAGCAAAGATGAAACAAACTGCATCACGACGAGTTCCGGATGCAAAGTTTCAAAAACTTTTATTGAAATTCCTTCCTTAATAAGTATAGTGAGTTTACCCATACCCATCATGAGCCGTGCCGGAAAAGCCGAAAACGTTCCCTTCTCCAGTTTTTCCCAGTGGATAATACGGATCATGTCTTCGTCGAAACACTGAAAATGCTGCTTGACAAAAAAGTATAAAATGGCGTTTAATCTGTCCTGAACAGGCAAATCCATTTCAATAATGCTGTTTACGAGAGAATCCGAAGCATGGATTTCTTCGGAGAGTCTTTCTATCACAGATTCGTAGAGTTGTTCTTTGGTGGAAAAATAATAGTGGATCATGGCTTTATTGACCCCGGCGTTTTTGGCAATAGAATCCATGCGCGCACCGGAAAAACCAACCCTAGCAAATTCATCTTTTGCCGCGTTCAATATCTGTCCTTTTGTACTCGGTTCCACGGGAAAGAATAATTTAATTATCCGGTTGGTCAATCCTTTTTTTAGGTAAAAAGGGCGCTGCGCGCGGCTTAGTTTCCCCCCGGCAGGTGTTACTGTACCCCCGAAGCGGCTACCGTTCTCATTTTATTTTATTTTGTGGTGGCTTTATAGTTCTTATAATATATTTTTTTTTCTTGCAACCCGTAGACATATCTGACAGATTATTGAAAGAGGTACATAGAAAAATCCAGCAAAATTTGAAGGGAATCCGCGACAATGAGGTGCGAAGAAAAGCGGCCCTATTGATCATGGTTCTGGAAGCCAAAAATATTTCAGAAGGTTGTCGAAGGGCCGGGCTTGCCAGGAATACGTTTTACGACTGGATGAAAAAATTGAGGGCGTCTGAATTTAAGTTACTCGAACTAAATAATCAGTCCCGGAGGCCGCATCACTCGCGCATCAGCTACATCAATTACGCGAAATCGAATTGTCGCATTCGACCGTG
>DYPL01000022.1:0-2493 GCA_020719945.1 Turneriella parva
ACAGAAAACTCTAACCATCGTCACCACTCAATGCGCTCCGCATTATTCCAGTAATCTTCCAAGTCGTAGTACGAACGCTTGTCCTCCGAAAGAATGTGAACAATAAAAGAACCAAAATCCAGAGTGATCCAGCCACTGCCGGGATTCATGGTGTCGTGGTAAGCAAGGCGAATGCCGCGCTCTTTCATGAAGTCAATAGTCTCATTGGCGAGATTTCGGGCATGCAGATTAGAAAGAGCACCAGCAATAACAAAATAATTGAGATAGGAACTAACCTTCTGCAAATTTAGTACAACCGTGTGCTCCGCCTTTTTTTGATCTAAAGCGCGGGCGAGTTCTTTGAGTGATTCCTGTAGTTCGTTGTCTGTCATTCTGTTTTTCCTATGGTCTGGTAGTCCTCCCCGAGAATCAGGACTGAGTCAGTAAAGAGCGAGCGGTTTACCGTGTGGTAAAGCTTTTTTATGCCAAGCATGTTTCCAATTGTGTTGAGATAATACGAATGAGCATTGGTATCGAGCAGAACCGTATGCTTATGATTATTGTGGTCGGCATTGGCAAATTCCAGCACTTCTATTCCTTCTCGATAAATTTTCTGACGCATGGTGCGGGCAAGCCCGGCGACCATGGTTCCATTTTTTACCTCCATTTTGGGAGGAATTTCAAGAAATGGATTTTCAGGAGCAGTGAGCTGTTCTTCAAAATTTTTCCAGAATAGAGCAAAAGAATCATGATCGGTAATGAAAGAATTGCCGGAACGTTTTACCGGCACTTCGAGAAAAAGTGGGATCCAAGCCTGCGAAACAAAGGCATTGCCAAGCGACAAAAGATCGCGAGTCTGGAGATTTCCGTCCGTGCCGGAAAGCATCAGGCTCATGACTTCTTTGTTGTTGAGGAGTTTCCATTTTTCCGTTCTGTGTTGCCAAAGATTTAATCCATAGCTGTAATGGCGGAACAACTGAACAGCAGGAGAAGATTCTGTCTGGTGGACGGGAAAAAGCCAGGGCAGAACAATCGAGCCATCCATAACAAATTCACCGGTGGGAAAAGCTTCGCCGGGAAGAAGATCTGGTACATAGAGAAAAAAAGGAATTCCCTGAACAAGATCAGTAAGGCGGATTATATGTTCCCCGTTTCCGCTGATTCTATATGGAATATCTAAGGACAATAGTTTTTCCATCTCTTTTATGACTTCGTCGGGAGAAGAAGATGTTACGCGCTCTGCGATGGATTTTTCTCCCTCCCGCATGATGGTTTCGGGAAACAGAGAAACGATGCCAAGTCTGCGGGTTTCGGGATACACAGCGAGAATCCCAAAATACTTGAGGTCTTTATCTCCAGACCCGGCTGTAAGAGAAATAAAGATTCCAAAGGGGTTTTTGTGCCCCATTCTGGATTCGATTTCGGATTGAGAAAACAGGCGCACGAAAAACCAAATGGTTAGTACGGCTGCAATTAAAAACAGCAGGAGTGGTAAAAACGAGGACAGCCATGAAAAGCGGGGGGCGTCGAGTTGAACTTCTTTGCGATGAATCATATTCCGATCAGTGACCTGTAAAACTGAGACGTATCAGCCTGAATCTCTTTCTCCCTGTCAACCAGCTTACAGATAACCGTCTTTACTTTTTCGAGACAAATTTTGTCGGGCGTTTCAGAAATCCGGGCTTCCATGCCGACCCATTCCCCACCGGAAAGATAGTCTGCACAGAAGAGCGTTCGCGCCGCGTTATCCATCCCGGGGTGACCAGTCGTGTGGTAGGCAATCGCGTCTATCACCTCTATGGGAAGTTCGGGATAATCGGCTTTCGCTTTTGCGGCCCCGGATTTGGAGTGCAGTACCTGCGGCGGTGCGTTGAACCAGTCGCGCGGACTATCGGTTTTGCGCAAAATTTCGAGATGCTCTTCCGAAGACATTTCTTTTGTTATGTCGTGCAAAAGTGCTGCGGCAAAGGCATCGTGTCCTGTTTGCGGCTGATCAGAAAAATGATGCAGGGCAATACGGTCGGCAAGAACGATAACCTCCAGCGTGTGGTGGTAACGCCCCGGCGAAAGCGATGCGGCAAGCGAACGCAATACATGCTGCGCAAAAGAATGCATGTGGCGGCGGTGGGCAATGGCGAGCACCTCCGCCTCGAGAGTACTCGCATCGTTGTGTGCGGGAAGCGTCATGCCCGACTACCATGGCATGCGCGCAGATTGTCAATTGTTTTTGCAGCGCTGCTTGTTTGGTGTATAAGTTGAAGAAGCGGAAAGGTTCTGGAAAGAAAAGGCCCGCTAAATAAGGGCAAACTTTGCTTTACAGCCAAAGAGAAATCGTTTTGTCGCCAGAGTGGCAACGTAATCTTTGTACTTTTACCTTGCGATGGGCTTTTTGTTCTTATGTAATTGCGATGTAGATTTGCTGTGGAAATATACTTTTTCGTAGCGTTCCCTCTGTGGCATTTTTAGTACCTACTAAAACCTTGGGTATGAGACATAATACTGGCTTTTTAGTAC
>DYPL01000022.1:2593-24755 GCA_020719945.1 Turneriella parva
CCTTGGGTATGAGACATAATACTGGCTTTTTAGTACCTACTAAAACCTTGGGTATGAGACATAATACTGGCTTTTTAGTACCTACCAAAGCCTTGGGTATGAGACATAATACTGGATTTTTAGTACCTACTAAAACCTTGGGTATGAGACATAATCTATTATCTTGTGCCGCCTAAGGCAGAAAAGAATAAGAACCCTTGGAGATTCTGCTCGATACGCCTTGCGCCACCGGATGGTGCAATCATTCCCAACGCAGGTGGACGGACAAAGGAAGGGTACCCACTCCGGCGAAAAATTAACTTTTGTCGGCAAAAAATTACCCCGCGCGCAGCGCCAATCTTACTTTGGATATTCAAAAACGAAAAATCATTGCCAGCAAATCCTGAATTGCGCAATGTTTCCCAATGAGAATATTTGCCTGGATGATTCTGTTCAGCGTTGCCACCGCAAGTGGCCACGCGGAGATGTTACTGGAAGGCGATAAAAAACCGCCCAGCAAGTCGCAATACCAGCTTTCCCGCCTGGAGCAGGATATCTTTGAAGAAATCAATCGGCTGCGGGCAAATCCTTCTGGTTACATTTCGCATCTGGAAACTTATAAATCGTACTACAAAGACAAAAAAATTCAGCTTCCTGGAAAGCCCTATCCACTGCAGACGGATGAGACGGGCGCGGCTGTAGACGAGGCCATATCTTGGCTAAAAAATCAGAGACCGGTTGGGGCCCTTGTGTTATCGCGCGGGATGACAGCGGGAGCCCGCGATCTTTGTCTGGACCAGAAAGAACATGGGACCTTTGGGCATATAACCAGCGATGTTGCCGATGCATCGCAGCGCATGAATCGATATGGCACTTGGAAAGAGTATATGGGAGAGAATATTTTGTATGGCTACAATAGGCCGTGGCATGTCGTGGCAGGTTTTCTTGTCGATGACGGTATGCCTAGGCGCGAGCAGAGAAACAATCTCCTCGACGATCGCTACCGCGTGGCGGGTGTAGCCTGTTCCGCGCATTATCGTTTTGGGACTGTTTGCGTCGTCAATTTTTCCTGGAATTATTTAGAGCTCGTTAAACGGAAGCAGCCTTGACAAGTTTTTCCGCTTCTGCAATGATTTCTTCCAGACTGGCACCCACGGTCACAAATCCATGGCCTCTGCGTATCCAAGTTTTGTATTCCGGGTAGGGGTATTCCGCCAGCAGGCTCAGCAGGGCCTGGTAGTCTTCGCGAGTAGAGAACTCGGTTTTGGCGAGGGAAATCGGAAGGTTCAGTTTTTTGGCGTCTTCATCTGTGGACAGGGCATGGCCATGGATGGAGTACAGCGGGAGATTTTTCCAGCCCGCTCTGTCTGCCGCCATTTTGAGGACGAGATAATGCAGGGGCGCATCGGAGCTTGGCTGAATGGAGTCGTCCATGGAGTAATATTTGGCTTTCCATTCCTGTTCGTCAAAGCGCGTTAAATACACGATATCTTCAATGCTGTGCGAATTTTCATCGCGCCCGCTTTTGGTGATTAGAATTCCGCTGGAGGCCGTTGTTGCCGCGTTTCCCGATATTTTACCGTCGTCCAGAATGGGAGCCAGGTTTTCTGTTTCGAGAAATTTGGCCAGAGTGAGCAGTTCCTCTGCCTTGCGATCATCCGGTATCATGGCACCGGAGCGCTCGCATTCAAACTTTATTCGTTCCATGTTATATCTTTGTTCGAATTCTATTCTGTTCGTCTACCAGAATTGTTTGCGGGCGGTGGGTTTTTGCTTCTTCTGGCGTCATTAGAGCGTAGGCGATAATAATCACTTTATCTCCGGCTGCGCCAAGCCTTGCGGCAGCACCGTTGAGTCTGATATCTCCACTACCTTCTTCGCCGCGAATCAGGTATGTTTCCAGGCGGGAACCCGTGTTCACGTTGACGACCTGGACTTTTTCAAACTCGAACAGGCCTGCGGCGTCCATAAGGGCGCCATCAACCGTAAGGCTGCCCTCGTAGTTCAGGTCTGCCGCTGTAACGTTAGCCCGGTGGATTTTTCCTTTCATGAGTTGAATGAACACTAATGCCTCTCTTTACTGTAATTATACACTGAAAAGCAAAAGAATTCCATGTTTTTTTCCGTTGACAGTACTGATTTTTCTGTCGGGAATCTTGTTCTCATCAATGCTTCCAAACTGGCTGCTGTGGTTGCGATTTTTACAGTCAATTTTTTGGGATATAAATTATTGGTTTTTCGCCGTTGAAGTGGCACGTCGTTTGAATCATTTTTTTGCTGTTGTTTCCGTAACGGTATCCTGGGTAGCCGGGCAGTACCACTATCTGTATCTGGTCGTTGATATTTTTTCCAGAATGATTGTTCACTGGGAAATTCATGAGCGGGAATCGAGCGAAAAGGCAGCAGCGATGCTTTCCAAGCTTTCGGCGAAAAAATATGTGCGAGGCTTGACGCTTCATGTTCCCCTCACAAACCCCAGTCGCGCGGATACCGAAACTCACGGTCAATGGTAACATCAGAAATTTTTATCAAAACAGGCATCTTCCGCTTAAACTGGTTGCGGGCTATGCGCTTCCATAAAAAAGAAGCAGTCTCTGGCTTTTCTCCAGCGCCAGAAAGTAATGTCTCAACCTCCGGAACAGAAAGCCCCCTTTCTAAAAGATGAAACAAAACGCGATCCATGAGATCATACGTTAAACCAATCTCCTGCTCGTCGGACTGGCCTTCCCATAAATCCGCACTCGGAGCCTTTTGGAGAATAGAATCGGGAACTCCAAAATGAGCAGACAAAAGACGAACCTGGTGCTTATAGAGGTCCCCAATTGGATTTACAGCACTGGCCATGTCGCCCCATAGGGTAGAATAGCCAAGGAGAGATTCCGTTTTATTAGAGGTGCCGGCAACGAGAGCATCCATGCGGGCAGATTGATCGTACAATACTATCATCCTTAAACGTGCCATTATATTCCCCATCCTTAGAGGAGAAATATCCTTCTGTTCGGCAAAATACGCGTCTGCCATGTCGGCAATGCTTATCTCTTCCGCAGCGACTCCTGCAACGGCTACCACCTCTTTGCCATGTTTTAGAGAATCTGGAGAGCTCGTTCTGTATGGGATGTAAAAGGCAAAGACATTCTGCGGTCCCAAAGCTTTTGCCGCAATCATGAGCGTAAGGGCAGAATCTATTCCGCCACTTACGCCTACCACTACGCGACCAAGTCCCGTTTTTTGGATTTCTCTGCGGAATGCATTCGTAAGTATTTCGGTTGCTTCTTCTATATGGAACTCGGGCAGCGGCAGCAGTTGTTCCAGCAGTTTCATGGTTTCTCCTTTTCACGCCGGGAAATATCTGCATCGTTAAAAAGTCTTGAATTAAGCTGAAACTGTTCGTCCTGCCAGGGGCCACCCCTTTGTGCTGCGCGCGAAAAATCTTCGGCAATTATGTCGTAAATAAAGGGATCACCGGGAGATTCCTCTCGCAGGCCACCACCAGGCAAAACCGTAAACGACTCACCACCAAACGTGACTCCATCTTCTACAGTATTCAGGTTTACATAATGATACTGCTGCGCAAAACTCTCGGCATACACCTCAAGCCTATTTTTCCAGGATTTGCGCGAACTTAAGATCCCGGTGCGCTCCTGCGAAAATCCGCGCGCCGGAGAGGCCGAAGGAACGAGAACATGTTCGGCTCCCGCTGCATAAACCGCGTACGCCAGGGCGGGATGCCAGGCATCTTCACAAATCAAAATTCCGGTTTTGCCAAGCACGCCATTGTACACGGGCAGAGATTCGCCGGAACAGAAATAGCGGGCTTCATCGAACATGCCATAGGTGGGAAGATAGATTTTTTTATGAAGGAAGACGAGTTCCCCGGCGGAAAAAACGAGAGAGGCATTATAATAACAGTGAGATTGGCGTACAGCGGCTCCGATAACAATTTCCTTTGTTCTGGAAATTTGGCGAATCGGATCCCAGAGAGAATCTTTGGGAGAAACAGCTGCATCGCGAACGAGTCTTTCTAAAAGATATCCGGAGGCAGCAAGCTCGGGAAAAAGTAGAATATCGCCTTCGGTTTTCTCGGCGGCTTCTGCAAGCCTGTTAATATTTCCAGATACATCTCCCAATACGGGTGTAAACGGAATGAGTGCTGCCTTCATGCTAACAAGTCCGGCAATGGTTTATGGGCCGTCAAGCCGTGTTACTGGTGCAGTCTCATTCCCGCCATTGCCTTAAAGCCGCTTCTTTCGTACAGGGCTACCTCGCGGATTTCCTGATTCAGCAGGTTTTCGGCCCGCGCAAAAAAGCTGAAAGCATTTGTTGCACGGTAATCTATTCCGGCATTCCATACAGCTCGCTGATCTACCGTAAGGTTCCCGTCTTTTCTCTCGGTTGAATAGGCAAAGTCAGTCAAAAGCGTTACGCGGCTCACAGAATATTCAAACCCTAACTCTGCCTCAAAAAGAGAATGATTTTCAATTTCCTGAACGGGTATTTCGGCAGAAAGGGAGAGCGTATAAAACAGGGCGCGGCTGACCTCCTGCTCTAAACCAGCTTTCGCAAAGGGGATAGAAGTTTCACGCATGTCGTAATAATAGAGCCCGGTAACAGAATCTGCTTTTTTCTCTGGCAGAGCGTAAAAATATTTTACGCCACCATCAAACAGTAGATCGAGAGTTCGCGTGATTCCATAGCGGTTTTCCAAGGCGGCGCGAAAATAATCGTAAGGCTTCCCATAGGCCTGCGGCATCATATAATCTTTTTCAAGAAACAGGCTCTGTTCAGGAATGTATCCGGCCTGCCTGTCAAACAGAAGTCTGGAAGTCCAGCGTCCATAATAACTTGAAACCGCAAGCATTGGCAAAAAGTAGGGATGTATACCTTGGCCATAAAAAATGCCGGCCCCCACTTTTATATCCACATGCCAGGGCATTGCGTTTCCGCTTTCTCTGCGAAAGAGCGGAAAGACGTCTGCAATCTCGGCGCGACCATAGCGATACCAGGTGCTCGATTCATCGGGCAGATTTTTTTCGCCATAAGAAAGAGAAGTGCGCGCAAACAGAGCATTGCGGGAAGAAAAACTGTACTCGTAGCCGGCAGCAGCCGTAGCGGCGTTCCAGAGCGAGTTAATTCTTTCGTCGCTGTTCGATAACTCAAGCGTGCTCCCGGTATGCTCCCCCGAAAGCGACGCAGAGACGCGAGACTTATCTCCCAAGTTCCAGTTTTGCAGAATTTCCGCATTAGCTCCGCGTCGAAACATTTCACTGTAGAGTGAATTATCCTGCAAACCATTGTGAACATCGCGGTACGATGCCTTTGCGAGAAGATTCCAGCCGGGAGAAATATCAAAACCGGCCATGGCCATCAAAGAATCTTCCCGACGCAATGAATTGCCCTGCTGGTTTTCGCCCGTTCCCTCGGCGTCATATTTTTCGCCCCGGTAGCGCAGCAGATACGTGCCATATTCATCGCGGCGGGCCACGGTAAAATCATTGCCAAAGGTGTGATAGCTTCCATAATAACTGCCAGCCTCGGCTTTTTTTTCTTCGTCTTTTCGCTTTTGGCGGGGCCGTGCGGGAATGGCATTTTCGGGATCTTTCCAGGAGAGAAGATCGTTCTCCTGTTCCAGTATATCGAGAGTATCGCTTTTGCCGGTTCTAAAGAGAATTTCGTCGCGTCCTTCTACGACAATATCCTCCCGCCCAATCTTACCTTTTTCTTTTTCTGTTTCGGCAGAGGCAGGGGTTTCTGTAGTTGCTGGTTCGGTAGTCTTAGTTTCGGTAGTTTCCTGGGCAGAAAGGCCGGCAGCCATAAACATAAGTAGAACAAATAGTTTTTTCATTATTTACACCTTTTTATATTGCTGAGAATTCAGAATATGTCTTTATAACATTTTTCGTTTTTTCGTCTTCGAGAGGGACAGTTTCCATGAATTGTTTATCCCCCGTCGAAAATTCTCCATCTCCGTCACCATCCACCTTGACAACAAGGACAGTAGAAGCGGTTCCTTTGGCAAGCACAAGGGTAAAGGCAACGCGTCCACCGGCATCGGCAGAATAACGGCCATCGGCACTTACCATGGGCTGCCCACTCTCTGTCCAGGATACCCTAACAGCTGCTCCCGGTTTAAAACCATTGGCGCGAAAAGCAAGAACCGGACCATCGTCATGGAGTTCCGATTCTTCAGGAGGCGTGGCATCAAAATAACAGGACGCCAAAAAAAAGACAGGCAACAGTATGGACAGCCGCATTCTTTTCAGAAAGATTCCTCCGGCTCAAGAATAATCTTATAGGGAGACCGAAACAGATTATTTTTGGAGCTCTCGCAATCCAACTTGAGATACGATCCCGGATCGATAAAAATGCCTGCCGAAATCCCCTCGCCGGCACGGCGGGCCGATTTCGTCTCATAGGCGATGCCCTTTTTGTCTGTTATGCGCACGCGAGAAAGGCAACCGTCAATCGCATCCAGCGTAAGTTTATAGCGTTCCCTGGCCCTGATATCGAGCAGAAAAAAATCGACATCGCTGTTGGGATTAATATAGCCCGCAATGGTTGTATTGGCGCGCAGACCATTGGCGTTGCCCCGGGAGTCGTTTGGCTCGTTTTCAAAAAAATCCACAGCCTGCTCTGTACTCGCAGAAATTTTGTATTTTTTTGCGCCCTTTTTGCCGCCAGAAGAAGAAAGGCTGAACACGATGGTTCCGCCCTCAGGAACTATAGCTGCAGAAAAGCCTTCTTCGAGTCCTGTACCGGAATCCTGGAAATTTTTGCCGAATGCAGATACCACGATGTCGAGATCGGGATCGGGAGTCACGGCTATATTGAGATGCACGGGCCATTCAAAAGGGTTCTGGTAAATATAATAATCGTTGTCAAGATTGTCAGAAATTTCGCCTTCGGTAATTTCTTCGGTGAGAGGAGTAGCATCGCCCGGATCATCGTTGGGTTCAAATTCGTATTTGCTCTGGTATTCGCTCTGCCGCACGCGCAACTCGTAATATTCACCCATGCTGATTTTTTGATCTTTTGTGTTAACACTCAAATACACAAATCCAGGGCCGGGGAAGCCAAACGAATTTATGTTCTCCCCCTGGCCAAGTGCTCTTTCATCGATCGTGCGGATCAAAGCTCCGTCAGAATTGTAAACGCGCAGCACGGGATCTATCCCGCCCACTCCGGTAAGCTCAATTCCTAAAATATATTTTTTGGCTTCGGAAAGTTCCAGCCTGTAAAAATCTTTTTCTACGTCCACGCGGGACTGCCCGGCATCGCTTACAAAAACATTGCTATAATATCCAATCACAAATTCGCCGGTGAACAGATTGGCCTCTTCGGGGGAGTCGTTGGGCTCGCGTTCTACCGGAGGCGACGGTACAATCAAGGAGACGGAAAACTCATACGGGAGCGGAGACAGGTTTTCGCTTGTGCCGCGCGGGCTGCGCAACTCTGCCAGGGCATACGGAGGCTCCACAATAAACGGACCAAAACTTTCACCGAGTGAGCCCTGGTAATCGTCTATGATTTTAAAAGGAGACGATTCACCGGCTCTGTACAGCCGAATCTGCGAGTTTACCCCTTTTACACCGGTCAAGGTTCCCCGGAGCAGCGATGGCTGGGCGGCGGGAATTTTCCAGAAATCAGAATCTGGCTTTCCATTTCTGGTGAAATCACCGGTGCCCGTTTGGCCGGATTTGAGGATTCCCGCCCCAGAGGCTGTGTTGTTTTCGCCCTCTTTTTCTTTTATACTGTTACCGCAAGAAACGAGGAGCAACAGGAGTAACCAGAAAAAACGGCGCATAAAACCACTTCGATATAAATTTTTCTTCAGTCAAGCGTTATTAGGAGGGGGCATGGTGCCGCCCCCCGGCTACGCTGAAATGGGGAATTGCTTGCGGGATAAACTCGCAGCCCTTTGAACTCCCTGATCAAACTTTCGCGCGGGATACAATTTCCATAAAGGCTTTTTCCAGATACGGAAAAGCCGGCGACGATTTCATTTCGTCCCGAATATAGCGATCGTACGTGGCCATAAAAAAGCGGGCCCCGTTTTCAAAGTCTTCTTCTAATATATACGTCTGCAGAATGCGGCCATACAGCCATACCACCATATCGGTTTGACCAGTATCGGACAGAAGGGCAAATCCCGAGGCGATTTTGTTGAGTACGTTCAGAAACAGTGCGCGCGCCGTCGTCCCGCTTTGTTCAAGCTGGTAGAGTCCGAGCATCATTACGGCTGTCATTTTGGACCATACTTCTTTCACTGTGTTTTTTAATCCCTCTTGCGTTCGTGAATTTTCCAGAGCTGTTGAAAAATACAACAATATTTTTGTTTTAGCAATCAAAAAGTTGTTGTATTTTCTGCATTAATAGTTTAATTTGGCGAATGAGCGAGAGATTTGAGCATTTCATCATCATGTACGATATCGTTCAAACCGGCATTCATGGCGATGTAGAAGCGGCCATGCACTCGTTTGGAGATGTCAACAAAAAGCACATGCCCGCGCACAGCGTACACATTCGCACGCACAAGCAGTATACGGCCAATGAGCTCTATATTGAACTTTCCCACAATAAGAAATTTCGTTCCACCGGTGTGTATCATCTTTTGATTGTTCCCATTGACCATCCTTTTCACGCGGGCGAGGTCAACATCGACCATTCCAACGAATTCCGCTCTTATAAGCAGTCTTATTCCGAAGAAGATCTCCGCACGCAGATAGACCAGGGGTAACCCCACGGGTTCCAATGGGCTGATTCACGTAAATCTGATATAAAAAAACCGCTTTTTAGGCGGTTTTTTTATATCAACTAATCTCTGTTCTCGAAGCGGCACAGAGAACTCTAAGCGAGCCGCTTCGAAAAAGCACCTAAACAAGGTCTACTGAACATTATTTTAGAACTTCATCGTGGTGCTTATATACGTGAAAACCGCATCTGTTTTTTTATCTGCATCTACAAGGGCGTCTCCGCGCATGACATAAGATAAACCATATTCAAAGGAAAATGTTTTTCGTAAATTCAACGCCAGAGTAGCATCGATTTCGTGAAAAAGCTGCTTTTTGCTGGAGCCTGTTATTAACTCATTTTTCGTGCTTGATCCCGCAACGTCATACCAAATGTCTCCCGATGTATCTTTTTGGGTATAAATGTATCCCAGCTTCAGATCTGCTGCATCATTAAAGAACATCTGGTAAAATAGTCCGCCTATCACCGCATTCTGGAGAGAAATAAAATCTGCCTGTCCATAAAACAAGTGGTTTGTAGGATACATGTTCTGAAATGTTTCGTTTGAGTCATTCGTAGAAGATTTGTCTCCGGTACCAACAGAAAATTCTCCGCCCAAACGCATTGGCAGGCCAGCATTGAAAGTGTATCCCGCTTCCAAAATTACCGCCATTCCGCCAAAAGTTACGTCTATTTTCTTTCCGTTGGCGTCCACCGATTCGTTTGCTTTTCCTGTCTGCATTGCAAGTTCCACACCATAATCTGCACCCTCTTTTGCCCGTTCGGGAGCTTTCGCAAGTCGCGTTCCAAATGTGTGCAACTTTCGTGCAGCGTTCGATGTTACATTGAGATCAGAAAGGTAATACAAATCGATACTGGGAAACCCTTTTTTGTTATAGCTTTCATAAATTCCATTAAAAAAAACTTCGTCAGTATTGTCGCTCTCATTTTTTAGATCATCGTCGCCCTCGCTGGATACAGAGCTCCATACGTGAAAACTGTTTGTCTCAGTATCCATCTTCAAACGCGCTGCATCCCAGGATCTGCCAACATTGGTCCATTCAAGTGGTCCTACCAAGCGCTGGTTACCGTAAGAAAGGGTTTGTCTTCCTATCTGGAGATCCAGTGGAATACCACCAGGATTGTGCAGATTAAAATACGCCTCTCGAATATCCGTGGATTCTGTTTCGTTGGCAGTGCTGAGGCCATTATTAGCATTTGCTTCTCCACCCCAGACTCTGGAATCCTGAATAGTCACTTTAACGCTGGAGCCATCAGCCAGAGTTTTTTTCACGAAGATTTGAGATTTTTGTCCGACGAAGTTATCATTAAGCCCCTGGCCGCGTGTTTCAAAAAATGTATAGTTTTGCTTAATTTCTGGCCGCACGCGTATCATCCCACCTATTTCAAGCCCCTGGAGGCTTTTGTCTATCGCTGGCGCCGTTGTTTCCGCGCTCTGTTCCTGTGCCTGTACAGTAAAACCTGCGAGCAATACTATCAGCATCAATAATGTCTTTTTCATAAAAAAATTCTCCATTTTGATTTCTCTCCCACCAGACGGAATCTGGAGGGAGAGCTTTGATTCAAGAAAGATCCACTGAACTATCAATAGATATCTTTCGCTGTGTTTGTTACGTTGAATTTTCCGGTAGGAGTTCTTGACCAGGAACCTTTTATTTTCTTGATCAATTTTCTGGATTTATCGTCGTAAACATAAATTGCACCTTCTTTCCAACCGGAAATCCAGACTTCTGTTCCGTCTACGTTGTACTCAAAATGCGTAATCTGCTCTGGACTCACCTGAATATATTCAATTTTACCCGTTGAAATGTCATAAACACCTGCTTGTCCAGATACTCCTTCTTTAGATGACAAAGGCATATCGAACCAGACATTATTGGATTTCGGGTGGGATTTGACAAAGAGCGAACCAGGAGATTTAGTCTTGATGCTATCCACGACTTTCCAAGCATGCTCAGGATGCCCCTCTGGATCTACACCAATCAAAGATATAAAATCTGAACTGATGTGCGTAGTTGCCCAAACAGAACCATACTTTGGATGAACGAAATTCGCCCCACGCCCGGGATGTGGCACCTGACCTGTTGGAATACAGGGCTGCATAACAGTTTTTTTCACAACGTCCACCACGCAGACTTGGTTTTTTGCATTGGCAGCTACAAGGAAGTAGCGCAGCTCATCTTTCCCTGGTACGCGAGCCCAACCACCATCGTGGAGAAAGTTTTCTGCTTTTAGACGAGTTTCTTTGGGAGCTTTTGGATTTGTGTAATCGACAAGATACACCCATCCAGACTCTTTAAGATTGACAACCCAGAATGGTTCTTTGTCAGAAGCAACAATCGATGCTACACGAATTTCCGGAAGAGGATTTCCAGTCGCGTAATCTTTGGAATCCGCTATGCTGGTCACAGAGATTGGTTCCAGCGTTTCACCATCCATGATTGTGTACTGGTTAGGGGTATAACAGCCAATAATCGCATACTTGTCTTCGTACCCAGGAGCCTTGGAAGAATCGATGGATCTGGCATCCCAACAGGTTCTACCTTCAGCAACCATTTTCGGGGTTTTGTACCACAAATCAATCAGGGTTACTTTACCATCTCGTCCAATGGAATAGAAATAACGACCAGAATGTGACACGCGCAGAATGTGAACCGCAAAGCCAGTATCAATGATCGCAAGTTTCTTCTTCGACTTGGCATCAAAAATAGCTACCTTACCCGCATCGCGAAGAATAATTCCAACATAGTCCTTATATCTTCCATTGGTTTGATCCTTGCTGGGACGCTTCTCTACTGGTACTGTCAATTTCCATTCGCTCTTCATTTGCTCTATTGGAAATTTTGGCACCTCTGGTGGCGTCATTTGGATATACTTTGCCATCAGATTAATTTCGCTTTTGGACAATATTCCCATTTTTCCCCATGGAGGCATACCAAGAGCAGTTCCATTCCACAGAATTGCTTCGAGTCCTTCTGTTCCGGTTGTTTTTGTTCCACCACCAGGAATCTCTTTGGCTTTTACAATATGGCTGTTTGGCAACAAAGAGGGACCCGTTGCTCCCCAGCGCTTTGCTCCATGACATCCAGAGCATCTGTCAAAGTAAACATCCTTTGCCTTTGCAAACTCTGCGTCTGTTAGTGGTACAAACTCTGCTATTTTTCCGCCATTGGTTTCATCTACCCAAACAAGATAATCCACAACATCTTTTACCTGCTGGTCATCAAGGCCGAGTGCAGGCATGGGGATATTGTTGTACTTTTTCAATAACGCCTTTGCGTAGGCATCACTCTCTAACATGGGTGCCGGATTTTTAATCCAGGCAGAAATCCATTCTCTCTTTTGTCTTTTGGTTGAACCCATTAAATCCGGTCCACTCTGTTTGTCACCTGTGCCTAAATTATGGCAGGCAATACACTGACTGTCAAAGATCTGCTTACCGGCTGATGCGGGCACCTTGGCCTGGGTTTTTCCACTGTTTGCGTTTATAGGTCCACCACATGCGTTTAACATTATGGACGTTAATGCAAGCAGCAATGACCCAAATACGAATCTTGTTTTCTTCATACAATTCTCCTTTAATTTAATTTTTCTGTTAACTCTTTTATTCTCTGGGCTTTTTTCCTTTTTGAATAAATACATTTCCTTCGCATCTGCAAAATGCTCGTTAAGTAATCTCTGCAAAAGAACCGAGCCGAAGGTATACTTTATCAGAGCTTACTTACATAATTCCCGTTAAAAACTGGCGTATGTCAGCCCTCCCCAAAAATTTCGTGGTGGGCGAACAAGATTGGTTTCATTGTATTCATTGGTAAGATTTTCGCCAATGACGAAAGCGCGAAGATTTTTGCCGATTTTTTGTTCTAGCTTAACGCTTATATCGTTGTACGAATCTTTATATTCTGTTTCCTTTTTTGTAGCATTATAATACGGTCGACGATCAACAAAGGCAGCGGTGACTGAGGCCGTTAATCCAATCGGAAGAATTTTATAAGAAGCGTGGACCGTACCGGCATGGTTCGCCTGACCATCGAGAGGCCTGTTCGCCTTGACATCAATAGCTTCTGTGTAAACGTAATTTACCCGCAGAGAGAAAGAATGGATTGGATTGACCCGGAATCCTGTCTCAAAGCCTTTGCTTTCGACGGCATCTACATTTGTGTAACGGGATGTCGATGGCGGCTTCTTAGGGTTACCAACAATAACCACCGTATTAATTTTCTCTTTTATCTCGTGAAAAAAGATCCCCGTTGAAAAGACAAGACTCCCGATTCTATATTCTGCATCGGCCGTTATGCTTTTCGATGATTCGGGCTTTAATTCGTCATTGCCCTTGATTGTTCTCTTCGAGAACTCAAAATCCTGGTATAATTCCTTCAAAGAAGGAGCTCTAAACCCCCAGCCATACGCGGTCCACAATGTAAGGGAAGACAGCGGATCAAACCGAAGTCCGGCTCGAGGAGAAAGGTTTTCTCGGTATGTTTCATCGTAATCCAGCCGCAATCCTGGGGTAAACTGTATTCCCGGATTTTGCAGAATATCCCACTCATCCTGGACGTACACGGCATTGCGCTGCCTGTTTACCGGACCGGATGGTACTCTGTCTGATTCGATTCTTTCCCAGATATTCTCCAAACCAAGGCTGACTCGATGCGATTCTATCGGCAGAAAAGACCAGTGGGTCACGAGATCCGCATAATCTTCACGGGTATCTTCAACGGAGTTAAGCGTAGCATCTGCCGGGTCTTTGTAGTCTTTGGTGTATGTATCGTTATACTGAGAGTATGTGGATTCGATGCGAAAAGTATTGTTGTCGGTTTTATGCTCCAGAGAGATTCCTCCGTCGGCAATGGTACTTTCTTTTTTTTCTTCCAGGATTTTTACACTGTCTGTTGGATCTGGATAGTTATTTACCCCCTGTTCTTCTCTGCGCACAGCCGAAACGTGCAATCCGGCCTTCAGCTCCTCCATCAGATCAAACGTTGTAGCATTTCTCACGTTATATTGTTCAAAGGAGCGCCCTGTCATTTCGGGAGCCGTTTCGGAAGGAAGTGAGTATTGCTGCCGGGAGCGATAGGCAAACTGGGTAGCATTGGATAGTCTGTCGCTTCCAAAGTATAAACCTGTAGAGCCAAGAAACTGACCCAGTTCCCCGTAGCCCAACGTGGCATCGTAAGTGATCCCATCGGATGCCCTCTTTGTAATAATGTTAATGACTCCACCCATTGCCTCGGAGCCATAGAGAGAAGATGTAGCCCCCCGAACAATTTCAATCCGCTCAATCGTTTCAGATGGAATTCGATCAAGGTTCAAGGCTCCCTTGGTTCTCCCGATTAGCCGCTGCCCATCCACTAACACTAAAGCATAGTCAGAAGGCAAACCCTGCATACTCACGGAATTCCCTGAGGCATTTGCGTACGACACGTGCATGCCAGGCTGAACACTGAGCAAACCGGAAAGATTTGTTTTGCCCGACGCTTCTATTTCACTTCGCGTAATAACTTCTGTTTTTATGGCCGCCTTGTTCTTGCTCACCGGATTGCGGGTAGCTGTGACAACGACTTCTTCCATAGTGTTGTTGGTTGTATCTACCGGATCAGGAGCATCCACAGCGGATGCTGTTTTAATGAAAAACAGCATAAACAATGTGCCAAAACCCGACTTGCTAAATTGCCGTAAATGTGTGTGCATATACAGACATCGATAATGAACAGTCCCTCCACTGTCAAGTTTTTTACAATATTTTTACAATATTTCTACAATATTTTTACTTTTTTCGCAACGCGCGCCGCGCGCATTACCTCGCCATGAAAAATTGTTGACCGCTACAGTATGTATATATATACAATCTTAATCCGGTAATTACTGGAAAGGAGTGCTTATGCATAAAGAAACGCTGTTAGATAAATTCATGAGCCGCAAGGGGTTGTTTACCTCCTTCTGGCTCATTGGAATTGTCATGGTGGTTGCGCTGATTTACTACACGGCCAATCTCCAGAAAGAAGTTCCACCCATCCCTAAAACCGTTCAGTCGGTCTCTGGTGAAGTTCTCTATACCTACGACGATGTAGTCGAAGGCAAAGGATTTTTTCAGCAGTTTGACCTCATGGACTGGGGCACCATGCTCGGCATGGGAGCTTACATGGGTCCGGATTTCACCACTGACTTTTTTCACTACCGCGCAGAATTTCTGTACGATTATTATGGCAAACAACATTACGGAAAGTCTGCCAAAGATCTCGCAGACGATGAACGTGGTAGAATAAAAGCAATTGTCACGAAAGATTTTCACGATACAAAACTCACAGACAACCAGACTGTTTACACAGAAGGATCTGCGGGCGCTTACAAAGCCAATGTCGTTTATATTACTAAACTACTGGTAGAGGGCGACAAAAAGCGTGCTTTTCCCGGTGGAGTGATCCGCACAGAAGAAGCGAAAAAAATTGCCGCGTTTGTAGACTGGGGGCAGCTTGTGTCTTCCTCTCTGCGACCCGGTACAGACCGCACTTGGTCTAACAACTGGCCCAACGAACCTCTTGTAGGACAGGAGATTCGCTTTTTCTCGCACTGGGTTTCTTTGTGGGAATTTTTGCTGCTCTGGACACTCACAATTGCCGTGATTTATCTGGCCTATGAGTATCTTCTCAAAAAAGAACCCGGAGAAGAGCTTGTACCTGCTCTCACTATCACGAGTCTTTTTCCAAGCCAAAAGAAACTGCTTAAGTATATTCCAATCGTCTCTCTGCTGTTTCTTGTGCAGATGATTCTTGGATCGTACCTTGCACACCTGTATGCAGAACCCGAAAAAGATTTCATAATCTCCCAGGGTCTCATGCCGTTTAACATAATCCGCGCGATTCACACGAACATTGCGATAATCTGGATTGCAGTTGGCTGGCTTGTCGGTGGTCTTTTGATTGCGCCGTGGGTGGCCAATAAAGATCACAAATTTCCATGGCTGGTAGACATTCTCTGGGGTGCTCTGCTCGTCGTTGCCGTCGGTGGACTCACAGGTCTGTATATGGGCGCCAACGGAATGATGCGCGAAACATGGTTCTGGCTTGGCAACGAAGGCCGCGAGCTCCTTAACCTGGGACGCGTCTGGGATATAGGTCTGGTCATTGGTCTCGTGTTCTGGTTCCTTCTGATTATCTCCCTAATCCGCAAGGCCTCCACAAACAATCCACTCGTTGGTACCATCATCTGGTCTGCGTTTGCGATTGCGACCCTCTACATTGCAGGGATGATGCCACTGCACAAAGCGTTCCCAAATTACACAGTCGATGATTATTACCGCTGGTGGGTAATTCACCTCTGGGTAGAGCTCACGTTCGAACTTTTTGCTGCGGGAACCATTGCGTTCTTTACCGTGTCACTGGGACTCATTTCCCAGAAGACGGCTGTGCGCATCATGGTCTTTGAACTGCTCCTGATTATGTTGAGTGGAACCCTCGGCGTTGGCCACCACTACTGGTGGCAGGGTCTTGACGAATACTGGATTGCTATTGGCGGAATCTTTTCTGCACTGGAACCATTGCCCTTGGCACTCATGATTGTAGAGGCGGCAAAAAACCAGCGCGAAAAAGTACACTCTGGAGAGAACTTCCCGTTCGCAATGCCATTCATGTGGATTGCCGGCTCTGCCGCTCTCAACTGGATTGGTGCAGGATTCCTGGGAATGGTCATTAACACTCCCACCATCAGCTATTACTCGCACGGAACCTATCTGATTATGCCGCACGGCCACGTGGCTCTGTTGGGTGCGTTTGGTTACATAGCCATTGCCTTCCTGTACATGACCTCGCGCGCCAATGCCATGGCAAACGGCTGGGCGTGGAGCGACAAGCTGAGCAAGTCCGGTTTCTGGCTGCTCACCATTGGCGTTCTGCTTCTTGGCGTTATCAATCTGGTGATTGGCGAACAGCAGACGAGAATGGCAGCAACCGAAGGCTATTTCTTCACGAGAACCCGCGAAGCTCTGGAAGGCTTAAGCTTCTGGATGTGGCTGCGTTTGCTTCCCGATCTCATGATGATTGCCGGTGGTGCGGTTATTTTCGTCGATCTTTTTGCCAAAACATATCTGGGTAAAAAGGCCGTTTAATTTTCAGGGGGGGCACCCCCCTGCTTGCGACCGCCGCTGGACGGCGGTTTGGAATTTACCCTGAGCACCGTCAAAGGGGCACCCCCCATGGCTTGTTACACCGGGCTGTGGAGGGGTTTTTCGCGGCGATTGATCAGCCTCCAGTGATCAACAGGGCCGCTTTTCTGCGCACCTCATTGTCGCGGATTCCCTTCAAATTTTGCTAGATTTTTCTACGTGCAACTTCAATAATCTGTCAGATATCTCTCCGGGTTGCATAGGCTCTGGCATTTTAATGTCTTGACAGCAACTATCCGTAAAAGGCAGGAAACAAGTAGGTATTTATAGACATGGAAAATACAGCACTTAATCCAATTTTAGAAATACAAGCTGTAACAAAACGTTTTGGCAACGTGGTTGCACTCAACGGCGTTTCCCTGCAAGTAGAGCGGGGATCCATTTTTGCATTGCTTGGTTCAAACGGAGCTGGAAAGTCAACTCTGGTAAAATCCATTCTTTCCCTTTTGCAGGTAACATCGGGAAATATTTTCATTGAAGGCAAGCGGCATACGCAGTGGAATGCACGCGAACGAGTCGCGTACCTTCCCGATCGATTTGAATTTTATCCATATTATACTGTAGAATCCGCAATGAAATTCTTCGCGGAATTGGCAGGTCTGCAAGGAAAAGAAAAAGCAGAAAAGATCGATAAAGCCGTTCAGATGACTGGCATTTATTCGTTGCGAGGGCGAAAAGTAAAGACACTGTCGAAAGGGCAAAATCGCAGGTTGGGGCTTGCCTCTCTTTTTTTGTCCAATGCCCATCTATTTTTTCTGGACGAGCCGTTTGAAGGCTTAGATCCCATTGGTTTTAAGGATCTAAAAGAGATCATGCGAAGCTTGCGGGAAGAGGGTAAAACGGTATTTTTAAATTCACATTTGCTATCCGACGTACAATCCATTGCAGATCATCTTGCGCTGTTGCACGAGGGAAACATTATCGTCCAGGGAAGAACAGAGGATTTGCTGCAAAAGGAAAATTTAGAAGAATTTTTTTACCGAGCAGTTGGTGGAAAAAGTAGCGATAAAGGATAACGCCCAGTGCAGGATAACAACATGTTGAGCAGAATTCTTACTATAGTAACCAATACATTTGAAAAAGAAATCCGCAGAAAATCCTTTGTCCTTATCGCCGTCATAACAGCTCTTATCGTTTATATCGTTCAAAAAGCTACCGGCATGATCGTTTCACAAAATGGAATATCCTCTATTCTGGATTCCTCCGAGGCAAAATTAATTCAAATCATCTCTATCATATCTTTCTTTAATGGATTTTTAGCTATTCTTTTAGCCGTCGATACAGTGCGCTCCGATTTTGACACGGGAATGATACAATCTATTTTGTCTCGCAATATATCTCGATGGGAATATCTCATTGGGAGAATTTTAGGAACCTGGTCTATAATTCTTTTTTATTATTTTTTTTCCTTCATGCTGTACGCTGTCTACAACGGTGGGTTTGGAATACAAATGGATACAGCACTTCGCTTATTACCCGCTTTGCTTTTGAGCATGGTAACGGCTTTTGTCTGGATTATCTGGGGAGTATTCGTCTCTTTTTACTTTCCAAAAATGATGAGTTTTCTGGTTGTATTGTTTCTCATGTTTGCCGTTGCCGTGAGCAATACTATTTTTGACAACATGGCAGCAGCTGGGAACAACATCCACGATGCGCGTAATATTTTGCACTTGGTCGGTTTGGTTGTGTATTACATTCTCCCCGGCACATCCAGTGTAAATTCTATGGCTAAAGATATTTTTCAAAATCAGCCTTTTCCACCCATTCATTACACTCGCCTGCTTCAATTTTTTCTGACAGGTTCCATTTTAACGGGAGTGACATTTTTTCTCTTCCAAAAGCGGGATGTGAAATAGTATCTTTTTCCACTTGCCCGGCCATCGCGAGATGACTGATTGTCTGCATGCAGGAAAAAACAGAATTGCCCACGGAACTCGAAGAAGCATTTGCCGAAATTATACGGGGCACGGAAGAAGTAATTCCACAGGAAGAGCTGCGCAAAAAACTTCTCGAAGCGCATAAAACAAACATTCCCCTGAAAGTAAAAGCAGGCTTTGATCCAACCGCGCCCGATCTCCACTTAGGCCATACCGTTCTGCTGCAAAAGTTGCGTACGTTTCAAAAATACGGCCACGAAATATATTTTCTGATTGGCGATTACACCGCTCTTATCGGCGATCCCACGGGAAAATCGGAAACGCGCCCTGCGCTCACTCCCGAAGAGGTGGAGAAAAACGCGGCCACGTACAAAGAGCAGGTTTTCAAAGTTCTGGATCCAGCAAAAACAAAGGTTGTCTTCAACTCCGAATGGCTCTCTAAACTCAATCTTAAAGATATTCTTAAAATTACGGCCTCCATGACCGTTGCGCAGATGCTTGAGCGCGATGATTTTGCAAAACGCTATAAAGGCGGGGTACCAATTTCCTTGGTAGAATTTTTATACCCGCTCATGCAGGGATACGACTCTGTAGCACTCAAGGCAGATGTGGAAATAGGTGGAACCGATCAAAAGTTTAATCTTCTCGTGGGGCGGGATCTCCAAGACAAGAATTCTGAACCACCTCAGATTGTCATCACGCTTCCGTTACTCGTTGGTCTCGATGGCGGAAAGAAAATGTCCAAATCACTCGGAAATTATATTGGCATCCAGGAAAACCCTCTGGAGATTTTTGGGAAAATGATGAGCCTTTCGGATTCTCTTATGTGGGAATATTATCGTCTGCTTTCCGATTTAACGATTGGAGATATCCAGGCACTCAAACAGAAAGTAGAAGATGGAAGCTTTCATCCCAAAGAAGCGAAGGCGCAGCTTGCCACAGAAATTGTCGCGCGCTTTCATTCTGTAGAAGAAGCAGGGGCGGCACGCAGCGAATGGGAAAAAATACACGATCCTAATAATCGGGGCATCCCCGACGACATAGACGAGTGGGAATGTCCTGCATCTGCTCTTGAGAATGGGAAGATTGGTCTGCTCAATCTGTTGCGCATGTCTTCCCTGGCGGAATCCAATTCGGAGGCGCGGCGGTTGGTTACATCTAACAGCGTTTATCAAATTGGTGAGGACGGCAGCGAAACTGTTCTTGCGGACCCTAAGCTCAGTTTAGGAGAAGGGACATATATATTCCGCGTGGGCAAGAGAAATTTTCGTCGGATTGTAGTTTAGGGGGCAGAACAAGGCTTTTACTTCGATAGAAGTGCACGAAGTTGTACTTTGCTTTTTGCAAGCGTATCGATCGGTTTGGCGATTACGAGAAGCATTGGGAATATTTTTCATCCTTTTTAAAGATGCTGTTTTATCAGATTTTCGACGACAAATATAATTCGGGTCTTTTCCACGTTAACAAAAAAGAGAAAGATCGCAAGACACAGGCCGATCAATTGTTATTCTGGACTGCATCCCTAAAACTGTACACCATTACTTTATCTATCCCTTAAGTTTTTCAAAAATTTACCGCAACATCTAACTTTTTAAGCCTGTGGAGTGTATAAAGGTGGTAATAAAATTGCTTTTCAAATTTTTAATAAATAGAGACTCCCGCAAAAGAATTGCCGGGAAAACTCTGGATATCAGGATATCCCATGGTCTCTATTTTGGCTTCTCTATTCCTGTTAGGCATACTCATCTTTTTTCACGAACTCGGGCATTTTCTTGCCGCTAAGGCAGTGGGTGTCACACCAAAAATATTCTCCATCGGTTACGGTAAAGGGCGCTGGAAAATTACGCGCGGGCGCACGACGTACCAAGTTACGGCGTTCCCGCTGGGCGGCTTTGTTCAGTTCTATGGAGATGATATTACAGAAGCTCCAGAAAACATCCAAAAAGGAGACTTTTTTTCAGTGGGACCTTGGCGGCGCATTCTGATCGCCTTTGGCGGGCCCGCGTTTTCTGTTACTTTGGGCGTGTTTGTTCTCGGGATGCTGATTGCGCTTGGTTGGCAACCAGTGAGCAATACGGTAGAAATTGCAGAGAACACAGAAGCCTATGAGGCCGGTCTGCGCACGGGAGACTCCATTCTTGCGGTAAACGGAAAAAAATCAGATTCTTACGAGAAGGTGGCGCTGGAAGTTGCATTTGCTCCGGAAGATAAACTGTTGCTTGCGACGCAACGGGGGAACATGGAAGTAGATCTGCTGCCGCGTAAAACTGGATCCATCCGCACCATTCCCGGCATGGTCCCATCGGCCAAGGAACGCTTTTTAATTGCGGCTGCCGATATGTCTTTCCCCGCGCTGCAAAAAGGAACAGCCGAATGGAAAGGCAAAAAGGCAGAATGGACAACCGAAATAAAGCAGGGAGACCGAATTGTTTCGGCCAATGGTTTGCCCGTGAGCCGGGTAGAAGATCTGCGGGGAATTTTACAGAGCGGCAAAAAAACGACAGAGGCATTTATGCCGTTGGTCAATGACGGTTATGTGCTCCTGGAAATTCAAAGAAAAAATTCACATTTTGCGCCAGACACTTCCAATCTGTACCTGGCACTGTCCCCTGTAAAGACTGTTAAAATGATTCATCTCAAAAATATCAGGGATCAGCAGACCGGGGCGGTAATACCAGAAAGGAGCATCAGCGCTCTCGATGGAGCTCTTTTTACGCGCATTTATGTAAACAACAAAAACTATAATAACTTTAACGATTTAGCGGCAGCACTCGGAAACGCCAAAGAGCAGACGTTGCGCATTGGAACTACTGGATACACTGCCATGGTGGAACAGGCAGACAAAAAGATGATCGGCATGAGTTTTCAGGAAGGATTCATTCCCAAGCCAGCCAATCTGCCGCGCGATCCCGTTTCTCTTGTGAGCCGCGCTCTCAACGAAACCTGGTTTGCAGCTAAGAGCACTCTGCTTGGCCTGTATCGGATTATCGAGGGCAAGCTTTCTTTTAACCAGAGCGTTTCCGGGCCTGTGAAAATTATGGCGGTAGCGGCAAAATCGGTAGAGTCTGGCTGGGACACCTACTGGTATCTGCTGGCTCAAATATCGATTATTCTTGGGATAATGAACCTGCTGCCCATTCCCGTTCTTGATGGGGGCCACATTATTTTTTATCTGATAGAAGCGGCGTATAAGCCATTGCCCCCTCGCATTATAGGCGCAACGGTAAGAGCCGGCATGGCTGTGTTGCTGACGTTCGGAGTATACGTTATAGGAAAAGATATTTACGACGTCTTTGTTCGCGGCGTATTGTTTTAAGATTTTATTATGAAAATAGAAGTGGTGCGCGGCAATATTGCGCAAGAAAAAATGGATGCAATTGTCAACGCGGCCAATAGT
>DYPL01000022.1:24855-36050 GCA_020719945.1 Turneriella parva
TGTCATCCATGCTGTTGGCCCGGTGTGGAAGGGGGGCAGCAAAGGCGAAGACGATCTGCTTGCCGCGGCCTACCGCAGTGCTTTTCGGATTGGCGAAGAGCTTCGCGTAAAGTCGATCGCTTTCCCAAATATCAGCACGGGCATTTATGGCTTCCCGCCTGTGCGCGCTGCCCAGGTGGTAGACCGCACTGTTCATGAAATTCTCCCGACGCTTAGATCCGTCGAGCATATTCGTTTTGTCTGTTTTGAAGAGGAAAACTATAATCTTTATTTACAGTTGTTTCCGAACGATCTTTAGGTTAATCTGAGGTTTAATGTTTCCCGCATTGCATGCGGGAGGCTGGTTTTCTGCCGGCAGGAGTTATTTAGCATCCGGAGAAGGCAAACGGGTGAATAAATAAACTGCGATTTAATACGAGCAAAAAGCCCACCGCACAAAGAACGGACAATAGATCGGTGTCCTTTCCGGAGATACAATACTTCATTCAAGCAGAAAAGCAAACTCCTTTGTTGGTCAAACTCTAAACGTTTGTTTTTGGCTCGCTGCACGCCTGTGCGACCAGAGCTTGCTTGGCACTAAGCAAAGCCCACCCGCTACACAACAAAAAAGGCCCGGCAAGCCGGGCCCTTGAAGACAGGGAGCTTCCATCTATTAAAAATTTGTTAAAAATTTTTTAATAGTGCTCTTTTAATACAGCGGCGGGAACGCTTAAAAAGTTAATTTTTGTGGTTCCCTGCAATGCAAGCGCCGATTAACCGCGGGCAATGAGCGCAGCAAGGTCAACTACGCGCATAGAGTAGCCCCACTCGTTGTCGTACCATGACAATACTTTCACGAGGTTGCCACCGAGCACTTTTGTGGAAAGGCCGTCTACAATGGAAGAGTTTGGATTGCCCAGGAAGTCGCGGGAAACGAGAGGCTCGTCTGTGTAAGCGAGAATTCCTTTCATTGGGCCTTCGGCTGCGGCTTTGAGAGCAGCGTTTACTTCTTCTTTGGTAGTAGGTTTTTCTGTCTCTACCACAAGGTCAACAATGGAAACGTTTGGCGTAGGAACGCGCATTGCGAGACCATCGAGCTTGCCTTTGAGTTCTGGAAGAACCAGAGACACAGCCTTTGCAGCACCGGTTGTCGTAGGGATCATGGAGAGAGCAGCAGCGCGCGCGCGACGGAGATCCTTGTGCGGAAGGTCGAGAATCTGCTGGTCGTTTGTATAGCTGTGGATGGTTGTCATGGAGCCTTTTACAATGCCAAATTTTTCCATGATAACTTTTGCTACCGGAGCAAGACAGTTAGTTGTGCACGAAGCATTGGAAACAATCTTGTGGACATTTTTGTCGAAATCGTTATCGTTTACGCCCATAACGATTGTTTTGTCCTCGTTTGTGGCTGGTGCGGAAATTACAACGTACTTTGCTCCACCTTTTTCAATGTGTGCTTTTGCTTTTTCTGCGTCTGTAAAAATACCTGTTGATTCAACGACGATATCAATCTCGTGGTCTTTCCACTTGAGTTCGTCGAGATTGCGGATGGCAGATGCAGAGATTTTTTTGCCGTCAACGACGATGTTGTTGTCGTCAAAGCTTATTTCTTTGTCCCAAACTCCGAAAACTGAGTCGTATTTGAGGAGGTGAGCCAGAGTTTTATTGTCCGTGAGGTCGTTAATGGCTACAATTTCAATGTCCGGATTGCCCCAGGCAGCCTTGAAAACGTTGCGCCCAATTCGGCCAAAACCGTTAATACCAACTTTTACTTTTCCCATAAATTTCTCCTGAATTGATTACTTTTCGGATGGCAGCATCCTGCTCCACCGTTTTGTAATGTAAAAGTCAGGAAAGGAAGGCGTGCTGTCTACACAAAAAATCCGATGAAGACGGAGCTATTCCAAACGAATGTTATTTTATCCTGCAATAAGGTATGGACGTAACAGTGTCATGGAGCATGCCCGCTGGCAACGCGAAGCGATCCGCAGGCAAACTTTTTCAGAGCTTACCTTATATTATGGGCGCATTGCCGTATTCCGCAGTTCGCATAACCGGTTTTTCACGATGCCTGCACCAGGATTTCCCCTAAGGAAGCAGTAAATAAAGTCGACACAAAAAAAGAATTGTCCGGAGTGCAGACGCGAAAGAAGCGGCCAAGAGGACGACAGGTAAATTTTTTTGTTTACCCAAAGAAAGCGCTATGCCGTCCAATGCATACCGGAGAACAATCCGGCAACGAGGATAACATGAAACCAATAATAAAAATTGCTTCTGTACTGGCATTGCTTTCCGTAGGAGCATTGCAGGCAGAAAAACTGCCCGTATACAACGAAACGCTCAATTACAGCGTCACATGGAAAGGTGTGACCGTTGGCTCCGTGAACATGAAGACTAGCACCAACGAAAAAAACCAAATTCGTTCTTACGCCAAAGTAAATTCCTGGAATAAAATTCAGGGCATATATTACGTTCAGGGAAGTTTTGGAACCATCTGGAATTATGAAACCCAAAAACCGGTCTACGCGTTTGAAGAAGTCTACCAGGGAGATACCTGGCAGAAGCGCGCATTCAAATTCTCCGGGGCCAACTTTACCATAGAAAAGCACGAGAAAAAGTTTTCGGAAACCAGCTATCCGCACAAGGGAGCCATTAAGTCCGATAAAAAAAGCCAAAAGACAAAGGCGACCAATAATCACCTCGATCTTCTTGGAGCATTTTATTACGTGCGTTCCTTGGGCCGCACTCCTTCTGTAGGAGAAACTCTCCATGTGCCCGTTTTGCCAGCCGGAAACTACCAGACTCTTGTTTTGAATGTGCTCGGTAAAAAGAAGATTTCTACTCCCGTGGGCGAGCGCGAGGTATTGCACGTGCGCTCCGCACTGGCATCTCAGGGAAAAGAAGGTCTCTTCTTTCAGACAGATACCGAGATAGAAATGTATATTACTGCTGACCGCGACTCTATTCCCGTACACATGTGGACGGATCTCCCGGTGCTTGGTCGAGTGGATATTAAGCTGAGTACGTATACGCAGCCTTGAGTGCGGGGGCTTCGCCCCCAACCCCCCCCGTCGTCGCTTGGATAATAAGCTGAGTACGTGCATGGGGCCTTGCATCGCGCAACGTTGAATCCGCTTGACCGCAAAACGCAGTTCTCCGTAATAAGCCATGAAAGTAAAAAAGATGAAACCGCCTATCGGTGCGAGAATGCTCGAATTCTTAAAAAACCTGCACTGGTATTTTTATGTCGCGGCGGTTGTTTTTCTCGCGTGGGCGGCTTTCAACGTGGCGCGCCTGCCAGTTTTTACTTTCTATTCAGTGATGCGCTCGGTTGGCATTCAGCTGGTTTTTGCCCTGATTGCTTTGCGCTTTGCCCTGAAGCACCACGTGTTTATCCAGAAACAGAGAAAGGCTATTCAGCAGGAAACGACGCGCATTCTTCACGAAGAAATGTAACGGAAGAAAAAGATTAACAGCAAGCTGTATTGCGCCGATAATACGCGGGAGTAAACAAAATGAGATTTCAGTTATCCATGGCCGTTAAGCTCTACATGATCGTAGTGTTTTTTTCTCTCCTTACACTGGTGACAGGGCTGATTGGGTATTACACTTACAGCAGTTTATCTGCCACTTACAGCAGGCTGATTGAGATAACCGATGCCGGCCAAGAGCTGAAAATTAATTTTGCCATGGCCTTTAATCGCTTTCAAAAAGCAGTGATTACTTCTACCTACTCCAGACAGGAGCAGGACGTCAATATAGGTGAGTTTATTCGCATGGCGGAACTCGTAAAGCATGAGCTCAACGAACTCGAAAAGCAGCTCCCCGACGATCCCGTTCTAAAAACCGAGATTGCTAATGCATCCGCCAGTTTGCGCAGCCTGGAAAAGCGTTACACAGAAATGTTATCTGCCTTTTCTGAAGGAGCCAATGCCCTGGAAATGACAAGCCGTCTTGAGGGGCTTGACGAACAATTTGCCGAAAAACTGGAAGACTTAATTTCTAAAACGGAATCGTATTACCGCGAAAAAATTGAGACTGTAGAAAAGAACAATCGAACCATATTATTGTTGATTCTCGTTTTGGGCGGTTTAAGTGCCATTATCTATCTGTTTCTGATTCGCATCAATATTATTTATCCCCTGCGCGGTGCCGTAAACCGTCTGCGCGAAATTTCCGAGGGCAACCTGTCTACCCGCATTTCCGTGAAAAGCGAGGACGAGGTCGGTCGCATTTTTGAATCGATGCGCCGCATGCAGGTTAATCTGACCGACGTGATCCTGTCTACCCGCAGTTCTGCCGCAAGCCTGCTGGCCATAGCCGACAAAATTCATTCCACCGCCAACGATCTCACCGAAGCATCTTCCGCTCAGTCTAACGATGTCGCAAGAACTTCTTCTGCCATCGAAAAAATTCACGGGATGATAGAGACAACCAATCATCTTGGAGAGCAGGCTGCCAACACGGCCAACGAGCTTGCCGGCGTTTCTGACAAGGGTGGCCGCGCCGTAGAAAAAACGGTAGAGGCCATGCACGACATTGCCAACCACATTGAAGTGATTGAAGAAATTGCTTCGCAGACCTCTCTGCTCGCCCTCAACGCTACCATTGAGGCAGCCCGCGCGGGAGAGGCCGGGCGCGGATTTACCGTTGTTGCCAGTGAGGTCGGCAAGCTTGCCGAGGTGAGCCAAAAGGCTGCCAAAGATATTCGCTCTTTATTATCTACCCATGCCTCTACTGCCTCCGAAGCGGGCGCGCTATTAAAAGTAATTGTTCCCGAAGTAAAAAACACTACGGAAATGATTGAACGCATTTCTATTTCTGCCCGTGAGCAAAAACAGCATGCCGACGAGATGCAGTCTGCCATGGCAAAACTCAAGGCCATGGCCGCCCGTTCCACCGAGATTGCAGTTAATCTGGAGCAGGCCTCTCGCGAGATGAACAGTCGCGCCGAAGAGATGAGCAGCACGATTTCTTTTTTTCAGGTTTGAGGCAGATTCAGAATTCTGATAATTCTTTCAAAGGCAAATCCATGCAATGCTTCTTTGTTTTCCCGGGAAAAACCTTTGTGCAATAGATTTCCACTTAAAAGAAGCATGGCCAGTCCGTGAACGGAAGACCATACGATAAGGGCATCTGCTGAAATTTCTTCAGGTGTTTTTTCCGGAGATATTTTTCTGATCTGGTTTTCTAAAATTTCAAAGGTGGCATTGCCTGCTATCGATTCTGGATCACCTTCAAGGCATTCTGTATTGACGTATTTTTTTTTGTCGAACAGCAATCTGTAATAGTCTGGATGAGCAAGGGCAAATTCAAGATACTGGCGACCCATTTCTGCCAGTTGTTCTACAGGAGAAACATCCTGAACAAAAGCATTCTGCAGGCATTCTGAAAGAATGAGAAAACCTTCCACGGTAATTTGACTGATGAGGGCGTCTTTATCCGCAAAATGCCGGTACGGCGCGCCATGGGAAACACCTAATTCTCGGGCAACTTCTCTCAGGCTGAAACCATCGAATCCTTTTTTGTCAATCAATTCGAGAGCTTTTTTTATAATGAGCCCTCGAAGCTCGGATTCTTTTCCCGGAGTTTTCTTCATTCTAACCTTTTTTCCAAAAAAGGAAGCACCGATAGAAAAAAGGATAGACACTGTCCACCGTTTTTTACTATAAGCGATCATGCAGTAGACACTGTCTACAACAAGAGGGAAAATCAAGATGAAAAAGATAGAGATTCTGGTATGGCTTATTGTGGCAGTTGTCTTGAACAGCTGTACCAAAAGGGAATTTCGCATTCATGCACTCGAAGTCCGCGTGCAAAAACCCGTCGCTAAACCAATCCGGAGCATTCTCGTGGATGGCATGGTAGAACCCGCAAGCGGCAGGAAGGTTCTCTCACCGGTCTCCGGCAAATTTACCGCTCTGCGGTCGGGAGGTGAAAAAATTTCTTCCGGCGAACAGATTGGCCGCATAATATCAGGGGGAAAACTTATCGGAGTGCATTCTAATGGGGATGGGCTACTATGGAATCTGCATGCCAATGCAGAAGTTGTTCGGGGAGATCGCCTGGCGACAATACATCCCGCCGGAAAGTATCGCGTGAGATTAAACATGCCCACGGCCTTACCGAATTCCATGCCTTCGCGCCAGAGCGTGCGCATTTCACTGCCCCTTATCGGAGGAGGCATTGTGTCCGGTGCTCTGCAAAAAGAAAAAGATGGCTGGTTTGCCTATTTCAACTTTCCTCCCCGAATTGCAGAATCTCTGTCTGCACGAGTAGAACTTTCTCCCGGGCGCTACTCTCTTTATAGTCTCCCGCGCGATTCCATCACAAGTCCAGACGGCACGCGCAAATTTATTTATGTAATGCGCTCAGGAAAGAGCGTTCGCATTCCGGTGGAGCCTTATTCGTTCTCCGGTGACCAGACAGTTCTCGTCCACGCGTCTCTGGAAAAAGAAGATCAGATAATAATATATCCTGTTTCGCGACTTGTAAACAATCAAACTGTTGAGGTGGTACCATGAATTTTGCAGCATTAGTTCTCAATAACAAAAAACTGATTCTTTCTGTGTTTGGCATTTTCGCCTTTCTGGGGCTTCTCTCCTGGTTTACCATGCCGCGCGAAGAAGACCCGCGCATGGCAGAGCGCTTTGGCTCCATTACCATTTTGTATCCTGGTGCTACACCCGAACATGCCGAAAAATTTACAGCTAAGCCAGTAGAAGATGAGCTTTCCGGTATTTCGGATATCGACTGGTTTGAGACGACCGTTCGATCGGGAGTTGCTCAGGTTATTATTCGTCTAAAAGATACAGTAGCCGGAGATACGGCCATTAGCGACGCCTGGCGGGATATCCAGGAAGCGCTCAATAGAGCAGCTCTGGAGTTTCCGGAAGGAGTTCTCTCTTATGAACTCGATCACAAATTGATGGAAACCGATGCCTATGTTTTTGCGGTGGGTGGCTCTAAGGATTTGCTCGTGCTAAAAAAGGCAGCCGACGATCTCAAGGATGCCATGCTCTCAGTTCCCCTCGTTGCAAGGGTAAATCTGTATGCAGATCCGGGCGAACAGGTGAGCATTCGCATTTCCGATGAACAGGCATCCCGGTCGGGTCTTAGTATTTCTTCCATAGCCGTGCAATTGCAGTCGGCAAATATGTCTCTGGCGGCGGGAAGCCTTGCCTCGGGAAGCCGATCCCTCAGCATACAAACAAATTCCACTTTTAAATCTATGGAAGAAATCCGGGCTTTTCCCGTGCTGCTTTCTTCCGGGCAGACAATTCCCTTGGGAAGCCTTGCTTCTGTAGAGAAAACAACCGCTCTTCCCAAAACAGAATCGATGTATTTTAATGGCGAAGAAGTGGTAGGTGTGGGAGTTATTCCCGAAGAAAAAAGTAATATCCTGTATTTTGACAAAAATGTTAGAGCGGCCCTTTTAAAATTTGAAAAGGAAAATCCGCAAGTCAAAGTTTCTATTGCCAATGCGCAGCCCGATTATGTTCGTGCGAGACTAAGGGAATTGTCGGGGGCGCTGATTGCGGGTGTGGCAACAGTTGGAATTGTGCTATTACTGGGAATGGGACTTCGCGTTGGAATTCTCGTTTCAATAATGCTTCCCGTTATCAGTATGGTGTCGCTGGCGCTGTATGCATTTTCGGGAGGAGTTCTCAATCAGATTTCCATTGCAGCTCTCGTTATGGCTCTTGGGATTCTCATCGATAACATTATCGTTATTACGGAAAGCGTTCAGGAAAAAATAGACGCGGGGGAAGACGCAACCCATGCGGCAGGTCAAACGATTCGCGAATTTGCCATGCCGCTGTTTTCTTCCACGGGAACCACCGTTGCGGCTTTTTTACCCATGCTTGGTTCTTCCGGTGATACGGCAGACTTTACGAAAGCTATACCCATAATAAATATTTTTACTCTTATCGTTTCGTATCTATTTGCCGTGTTGGTTATCCCATCGGTTTCTGTATCTGTTCTTCGCAAGGGAGAAAAAAATCGTCTTGAGTTTCTGGAACGGGCAGGAGAATTTATTGGAAAACTGGTAGTGCGAAGCTCTTGGCGAGTACTCGGGGCTGTAACTGCCATTCTTCTGATTCTTTTCTTCTTTGCTCCGTTTATGAAAATGAAATTTTTTCCATCTGCCGATCGAAACCAGTTGATTGTAGACATTGAATTTCCTGCGGGAACCCATTTTCGATATACAGAAGAGCAGGCTCTCGCATTTGAAAAAGAGCTGAAAAAGTATACGGAAATTGAAAAGACGGTTGTCTTTGCGGGTAGAGGAACGCCCCGGTTTTACTATAATCTGAAGACACAGGCCAATAGTCCGCATGTCTCGCAGATTTTAATTGTCACAAAAGATTTTAAAACTGCTTCTGGCATTCGCAGTAAAATTCAAAAGGCCGCCTCAAATTTTTTACCCAACGCAGATGTCATCGTTCGCAAACTGGAACAAGGGCCGCCGGTAGATGCTCCGGTTGAGGTGCGCCTGTATTCCAATTCTTCTGAAGAGGTGATTGACGCAGCGGAGATACTCGTCTCCTCACTTCGGGGATTGCCATCGACCGAAAACGTTCGATCCGATGCGGGTATAGGAGTGCCGGTGGCGCGCTTTGAAGTGGCCGATGCATCTGCCATGCAATACGGTCTGTCGCGTTCGGCAGTGACCTCTGTACTGCAGGGGAGGTTGCGCGGAATGCCGGCGGGAAATTTTCGTGGATCGGAGGATTCCATTCCTGTTCGCATTATGTCTTATGAGGGAGAAGACACATCACTCGACCAGATTAATCGTACCTATCTTGCATCGACCATGTCTGGAGATGTGCTGATGTCTTCTATTGCCAGGCCAATACCCGATTGGGAAAAATCTATTATCCACCGAAGAAACCGCGAACGCGTGGTGAGTGTTCTTGCCGAACTTCGCGACGGGTATGCCATTAACGAGGTTATGCCTCGGGTAAATGAAATACTGCTTAACATTCCACCATCCGTGCGCTTTGAGGTTGGAGGCGAACAATCGGAGTCCGCAGAATCTGGAGGAGCCCTTGCCGCAGCCATGCCTCTGGGGATGACTCTCCTCTTACTCTTTTTACTGATGGAGTTTCGCTCGTATCGCAAGCTTATAATCGTAATGGTTACAGTTCCCGCAGCTCTCTTGGGTGTAATTCCTGCGCTGGTATTGTCTGGCCAGCCGTTTGGGTTTCTCTCGCTGTTAGGAGGAATGGCCCTAATTGGCATTGTCGTCAACAATGGAATTTTGCTGCTGAGTTATGTGGAAGAAAGAAAAGCTGCCGGAGAAGATCCGTTGACTGCTCTTTCCCAAGCAGTGGCTCGAAGAATTCGCCCGATATTTTTGACTACCGCGACGACAACAGCCGGTATGCTTCCGCTTGCCTTTACGGAGGCAACGCTCTGGCCGCCGTTTGCATGGGCAATGATAGGTGGATTATTTGTCTCCACGACTCTCGCTCTGTTTGCCGTTCCCGCTTTGTATAAGATTATTTTCCTCTCCGGTGGTAATCGGTTTTCCTTCTGGAAAAAGGGAATTGCCGCAGCACTTATCTTAGGCGGAGGCGCAATCTCTTCCCGGGAAATTCCATTGAGCGAAGCCTTATCGATGGCAGAAAAAAACAGCGAGGCTATTGTGGCCAGACTGGAGGCGAGGCAGGCGAGGCAGGGAAGCTCTGCTCTGTTTCTTTCCACATGGTTTCCCCATGTCAATGCGTCGGGAGGTTATAATTACCGCGACCAAGAATTGAACATAGAGACTCCCTTTGGCGATCTCGAAGTTGGCTCTGCATCGTATTTAGATGGAGGTATTTCTGTTCAGCAAAATTTGTTCGATCCCGCAAACATGATGTACGAAATTCCCGCAGCATCAACTTCTGCCAAGGCCGCAAAGTATATGGCAGACTGGCAGATGAATCTTGCGCGATTAAAAATTGTTTTGGCCTGGAGTGCCGTGGCGGAATGGCAGATTCGGATGAAGGCCATGGATGAAATGATTTTGGTTTTAAGGGAACAGCGCACAGAGTTAAATAGAAATTTTCGTTTTGGCAGGATTTCCCGCACGGATTTAATTCTTGTCGATACTTCTCTCGATGAGGCCGTTCTTTTAAGAGGTTCCATGGAATCAAAAAAAAGCGTGGCTCTTCGGGAGCTTTCGTTTATTTTAGATAATTCTGTCGATGAAATATCTGCGGCAGAAGTGGAATCCTTTGCCTTGGCGGATTATAATCTGGCCGCTCTTCAAAAGCAATTAGAATCCCGCAACGATTTACGCGCAGTTCGGGAACAGGAAAAGGCAGCTTCTTTGCGGAGGGATTCTATTCTGTGGGAACCTCTTCCCCGTATTTGGGCGCGCGGAACTTATGAATATTCCGAGGCGTCTTTATATAAGGAAAAGGGTTTCAGTACTGTTTCGATTGGTGCCACTATTCCGCTTATACAGGGAGGATCCCGCGTTGCCCGTTACCAGGAAAAAGAAACAGAGAGACAAATTGCCAATGAAAAGAAAAAAGTATTGAACCGATCATCGCTTCTTGAACTGCAAAGAGCTTGGGAGGATTATCAGACTTCCTTGTCCGAGGCAAAGCGATACAGCGAACTTGCCGCAAAGACTGTGACCATTGCGCGGATCAGCCGCAATGAATTTGAACAGGGGAAAAGATCTTTGAATGATTACATAGGAGCGGCACGGGCAAAAACCGAGTGGGCAGAGAAAAGTAGGCTTTCCCGTTTATCTGCGATTCGAGCTTCCGCGAGATTAGAATTTGCTGCAGGCATTTCCGTTTTTTCCGTGACAGCTCAAAGCGCACCTTGATTCTTTGGCATGCTTGTCCACGACACTCAATTACGGGTCCGCTATGCGGAGGTAGATAGAATGGGCTATGTCTATTATGGCAACTATGCCCAGTACTTTGAAGTGGCCCGCGTGGAGGCACTGCGTTCGCTGGGAACTTCTTACCGCGATTTGGAGGATAGCGGGGTTTTCATGCCCGTAGCCCATTATTCCATCGATTATCTAAGGCCAGCACATTATGACGACGCTCTTACGATTCGTCTCCAGGTGCCAGAGTTACCCCGTTCTAAAATTGTGTTTTTATACACGACGTTTCGTGGTGATGAAATTTTGAATACTGCTCGCACCGATCTCGTTTTTTTATCGGCGGATACGATGCGCGTTCGGCGGGTTCCCTCTGCGATAA
>DYPL01000023.1 GCA_020719945.1 Turneriella parva
TCTTCATCGGAGAGGGCAATGGGCCCTTCGTCTTCTTCTTCTGTGAAGAAGGTAGACTCCATAGTCTGGTTCGGAGCAAGATCCGATATATATAAATCATTTTCAAATATGGGTTCTTCGGGCAAGTCCTCATCCAAAACAGGAGAGTCGTAATGAATTGCAGGGCCCTGAATTGTTTCCGTTTGGATGGAAACATCTCCGCTTGAATCGTCTGGGTCATCATGCTCAGGAATGTAAAAGTCTCCGTCTTCTTCTATCGCAAGGGATTCTTCAAAGATATCGTCGGACAAATCAATGTCCTCATTTTTGTAGCCGTCTTCAGCGGTATAAATGTCATCTTCCCATGGCGCAACTTCCGTGCTGCGAGCCATGAAAATGTTCTCGGATACATCGTCCAAAGTAAGGGAACCGCCACCCATTGCGCTTGAAAATGGTTTTTTATCCGTAAATCCCATAGAATCTTAAGTCCTGTATATGCCTTACCCTAATCTATCGGACAATATAGCAGTAAACATAATAATGAATCTTTCCCGTTGCAGGCGGTTACATTTAGCCGAATACCGAAATTATTTTTCTTTACTTTCTATCAAGGTTTAGGATTCTTGCGAAGCGGATTATCGCAAGTAAACAACAGGAGCCATCCATGACAATTTCTCTGTTCAAGACAACCAAACAAAAAATGATTTCTATTCTCTTAACGCTGTTTCTTGCGTTATTTTTCGTCTCCCCGGTGACCTCACAAGCAGCAGCAACTTCTTCTGCTGCAACAGAAGCTACCGAAACTACAGAAGGTACCGAGCCTGCGGAAACAGCCGAAGCTCCAGAGACAGATGCAGCGGCAGATGCCCTTTCCAAAGCCGGTGAATTTCATCTCGGCGAAGACCCCACGGTTTGGGTGATGCTTGCCATCTCAGTTCTTGCTCTCGTCGTAACTCTCGAGAGAATCTGGGTCTTGTTATCCAACGGCGGCCACAACCAAGGGCTCGTTCGCCATGTTACGGATGTTCTCAGCCAGTCACCCACCAAAGCAAAAATAGACGAACTTGCCGAGACAATCAATGCAAAGCATTTTGGTCTGGAAGGACGCGTGGCAGCCGTTACTCTTAAGGGCTGGTTCCATGGAGAAAAAACCATGGGTGAATATTCACACGCCGCTCTCACAGCAGAAAGAAGAGCTCTCGATAAAAATCTCGTCATTCTCTCTACGCTTGGGAATAATACCCCCTTTATTGGTCTGCTCGGAACGGTACTCGGTATCATGAAATCATTTCGCGACCTCGCATCGTCAGGTGGTGGTCCAGAAGTCGTGATGAAGGGGATTTCAGAAGCTTTGATCGCGACAGCCATGGGTCTTGGAGTAGCGATTCCAGTGGTTATTGCCTTTAACGCACTGGCTACAGCCGTAAAAAACAAGCTCTCCAATGCGGAAGAAATTTCTACTCTGTTGAGAGCCATCCGCATGTCTAATGATACCGGCATGAGCAGCGTAGTTTCTGAAGAATTTTACAAGGCTAAAACACAGACTGCCGAGTCCTCAAGCGAGACATTAGGGTAATACCATGGCCGGCGGCGGAACAAATAACGACGGACCTATCAGCGACATCAACATGACGCCGCTGGTAGATATAATGCTCGTTCTCGTGATTATCCTCATGGTGACAGGGGAGTTTAGCAATAAGGCAAGATTGCGCGAAATTGATCTTCCCAAAGTGTATTCCGGTGTCACCAAGCAGGAAAGAAAAAAAGTCGCTATTACCATCACACCAGATAACAGGATATGGTTTCAGGAGTCTGCTATTTCCATAGATGCCCTTGAGGCCAAACTAAAGGCCAAAAAAAAGGTGACGCCAGAACTGATGGTTATTTTGAGGGCAGAGGGTGGCACCAGCTACAAAGATGTCATGAAGACTCTCAATATTATCAAAAGCGCAGGAGTCTCCAATGTTTCGATGGCTGTAAACTCTGAGCCTAAACGGAAGCAGGAGGTTGTTCAGTGAAATATAAACTTTCTAAAAGTGCATTTGCTGTAACAGAAATTGATGGAATAGAAATTGAATCCGGGTTAAAAGTGTATCCGGGTTTGTCTAATTCTTATTCTATTATTCGCAAAAGAAAATGGTTTGTTAAATACCGGGAATACTGGTTACCGTTTTTCCTGTTTTTTGTGGGTAGTGTAGGAATGGCCCTGAAAGCCTTCATACCAGAATTTGACGACAGTTCTGTTTATGAAGAATTGCCCATTGTAGAATTTGGCGACATTCCTGTAAAAAGTAAAACGGCTGTAAGGCCAAGGTACGAAATCGACGAAGTCTTTGGCAATGAATATGTCAAGAAAGATGTCGAAGTCGTTAAAGTGATTTCAACAGATGAACTCTTCTCCAGTACTGCTATGGGCGGCGTACCGGGTGGGGCAACCCGCCCTGTTGATTTAAATCCCGAGATAGTTCCGCCCTATACACCCGAGGCGCGGGCAGCCGCTATAGAAGGAACCATTGTTCTGGAAATTATTGTCGATGAGTCAGGGAAGGTGACCCATGCCCGGGTAGCAAAAGACAATCTTGGACACGGATTGGCTGCGAGTGCTATCAAAGTGTACAAGCACGAAAAACAGTTCTCTCCGTCTATGGGACCAGACGGAAAACCCATGCGCGTAAAGTTCTATCAGCCGCTTCGTTTTCACCTGATGTAACATGAATTGACGCTACTCCTTGTTCCTCGAGACTGGTTATCGTGAAAAAACCCAAATATATTTTTGTTACCGGTGGCGTAGCCAGTTCTCTGGGAAAAGGTGTAACCATCGCGAGCATTGGTGCACTATTAGAAGCCCGCGATTTTAAGGTTACCATCCAGAAATTAGATCCCTACCTCAATATCGACCCAGGTACCATGAGTCCTTACCAGCATGGAGAGGTATATGTAACAGAAGATGGAGCAGAAACAGATCTAGATCTGGGATATTATGAACGCTTCACTTCGGCAACGCTTGCAAGAGAAAATTCAGTCACCACGGGACAAATTTACAACTCGGTTATCCAGCGTGAACGCAGAGGAGAATATCTTGGGAGAACGGTTCAGGTGGTTCCGCACGTCACGAATGAGATAAAGAACCGAATTCTTGCTCTAAAAAAAAATAATCCTGATATCGATTTCATTCTTGTAGAAATAGGTGGAACCGTTGGCGACATAGAGTCCGTTCCCTTTCTCGAAGCAATTAGACAGTTCCGCCTTGATCAGGGTGCAGAAAACTGCATGTACATCCACCTCACGTTTATTCCAACCATCACAGAAGGCGGGGAAATCAAAACCAAGCCGACACAGCATTCCGTGAAAGAGTTGCTGAAACATGGTATCCAGCCAGATATTTTAATAGGCAGAACGCATAATATACTTGAAGAGGAAGTAAAAGAAAAAATTTCTCTCTTTTGTAATGTCAGAAAAAGTCGGGTTATATCTGCACCTGATATTCGCCACACTATTTACGAACTCCCGCGCATTTATCATGACGAAAAATTAGACGATGAGATCATTCAATATTTTAATCTTCAGGAAAAGTCACCGCTTTTTGGAAGTTTCAGCAATCCGGTTCTCGAAAAATGGGATAAGGTTCTGCGGATCCATGAGAAACCGGAAAGACAGGTCAAAATAGCGGTCGTCGGGAAATACATTGCACTGCACGATGCCTACCGTTCCCTGTACGAGGCGATAATGCATGGCGGTCTGGCCAACGACGCCAAAGTAGAAATCCTAAAATACAGTTCCGAAGATATTTCCGCTGCCAACGTTGCCGATATGCTTTCTGGTTTTGGCGGAATTCTGGTACCTGGTGGATTTGGCAGCCGAGGTATCCAGGGCAAGGTAACGGCCATTCAATATGCCAGGGAAAACAAGATTCCGTATTTTGGAATTTGTCTTGGAATGCAGACAGCGGTGATTGAGTTTGCGCGCAATGTTTTAGGGTTTTCGGGCGCGCATTCAACAGAGTTTGATCCCGATTCGCACTATCCCGTTATTTCTCTCATGGAAGAGCAGGTAGATGTATCAGACAAGGGCGGCACCATGCGATTAGGCGCATATCCGTGTAAATTAAAACCCGGATCTATCATGGAAGAGGAATACAGGGCTCCACAAATAGTTGAGCGCCACAGGCATAGATTTGAATTTACAAACAAATACAGAGCAGATTTTGAAAAGGCTGGAATGATTATTTCCGGTACTTCTCCGGATGATTCTCTCGTAGAATCAGTAGAAATTTCCAGAAAAATTCATCCCTGGTTTGTAGCGACTCAATTTCACCCGGAGTTTAAATCGCGACCTCTAAAACCACATCCATTGTTTGCCGGTTTTATACGGGCAGCCATTCGCTATTCCCAGGACAATGGCTAATCTGTTTTCATCTGACGAAGACAAACCATTATGGAGCAGGGTTAGACCAAACAGTTTTTCGGAATTTACCGACTACAGCGGATTTTCTGAAATCAGGGACCGGTTTCTCAAAAATCCGTTTTCCCTGCTGCTGTACGGTCCTCCCGGCAGTGGAAAGACTACCTTCATAGAAATACTTCTAAAAGAGACAAATCTACCTTCTTATTCGCTGGTTTCTACATCCGCCGGAATCGAAGATCTGCGCAGGCTTATGCAAACCGAGAAAAGGCGCTTTGCTTTGTTTATGGACGAGTTTCATAGATTTGGGAAAAACCGCCAGGATTTTCTGCTAAAGCCCATGGAGGAGGGTAAAATCATTCTCCTTGCCGCAACGACCGAGTCGCCGTCGTACTATATCAGCCGTCCCCTTCTTTCGCGACTGACGGTAAAGAATATTCAGCCAATTTCAGAAGAGCGGTATATTGCAACACTCGCCGCTTCGTTGCGACGAAACAATTTGGCAGAGCCAGAGAACAGCATTCTCAGATTAATTTCTTCGTTTGTGTATCCAGACTTTCGTCGGGCTTTCCAGGCATTAGAGTATTTTTCCGGGATTTCAGAAAATAGCGATATAGAAAATATAATACAAATATATTTAGAAGAAAATAAGGTAATTCACAAAGATATAATCACATCGGAATACGATTATCTAAGCGCATATATTAAATCCATGCGCGGAAGCGATCCGGATTCTGCCGTTCTATATCTTGCAGCAATGCTTCACCAGGGTACAGATCCGATAATCATAGCAAGGAGACTCATCGTGTTTGCATCGGAAGATATTGGGCTTGCGAATTCTCAGGCTTTGCTTCTCGCGTCGGATATATTTACCGCTGTAGAAAAGGTGGGAATGCCAGAGGCCAGAATTCTTTTGTCTCATGGGACAATCTATATGTCTTTGTCTCCTAAGTCCAACTCTGCGTATGCAGCAATAAACAGCGCATTACAATTTGTAGAAAGCAATCAGGTTGCTCCGCCGCTTTCAATTCTCAATTCTTCTTCGCAAATCAAAAACTACAGGTATCCGCACGATGCGGGTGGCTGGGTAGAGCAAAATTACTGGCCGTTAGATCTTCCGCCCCGGCAATTTTACAACCAGGCGAACACACTTTTTTCTCCGAGTGCAGAAAACAAGTTAAACGAAGCTCTCGAAAAAATTCGGAATCCTAAAAAATAATCAGGGTAAGAGGCTGAGCGAGTCAGCCAGTGAACGTGCGTCATGGGATGCCCGGTTCCGCAGGCTCTCCTGCCAGTGGGTGCTGCGAGATTGTTCTTTTATGTTGCGTAAGTTTTCTGCTCGTATGGAATTCAATTGCTTTATCAACAAGTTATAATTATTTTTACCGGCTTCCTCCAAAGGCCGACTGATTCCCAGGGGAGCCAGTTCCCGAATTTTTACGAGCTCTCCGCGCAGTATCAGATTCATCCAGAAATCAGAAGGCAGTATTCTTTCCATTGCTGATAGAGCAGACTGAGGAAATGGGAGTCCTATTTTTACTTCGGGAAATCCGAATCTTCCCGGCTGGTCTGTAGAAAATCGATAATCCGCCATTAAAAATAAAATGGCAGCGGCGCCCGTAGCATGGCCAGAAACTATACTGAGCACAGGGAGCGGGAAAATAAGAAGGGAAAGCATGGCCTGTAAAACAGTCTCAAATTCTTCACGCATGGCCTCCATGGAATTGCGTGAAAAAGAATGCAGATCCAGGCCATTGGAAAAAAAAGAGGGCGATTCGCTTGTAAGGCTCAGTGTGCGCAAAGAGGAATCCGTGGAGAGTTCCTTTAGTATTTCCGAAAGGTCTAAAAAGTCCGCATGGGTAAGCTTATTTTCTCCGGTATTGCGCAGAGAGATAATGGTATTTTTTCCTGCGGCTATATTCCATGCATTAAAACTTTTCAAAATCTTTTTTATCGCCAGGGTTAAGAATCTGATCAGGTTTTTTTATTTCGCCTTGCGACATCGCACCGCGCGGTTTAACGTCTTTACCGGGCATTGTCGGTAAAGTCGAATATTGCTTTGCCGGTGTTTGCGTCTTGGCTGGTTCTGATTTTGAGATGGGAGGTTTTTCTATTGCTTTGTCTACTCTGGCTGGCCCGGATTTTATCCTTTGGTGGCTCTGGATGCTGGATTCCTGTTTGACCGAGCTCTGGTGAAAAAATTTGAGAATGTTAATCAGGTTTTCAGATCTTTTTTCAAGCATTTCTGCTGTTGCAGAAAGTTCTTCCGCTGTCGATGCTGTCTGCTGCGTTATGTTATCCAGTCGTATCATGGCAGAGCTGATCTGGTTTACATTTGTCTTTTGATAGTCGCTCGTTGATGCAATTTCCTGAACATGATTCGCAGTTTTCTGTATCATCGGTACAATAACGCCCAGCATGTCATTGGCTGTTTCTGCAACGGAAACAGACTTGGTTGCCAGAGAAACGATTTCCTTGGCAGCGCTCTGGCTTGTCTCTGCCAGCTTGCCGACTTCGGTTGCAACAACGGCAAAACCGCGACCGTGTTCACCCGCCCGCGCAGCTTCTATAGTTGCATTCAGAGCGAGAAGATTGGTCTGGGATGCAATTTCGTCGATGATCATGATTCTTTCCAGGATTTTTTTCATGGCCTCGCTGGTTTCCATTACGGCCTGTCCACCATTCTGAATTTCGACTGCGCTGCGTCTTGCAAGGGAGTCGGTAGAGGATGCATGGTCTGCGTTAGAACTGATGGTTGCTGCCATTTCTTCCAGGGAGGCAGAAGTTTGTTCCACGCTGCTGGCCTGTTCATTTGCAGCCTGGCTGAGCACCCCCGAAGTTTCTGAAAGCTCCTTTGCAGAAGAGACAAGAGCATCCGAGTTCTCGCGCACTTCTGCTATTATTCGCGCAATTTTGTTTGCCATTTCGCGAAGAAGTTCGAGAAATTGACCAATCTCATCGCGTCCATGTTTTGTTATTTTTACGGACAGGTTTCCACGGGAAATTTCCTGAACCGCTTCACTGGCCCTAACTAAAGACGAGCTTATGCTCGCGATAAAGAGTGTGGAAGAAATCACGGAAAAAAAGAGGGCTGCCACTAGAGAGACAATAATTAATAATTTGGAAAAATTAATAATTGTGGTGCTCTGGTTTTTCTGGTTATTGGCAAAGGCAAGCTCTCGTTCAATGATGGAAGATAAAGAAGCATCAATGTTGCGGAAAGACTTTGGAAAATCCCGGCTCAGGATAGTATTAGCAGTCGAAAAATCATTCGCCTTATAAGCCTCGAGAAGGGGAACGAGGCCGTTTTTTTCAAGTATATCGAGTTCTTTTTCTATAATTGAAACAAAATTGCGGGCTTCTTTATCCAGATTCAAAGCAGTTAAAATTTTAATTTCGTTATGGACTTCTTTTTGTGCAGTTTGGAGTTTGGAGAGATGGATCTCCAAGCTGTGATCTAAATGAAATTTACTCTCAGCAATCTGCGGGTTATGCATGGCAGCTTTGTAGCCTTCGTTCGAAATAATCTGAAGATTTCTGGAAAGTTTGCTGAAGTGTATTGTCGGCAAAAAGCTTTCGTCAAAAACAGAATGAATTGCCTTCGCATTCTGGTTCAGGATAAAAAATCCCAGTATGCCCAGAAAAAAAACGAGCAATAGATTCAGGGAAGAAAGCAGAAAGAGCTTTGTTTTAATGCGAAGATTACCAAGCATGAATAGACCTTATATTGCCGAAAGAAGTGACTCGCCGGCTTTTTTGGCATGGCGTATATATTCCATGTCTTCAAAGTTGAGAACTTCCTGCATGTTGAGTATTATCACAAATCTGTTCTTTAGTTTGGTAATACCGTTAATAAAATTAGTATTGATGGTACTGCTGAATTCTGGCCGTGGTTCTATGTCTTTCTCGGCAATATTGACCACTTCGCTAACGGAATCCACGAGAAGCCCAATATGTGTCTGTCTGCTTGCCAAAACCAGATCGACAATAATGATGGCAGTCCTTTTGGTCAGGGCAATTGGCTGGTCGTTAAACCTGTAATTGAGATCAATTACGGGTACACCTGTATCGCGCAGGTTAATGACTCCTGGAATATGCGGAGGCAGCATGGGGATATGCGTTATTTCATCGTGGCTCACAATTTCGTGAACGCTGTTTATATCCAGTCCAAAAAATTCCTTTCCGACACTGAAGGTAAGATATTGATTTCCCTGTGACATATTTTCCTTCCTTATCCTTACTTTGAATACTGGATTATTTCCTGAGGAATGGACGCCAAAGGTAATTCCTTTGAAACTCCACCTTTCAGAACTGCTTCTTTGGGCATGCCGTAAACTATGCAGCTTGCCTCATCCTGGGCTATTGTAAAGCTGCCTGTCTCTTTCATCTCAAGCATTCCAAGCGCGCCATCGTCGCCCATTCCGGTTAGAATGACTCCCATGGCGTTGGCTCCGGCTTCGTTTGCGACAGAGCGAAATAGAACGTCGACAGAAGGACGATGCCTGTTTACAAGCGGGCCGTCGATCACTTTTACCCTGAATTGTGAACCATCGCGAACCACGAGCATGTGGTGCGATCCCGGAGCTATCAAAACTCTACCCGGCACGACTCGGTCTCCGTCTTCTGCTTCTTTCACTTCTACTTCGCAGATATTGTTTAATCTATCGGCAAAAGCGGTAGTAAACTTTTCAGGCATGTGCTGAACAATCACTATTCCTTGGACTGATTGAGGCAGTTTTTTCAGGATATCTTCTATGGCCTGTGTCCCGCCCGTAGATGCACCCAAAGCAATAAACTTTTCTGTTTTAATGGGCGCATGGATTTTTCTTTTTTCGAGTACAGCGTCTGCTGACAGTTTAGGGCGTATTTCTAATCCCGGGAAGACAGGCTTGGCGGGGGGGGCTGGAGCAGCCTGTGCAGGTGCTGCGGGTGGCGGGGAAGCAGGACGAGGGGCAGTTTGTATTCCATGCAGTTTTCCTACGCGCGCCATTGCAGCAGAACGCACGGCGCCAATCAGGATTTCACCAGAATCCGTCAGAAAGTTTTTAACGCCCAGTTTGGGTTTTGTGATAATATCAACGGCACCGGCTGCCAGTGCCTGGATGGTAGCTTCGGCTCCTTTCTCGGTGAGGGAAGAACACATTACCACGGGAGTAGGGTGCTCAGACATAAGCTTCCGCAGGAATGTAATTCCATCCATGCGGGGCATTTCAATGTCGAGTACGATTACATCAGGATAGTTTGGCTCTTTTAAATATTTTTCGGCAAAAATTGGATCTGCTGCTGCTCCTACAATTTCAATATCTGGGTCGGTTTTTAAAATCTCGCTCAGCACCTGGCGAACCAGTGCGGAATCGTCGATAATCAATACTTTAATTTTTCTGTTCAGTGGCATAAAAATCCCGTTATTTTTTATCGGCGTGCTTTAACCAGACATCGCCGCTCCATAAGTCAAAAATAATATTTCTATGTCCCTCACCGCCAACATGCTCTGCTTTTAACTGAAATCCATGTTTAGCGATGAGTTCTTTGGCCATTTCTATGTTTCGTTCGCCCACAGATGGCCCGGTTTTTTTCCAGACGTTCTTAAACATGTCTCCGCCGCCAAACATTTTTACATGGAATTCAGACGCTTTGGATCCGGAATTTCGTATTGCCTCGAGAAATATTTCCATCGATTCATCAATGTAGCGGGCTGTTTTTTCCCCCGATGGTTCCGAGCCACCTCGGGCCGGGAGCAGGGAGTGGCTCATCCCGCCAATTTTTTTGGTGGGATGCCAGATGCAGAGTGCCACGCACGATCCAAGGAGAGTTTTGATTCGCGTATCGGAATCTCCCCAGTAGATTTCTCCAGGCTGCAAAAAAATTTCGATAACAAAGTCAGGTGTATCCATAATTAAATTTTCTGGTAAATGGTGGGAGCTTTTAATTTTACCCTGTCCGTAATTCCATGCAGACTTTCTGCATGGCCAACAATAAAAAATCCATCCGGAGTCAAATATTCTATTATCCGGTTTACAATTTCTGCCTTTTTCTCTCTGTTAAAATAGATCATTACATTGCGAAGAAAAATGACCTGAAATTTTCCGAGTTCGGGAGGCAAATCTGTATTCAAATTTATTTTGCCAAAAGATACATTATTACGCAGTTCATGATTGATGGTAAAAAAGCCTTCCATGCTGCGAACACCCTTGAGACAATACTTTTTCAAAAAAGGTTCTGGTATGTTTTCAGAGTCTTCGAGCGGATATACTGCATTCACTGCATCTTCGAGAACCTCTTCGTTAATGTCAGATCCAAATATTTCCCAGCCACTGTAACCAAAATTTTCTGCGAGGATCATGGAGATGGTATAGGCCTCTTCGCCAGATGAAGAAGCGGCGCTCCACACTCTGAATTTTCCACCTTTCCATTGTGGTAGAACTGTATCGCGCAAAAAATCAAAGTGTTTGGATTCCCGAAAAAAGTATGTCTCATTGGTTGTCAGCTGGTTTACGAGAACCTGCCGTTCTTTTTCGTTACCCGTTTCATGGGATACCAGCTCAAGATATTCCCCGTAACTGTGAAAATGGTAATGGCGCAGTCTTTTTAAGAGACGCCCGGCTATAAGCGCTTTTTTGGCATCGCTCATATGAATTCCAGCTATATCAAAGATCAACTTTTGAAATTCAGTAAATTGTGCATCCGTCAAGGGTGTTACATTGAATGGTCCATCGAGGACGGTAGCTGTTCCATGGGATGCGTTCATTATTCGGCCCTATCTCCTTCGTGGCCAAGGGTAAGATGTTTCTTAAAGTTAGAGAGGTCAATAATGTCGAGCACTTTTGGCACGTTGAGCAAAATAATAAAGCGTTTGTTCACTTTACCCATTCCACGAATATATTCGGGGCGAATCTTGGCACCAAAGGTGGGCGGTGGCTCAATCTGTTCAGGGGGGATGTTTAGCACTTCGTCTACTTCGTCGACGATTACTCCAATGCTGTGCTTTTCTTTTTCTACTTCCTGTTCTACAATAACGATGCAGGTAAGTTTTGTAATCTTCTGGATGGGTAGAGCAAAACGGGAGGCCAGACTGATAACAGGAACAACATGACCACGAAGGTTATATACACCTTTAATAAAATGCGGGGTCATTGGTACGCGGGTAATTTTTCCGTACTCAATAATTTCTTTTACAACCAGGATATTGATGGCAAAATAATCCTGATTGACTTTTAAGGTCAGATACTGGCTTTCTTCCTGCTGGTACATTTCACTGTCCATAGAATCTCCTTAAAATTGTACAAAATCATCGCTGATTTTTCTATCTCCAGGGGAGACTGGTTTCATCTTTGACGGTTTTGCGGGAGTAACTGGTATTACAACCTGCTGCGCTCTTTTTTCTTTTGGTGGTGCTAAATCTGGCTTCTGTTGGGCAGGCACTGCCGCCTTTGATGGCGCCGGTTTTGCGTACGTTGCGGTAGCAGTTCTGTGTTGTGCCGGCATTTCTTTTTTGTCCGAAGTGAAGTAGTTTGTTTTTTCCTGAGAGGCGTTGCTTACTTTGAAAAATTGAACCGTAACGGCGAGAGATTCTGCCTGGTTGCTGAGTTCAGAAATGGTTGCTGCCATTTCTTCAGAAGAACCGGCATTCTCCTGTGCCACCTGATTAAGCTGCTGGATGGCTATGGAAATTTGATCCACTCCCTTATTTTGCTGTTCGGATGCCGCAGAGATTTCCTGTGTCAGATCGGCTGTTTTAAGAATGTTGGGTAGAATTTGTTCAAACAGAGAGCCGGCATTTTGCGCCACTTTTACGCTGGTCGTCGAAAGAGTGCTGATTTGCTGTGCTGCTGTTTGCGACCTTTCTGCCAGTTTGCGGACTTCACCAGCGACAACAGCAAAACCTTTGCCGTGTTCGCCTGCCCTTGCTGCTTCTATGGCTGCATTGAGTGCGAGCAGGTTTGTCTGGTAGGCTATGTCTTCTACTATGCTGATTTTTTCTGCAATAGAGATCATGGCGTCGACTGTTTTACGAATTGCATTGCCACCTTCTTCCGCCTGCTTTGCTGTGGTCTTTGCGAGTTCGTCGGTTGCTCTTGAATTTTCCGCATTCTGCGCAATGGTGGCAGCCATTTCTTCGAGCGATGAACTCGTTTCTTCGAGAGAAGCTGCCTGTTCCGACGCTCCAGAAGACAAATTCTGAGCTGTTGCGGCAAGCTGGTTTGTGGCACTGGAAACAGCTTGGGCCTTTTCGCTGACCGCGTGCACGACATCGCGAAGTTTCTCAATCATGTTATTGATTGCTCCAGCGAGTTCATCTGTTTCCGACCGGGTTGTAATTTTGACGGTGAGATTTCCGGAGGCAAATACCTTGATAGACTCAACCAGGATTTTCTGGTTCGCGAGAAGCATGGAAAGTGAATGAACGAGCTGTTTCATCTCGTGGGTTTTTACGTCCGGGAGGGTAACATTCAGGTTTCCCGAATCAATATCTGCCAAAGACTTTTCAATAATCTGAAATGGCCGCCCGATCTCCCTGCGAACGCCTCCCATAGAGATAATAGAGACGAGAATGGTTAATCCGGCAAACGCGAACATGAGCATTCTAAAAAGAAACTGCTCCGTGGGGATCGCTAAAAATCCTACGGCGGCAGCCCCCATAGTAAAGAAGGTAAGCGATGCAATGGTGAGAAAAAATCGGTGCTGTAGTTTCATAATTATCCGTATTGCTGGTTTATGGCATGTTCTATCAGGCGCGGAATATCAAGAATCAGGGCAACATCGCCGTTGCCCATAATTGTGGCACCGCTTATTCCATGCAGCTGATCAAATATTTTTCCGAGTGGTTTGATTACCGTCTGCGACTCGCCCAGTAAGTCGTCTACTACGAGCCCGGCTTTTTGCTGGCCATAGGTAACAACGATTACGTTTTCCCGTTCGCTCCCCATGTTCTTTTCGCGGAAAAAAGTATTCAAGCGAAGATAGGGAAGGAGTTCCCCACGAAGGCTGATAAAATTTCCACCTCGTTCGCTGTTTTTTTCAATGTCTTTGACTTCCACGGCTTCTGTAACCATATCGAGAGGAATAACATATTTCGCGTCGCCAACCGTTACAATAAAACCGTCAATGATGGCTAATGTCAACGGGAGGCGAATGCTTATGATAGTGTTTTTTCCCTCGGTACTGTCAATATCTACCGTACCGCGCAACGCTTCAATGTTGCGTCTCACGACGTCCATGCCAACACCGCGCCCGGAAATATTCGTTAATTTCTCTGCCGTAGAAAATCCCGGTTCAAAAATAAAATGGTATATATCTGAATCGGAGTAGTATTGTGCCTTGTTGGCCAGCCCCCGCTCCACCGCTTTTGCGAGAATTTTATCTTTGCCGAGACCTTTTCCGTCGTCACTGATCTCTATCACGATAGAGCCCGTGTCGTGGAAGGCATTGAGAAGAATGGTTCCCTTGCGCGGTTTTCCTGCCGCTTCCCGGTCTTCCGGATCTTCGAGTCCATGGTCCAGAGAATTTCGGATCAGGTGCATCAGAGGATCATTGATATTATCGATCAGGTTTTTATCGAGTTCTGTTTCACCACCCTTAATGAGAAGTTCCACTTCTTTTTTAAGATCGCGGCTTATATCGCGCACAATGCGTTCAAATTTGCGAAAGGTTTCGCCAATCTGAACCATGCGGATGTTCATTACATTGTCGCGCAGCTCCTCAATTAGGCGATCCATTGCCGAGGCTGCCTCGAGCATGGCCGTACTGTTTTCCCGTTTAGCAATCTGCGAAATATTGGCTTCCGTGATAACGAGCTCGCCAACGAGATTGATGAGAAGGTCCAGTTTTGCTGCTTCAATGCGGATAAACTTTTTCGACTGTTCTTCTTTTCCCGAAGTTTTTGCTGGTACTTCTTTTTTCTTTTCGGGATGATCCTTGGTACTCTGCTTTATCTTCGGTTCCGTTTCTTCGACATCGCCAGCGTCTGCGACGGCGGGGGAGTCCGAGCTCGTCTGTTCCAGGTCGGCAGGAACTAAGGTTCCCATTTTCATCAGGATGCCAGTAAGCCGCTCTCTCGATTCTGGAAGTTTCTGGAAGACTTTTTCGTACAGCGTGCTTGCGCTGTGGGGAGGAAAAATATGGATCGTTGCATCTTCTTCGAGAAACTCAAAGACGGAGCGAACGGTTTGTTCGTCGTCGGTTTGCGCATCCAGATCTATTTCGAACCCAAGATAAAAAATTTCGGGGTTAAAAAGATCCGCGTCGGGCAGTGAATCGTGGACAGGATACAGATTTTTGATTGAGCCAATTTTTTTCAGATAATGGATGAAAGAGAATGGATCGAGGCCATCTGCCAGAACGGAATGAGCAAACCGCAGGGAAATATGCCAGTAGGGAGACTGTATTCCATTGGTTGGCCGCTGCAATGGCTCTACAGTTTTAGGCTGTGTCGGTTTAGCCGATTCTTCTTTTTTAACCGTTACAGATTGTTTGCCTCCCTGAAAAAAGACAGATAATTCGGAGAAAAGCTCCTGGCCTCTCTGGGAATATTCTTCTGGAACTGCCTGGCCTTCTTCGGCTGTCGTGTCGAACTCTACGAGAGTCTCAATGTGGTCATGGCATTTGAGAAGGGTAGCAATGAGGTCCGGTGTCACGACGGCCTCTTTCTGGCGCAACCGGTCCATCATGGTTTCCAGGGTATGCGTAAAATGAACAATATTATCATACCCAAACATTCCAGAGGAACCCTTGATAGTATGAACAGCCCGGAAGATTGCGTGTATCGCTTCCTCGTTGCCGGGGTCTTTTTCGAGCTGGAGAAGATACTCCTCCATGCCGGCGAGCAGTTCTTCGCTTTCGAGCAGGAATGTTTGTTTAATGCTTTCTAAGTTCATATTGCTCTGAAGTAATGTGAGTTTTTATTTAAGCCGTATTTAAGATAAAACAGATTGCGTTCTTTCGGAGCAATATGAACTTTATCTCCAAATATTCCTATGGCTCCGTAAATATCCAGTACTTTAATAACGGCTTTTGAATGATTTCTAAGGAGAAACCGCCTGCCTTCCCGGGCTGCTTCTCTTTTGAGAATAAGAAACATCTGGAATCCGGCTGAATCAAATTCTTCGACGCCAGAAAGATCAATGGTCACATTGTTGTACTCTGTCCAGTACGCATGCAGTTCTTCCCAGCCATCTTTGGCGTTGCGGATAGAGAGGGTACTGCTGGCGTTGAGAAATATGATGTCTCCGTCTTCTTTATTTACAGTGAAAATGGTTGCCATGCTCGTTCCTCTCTTTATTTTTATATTGTCAACTTTTCTACTGCTGTCAGAAGCTGCTGGGGCTGGAATGGTTTTACCACCCATGCTTTGGCTCCAGCCTCTTTGCCTTTTTCTCGCTTCTGCTGCTCTGTCTCTGTTGTCAGCATAATAATGGGAATAGATCTATGGGGGCTTGCCGCATCCTTGACGTTACGGATAAAGGTTATTCCGTCCATATTCGGCATGTTGAGGTCCGTTATAATGAGATCGCACTTGATGCTCTTCAGTTTTTCGAGGGCATCGACTCCGTCTATGGCCTCCGTAACCTGATAACCACTACCTTTAAGAGTGAGGTTTAGTACCTGGCGGATAGAAATGGAATCATCAACGATCAATATGTGGCTCATGTGTGCTTTTCTCCTGCTCTGAATATCGTCCTTTTAGAGCTATTAGTTAAATCATGAGCTTTTCTACTGCCGAGAGAAGTCTTTCCGGGAGAAATGGTTTTACGAGCCATGCCTTTGCACCGGCTTTCTGTCCTTCGAGTTTTTTCTCTTCTTCTGCTACCGTTGTGAGCATGATAATGGGAATAAACTTATACGTATTGTAGGCTGGGTCTGACTTGACTGTTTTAACAAATGTAAGACCGTCCATGTTTGGCATATTTACGTCGCAAATCATCATGTTGATTTCGTTCTCTGTGAGCTTTTTCAGGGCATCGACCCCATCGATAGCTTCGATAACGCTGTAGCCGGCTCCTTTGAGCGTAAGCGATACAACCTGGCGTATCGAGGCCGAGTCGTCAATAATCATGATCGTTTTCATTTATTCTCCTTCCATCCATCCAATAAAGAGGGTTTAGTTTCTCGCATTGTAAACTTCATTCCCGAATAAAGGTGTCAATAGGTTTTCTTATTCAGGATTGACTGGTGCATTCGTCATTTTGTAAATATGGGTCACCCAGTCTGGAAAAGAATCAAATATCTTTGTAACGTTGTCTTCCTGTATCATGAAAATTTCTCGAAACTCTTCATTGAAAGCGAAGAAATTGTTGTTCCAGCGGGCAAAAACGGTAAAGCCCGGATGGGCAAATTCGCGGTAGGGTTCCAGAAAATACACGTTGTCTGCATCAAAACTTCCGGCTGTCACGAGATCCTTGTAACATTCCGGGAAATTCGCGTTGAGTTCCTTTTCCCAGGAGGAAATCTGCGACGTTGAAAAGAATGGCCTTTCGAAATATCTTCCGGATTTTTGAAACTCCCCGAGTATTTTTTCTATTTGTTCGTTCATACCGTCCCGTTGCAGGGAGGTTTCAAAGTGGCAATCTTTTTTGCCTGCTTGACGATGAGTACAGGATCTGGTTTTCTGTAGCATGCGCCGAATTATTTTTCCTTTCCTGATCTTGATATTCGCGACCCAGTGCGCTCGCAGCGTTGAATCTCGCATCCAAGAGCTGCCGTCCTGTGGTTCTGCCGCTGAACCACAGTGTTTGCAGGTTGGTACTTTAAACCTGGAATGGTTTCCTGACGGAAGAAACGCTGAACACACGGAATACAGAATCCGCTATAAAATGCAGAAAGCTGCAGATGCCATTCTGAAAAATCATCTCGACCTGATTGCCATCCAAGAAATTCACAACCGCGAGCTGTTTGCAGAGTGGGTTCTTGCGTATTTAGGCGATCAATTTGCGTACACGGTTGGCAGAAGTGGACAGGATTTGTCCCTCGCCATTTTGTGGAGAAAGTCGCTCCTGGAACTCAAGGAATGGGGCGAGATAGATGAAAGCGGTAAGATAACGGGGTTTGCTTCGCGCTCACGCCACAGGTATCCCCTTGCTGCCCGTTTTGCTCTTTCTGGTTCTCTCAGAGAATTCTGGTTTGTTTCGGTGCATTTGAAATCAAATTCAAAAACGGGATCCTGCCAGGTTCGCCAGCAACAGGCAAACAGTTTGTCGCGCTTTGCACTATCCCTGAATTCTGATTTTATAATTGCGGGAGACTATAACGATATTTGGGAAGAGCAGGGCATTTGCGGCAAAGCGAAAACCTATGGCGAAGATCCTCTCGCTGCATTCGAAACCTCTCCCTTTGCTATTCTCACCGGCGACAGCGATATTTTTCCGGAAACGGCAGTCAGCTACATTAAAAAGCCGTATCGTTCGCGGATAGACCATATCGTGACATCGCGCGGAATTGAAAGCGAAATGCAGTTTGTGAGCGGCAACCGACGCGCTGTAATTATAGAACACGAAACAAAAAAATTTACAGACCACCAGCCTGTCATTGTGTGGTGGAAACCGCAGGCTGTTATGGATAACGGGCCAGAAATTAGCAAGCCCTGAATCCTGCATAGCCGACGGTAAATAAAAAGTAGAGGCAATATGAAAAAGCAAAAACAAAAGCAAATGATCCTTATCGTATTCATGATCGTTACAGGTACGTTTTCCTGCGGAAAAATTCCTGTCTCCCAGAATAGACCAACATCGACTCTCGGACAGGCGTATGCCATGAATCGCTCCATTCTGCAAAACGGAATTCGTGAAATCTTTTATCGTTCGCTCGTTTCCCGTGGCGTATTGACGGGGCAGAACACTCTCAATGTTTTCGATTTTGACCATACTCTGGCGAATACCACTACGGCTGTTCCCGTGTACCAGTCCCAGGATCCCGATAAAAAAATTCTGCGCACCATTGACTCCAAGTGCATGGTGTATGACAAAAAAAATGAGTCCGCTGATTTTTCTGTGTTTGAGAAAGAAGACACGCTCGCCTTTGCGCCAATTCTGGAAAGCGTGGTTAGATTTGAAAAATATATTAACGATCCCGAACAAAGTGCGTATGTGATTACAGCCCGCAGTGCGGCCCGCACGTACACGGCGGTCTATGAGTTCTTATGGAAACATGCAGAATTGCCCGACGGAGTGATTGCCGTCAACTCGGCTTCCATGCAGGAGCGGGTGTGGAGTCGCATCGCGCTGCCACAGGGCTGGAGCCGTCTGCCGTCTGGTGCCGATAAGCCGTTATTGATTGCTGCTCTTCTGGAGCTCTCTTCTCCATCGGGCGAAGTGAAAACGGTTCGTTATTTTGAAGATACGGATAAATATTTTAATACGGGTGCAGAGTTTCTTGCAGAGCGCTTTCCCGGTGTACGCTTTGAATTCTATGATTATGTAAGAGACAAAAATACGTTTACCGAAATGCTTGCGCTCGTGATCGAAAACGGTAAAATTCTCCCGCAGAATGGATTTGTTTATCCATCTTACGACAGTGGGGATTGTCCTAAATAATTCCTTACATTTTACCAGCGGGGATTCCGGAATAGATTTTTTCGAGAGTCCCCTGGATTTTAGGATCGTTATCTCTTGTGAGTTGCCAGAACGAAAATCCGCCAATGTTGTATTTCTGTAGAATCTGTATTTTTTCTGAGAATGCTTTATTGTTCATGTAAAAAGCCAGATGGTCGCAGCCATTTTTTCTGTACCAGATCGATGGATCATCGTATAGTTCGTCCGCATGGATAGACGCGAAGGGAGTAAGATGTTTCCAGGTGGATGCAGAGGGATGATTGCTCAGCATTTTAGAAACGGATGTAGGTTGTTCCACCTGCCCCAAATGGCTTAACCGGCTAGCGTCCGAGTAATACACGGATGTAACGGGTACACTGCAGTTGAGCGACCAGTCGTAACCATATGTAGGAATGGCCATAAAAATTTTATGGGCCGGAATTTTGTCACGGGCATACAATAGAATATCCTCAATCCAGGATGATGGCGCCTGGGGGCCCGGGCCCGGGTTCTTATATTTCCGTGGATGTTTTTCGTAAGCCATTATTTTAATCTGGTCTGCATGGCGCCCCAAAAACTCGTAATCGTGGGCGAGTGGGCCTCTCCAGGTTTCGCGAAAATCGACACTGGTTTTACTGCCGGAGCATTCTACCGCTTTGGCTATGTTCACGCCTTCGCTGTTTTGAGCGTATGTTTTGGGATGAACAGAAACAGATAGAATTTTTCCTTCCTTCCGAAGTTCAGCAGAGATTCTTTTAATAAATTGATTAAAAGAATCTTTCTGGCTGCACTCCATTCCCTCGTAATCAATGTCGATACCGTCGTATCCGTATTCCCGTATTTCTGACAGTATCGTGCGTATATGAAACTCCATGACAGCCGGATTAGAATGGTAGCCAATGACCGCGTTTATCTTCTCTGAGTTTGTCTGCCAGCGGAAAATAGTTGGGACAATTAGAATATTCGGGTTGATTTTACGCAAATCTGCCATTCGTTCCTTTTTCTGTTGTTTGGTCCAAGCAGAGCGAATGCGCCCGTCATTGCTGTTAGATCCATTTAGAGTGTAAATGAAAGGATGTATAATGTGAAAATGCTTTGCTTGGAGTTTCATCGCTTCGTAGTCAGAAAACCAGGTGGCAGAACGAAAATGGTTTTCTCCTTTTACAGGTGCGGGCTCCTGCTTCTGGTTGGCCGGGAGCATATATAGCAGAAACGCCGCGAGAAAAAAAGGCAGGGCAAACGGGAACATGGAAGAGGGTTTCATTCTGGTACATTATCGAAATATATTCTCGCCAAGTGTATCCTGCCTATAAAAAATATTTGTTCGCATATTTCCAGAATTTATCTGGTCCTATGGCTATGGCGTTTTCTGAAGCTACTTTTCCCGTTCCGTATTATGCATTTTTCACAGAAAACGAAATCAGTAAAATGCTCAACAGCTTTGGCATCCAGGATAAAGATGAACACCAGTTGTTTGGACTCATCTGCCGGTACATGGCCCGTGAGGGTTCTCCCGTTATCGATTCTGATGATTTCATATTAGACTCTGTTCAGTGGGCAGAGCTCAACAACATGCACAGACTGCGCCATCCCCAGAATCTGCGCAGACTCTACGAGCAGATTCTCCTGCGGTTGTCAGAAAAAAAACTCTGCGATTTGCGCAGCCAGTCTGGAGAAGTGAAAAAAATTGTATGGCTGGAACCGCAAACAGAACAGCTGAATGCGATTTATCTGCAAATGCAGAACGATGCATCGGTTCCCTTTCCAGACGATACAAATCTTACTCTTCCCGTTCCGGAAAAAACTCTGGTTGTAACGGGCATCGACGATCTTAGTCTGGAGATGATGCAGAATGCCACGGAACAAAACCGCATACTGCGCATCAATTTTCAGGATTCTGCAATAGGTTATCTTATTATTCCCGCCAAACATATTCTCAATATCCAGAAACTGGCTCTCAACAAAATGCGCCATTTCCTGTTTCCCGCCGGCGGAAGATCGCGCATCATAGACGAGGTGTCCCGCGAGATGCTTGCGATCATGCCCGAGAAAAAAACAAATCCGGAAAAAATAATGAGGGTGCTGCAGGGGCAGGAGACAGAGAGTCCGCTCTTTTTTATTAACCTGATGTCCCGCATATCCATTCAGATAAAAAAAGAAAGGGAAGAAAAACACCAGAAACTTCTTGAACAGTCTGTTCGAATTGTTTATGCTCTCAAAATGGAAGAAGAAAAGCTCCAGAAAGAACAGCATGTCAAAGAAAAAAAAGAAAAGCATATCTCTACTCTATTAAACTCCATGAAGCAGACTGGTGGAGTGTGGACGCGCAACGATTTGTATTCAAAAGCGGATTCTCGCGAAATGCCATGGGCCGAAGTCGCCAGTCAGCTGAATGCCGCTGATTTTCGCTTGCTCTCTTCTGAAATGCTCGACACCTATTCCAAGTCCAGAAGATCAAATGCCGGAGATAATATTTTCCCTGAAATTTATCGACTTTCCGGAGAAGGGTTTGAAGTATTCATTCACAAAGAAAATTATCACGATGTGTTTCTTCGGGAGCGCGAAAGAATAAGAAAAGAGATGGGAGAATTTTTTATCACCCGCTGGTTTGCTCTCATGAAAAAAGGGCGAGAGTCGCCAGAGATGCAGTACGACGATTTTTTTTATAAAGACTCGGAAAAATATCTTTCGCGCCGCTTTCCTGAGTTTTCTGCCATGCTGGCATATCCCGTTTACCTGTACGATTCCGTTCAAACAAAGGACAGGCCAGATCAATACATGGGAGAACTCAATAAATCGGTCTTTATGGAAGGGAATTCTTTTGCCTTCCGGGCGGTCCATGTCATACTCGGTCTTTACAGAAAAGATCTGCTCTCTCGAGCGCGTGCCCTGCTGCCCATATGGGTTAGATTTCCTTTAATAGCCTGGATCCTGCGCTTGTTTCATTTCAAGGGTGGGAGTGAACTCGATACTTCAGAGAGTGAAGAACTCCAGGAGACGCATGCGGTTCAGAAGAGAGGGGATGATTCCGAAAAAATGACCGAGCAGCTGAAAAAAGAACAGGAAGAAGAAAACAAAAAGAAAATGGCCCGCGAATGGGGGAAGGTAATTGAAATGTTGTCCACCGGTATTGTTGGCGTAGACACAACAGAAGAAAGACTGAAAAAACTCGAGTCAGCGTGGAATATTAAACTGGGAAATGCGCGGGGTAATATTCGCTCAGAAATTGACGAAGAAATTCTAAGTCGCTCCGATAAAATATTTGCGATGTACCTCAAAATGCCGTCCATTGAACCTGCGCGGGTAAAACGAGATCTTGATTTCATGGTCGAGAATGTGATTCGCATTGCCGGCGACAATGTGCGCGACCAGAAAAGCCTGCGCGATTATGCGACGCTGTTGGCCCTGGCACAAATTCGTCGAAAGTTATAGTAGGGCTTTTGCCTCCGGCTCGCTTCGCGTTGCCGGCGACAATGTGCGCGACCAGAAAAGCCTGCGCGATTATGCGACGCTGTTGGCCCTGGCACAAATTCGTCGAAAGTTATAGTAGGGCTTTTTGCCTCCGGCTCGCTTCGCGTTCACCCTGTGGGTACAAAACACTGAAGCCGCATTTTTTAGATAATCCGGGCATCCCTGATTGCCGATTGTATTCTATGAAGAAAGGCCTTTTCCTTTTCCTGCTTACCGTATCTTTGTTCGCTAAAAATCCTGTTGCTTATGGCTTTTTTTCGTATAACAATACGCAAACGGTGGAGCTGGAAATTATTGGACAGGTAAAATCAAAAACGTTTTCCATGCATGAAAAAAGTTACCGCCTGTTAGATTATGACCTTCGTCCCATGGTACTTACCTCCAGTCTTTTTTCTCCCGAAATGGTGAGACCAGGAGACAAAGTGTATATTCTTGAGAAGGATCCAGATCACCAGAGAATCAAAAATGGCCTGATTGTGGCCGAGGCAGAAATATATTCCGTGTTTGATACAGAGTTTCAGGGATGGATGCTCCGCGCGAGTGGAAATTTGTCTATGGTTCGCAGCGGTCATTTTGTAGCCGTGGCTAATAGTACGCAGGAAAGACAGGATGCTGTTTTGCTGTATGCCTCAGCGAAAAGAGAGTTGGTGCGGGGCAACAGATCTCAGGCCATCAGTCTGTTTCGACAGAGTTTGCAGAAAGATCCAGGACAACCAGAAACCTATTTGCAGCTTGCTCTGCTTTCTGATGGCGGTGCGCGCCATGAAAATATTCGGGAGGCTTGGAAACGGATGACGCGGTTTAGCCAGGCAGAAGACCTTTTGTCTCTTCCTGGATTGTACGTGCAGGGCGAAATGGAATCCCTGCGCGATAAGGAAGAGCCAGAGCGATTGCGTCGCATGGTGGCTCTTTTAGAAGAGATTCGCGTGTTCGGGGAAAGAATCCAGCTCTATGAGCAGAGTTTTTCCGGGGACGTGCTTGAAATGCTGCATACGAAGGGATTGCCCGATACAAATTTTCAATACCAGGCAGGGCGTCTGTATTCTGCCATTCATTCCATTTTGCGGGAAAACAGTGTGCGTACGGTTGTAGACTGGCTCACACCGGTAGAAAGAGAAATTCTTTACCGCGATATTTTTCTTCCGTACCGGGCCGAAAAAACCGAACAACCCAAAAAAAGCTGGGATAAGGCATTTCTGTTTGCAGCCATTTATCATTACGAGCTCGCTCATGAGCTATCCCCCGATTCCGGAGAGGCTGCCCTTTCTATTGTAAGGCTTTCTGTTCGAGAATTAAATTCAGAAATTCCAGAGAACAAGAGAGAATACTTTTTAGATCTTTTAGAACATTATGGAAAGCATGTTCTTACTCTACAGAGTAACCCTGATGAAATGCTCTATGTGCGGAATGTCCTGAAAAGATTTAACCAGTTCTGATATTCGGCTACTCTGTGGGGGCATGCTTTTGTGCTCCGGCAAGCAGATAGCCGGTCTTTTTTTCATCACTCCAGTAACGTCCGCTAAAAGCGCAAATTCAGAATCGTTGCGGCGGTTACGGTACAGTCTATGCAGCGCCGTACCCTTTGTCTATCTATGGCTGGCGTTTCGCTCAACTGGCCGGGATGCCCGCCGCGTTTGATCGCCAAGGGCTCGGCCAAAAAGCAGACAGGGTTTTCGGGAAGAATCCGAATCCAGTATTCATAGTCTTCTGCCACGCGAAAGGGTCGGTGCTTTCAAACAGGGAGCGTTCCATGACGATAGAGGAAACGGCAATGAGGCAGCGCTGCACAGAGCGGCGAACAAAGTCACCCCCGGTTTTTGTGAAGTCGCAAATAGCGAAATCGGGGATCCCGAATGCTCTGCGCAGTGTCTGCAAAATCGTCGCTCCCGTCTTCCACCACTGTGAGGGTGAGATTCGTTAAACGGGAAGCAAGTACCGATTCTACAGCCTCCAGAGTGAAATCCCTTCGGCAGCAGGTGGGGATAACAACGTCTACGAGACTCACTAGAGCACGGAAAGATGTTCGCGGATCGTTTTATTGTTGGGAGCCAGACTGAGTGCTTTCTGCAGAGCCTTTTTGGCTGCCACCGCATTGCCCTGTTTTTTGAGCAGCATGCCAAGCGTGTCGAGATAGGCTGGATTTTCTGGTTCGTGCTTCAGGGCCTTTTTGGCAAGATCTATAGCCGTGTGAAGATCTTTGTTTTTGCGGTAATATATCCAGGCAAGAGAATTGCAGGCGTTGGCATTGCCGGGTTCCATTTTCAATATTTTTTTCAGAGTTTCTTCGGACTCGGGCAGTTTGTTCTGCTGCTCCTGTGCAAAGGCAAGCATGTTTAAATATTGCAGATCCGTTGGCTTTTTGCGCAGCGCATCGCGAAGAAAATTTTCTGCTTCGGAATATTTGCGGGTGCGCAGCCAGAGAAGAGGAACCCATTTGTCAAACTTGACCAGTTTGCCATCGTCGAGATTTTGGAGTTCTGTGGCTATGGCGGCTGCGCGATCATAGTTGCCGGTTTTGTAATGGCACATTGCCTGGTATTGAAGCAGCTCCAGATCTCCCGGGAGGGAAGCATAGGCTTTTTCAAAGAACGTGAGGGCGCGTTCTGCTTGGCCCTGGCGATAGTGCTTTAGACCTTCTTTGCGGTAATGTGCAATATCTTCTACTTCGCGCAGGCTGAGTTCTTTGACAGGCTTTGCGGAAATTTTGGCCGGCTCTTTGGGAAAATCATCTTTGACTTTATCGAGAAGAGCTGCAATAAAATCTTCATTAGTGTTCGGTTGCCATGTTGGCGAGAGTTTTGTAGTCTGTTGCATCTATGGTTAAAGGTGTCACGGAAATCCAGTGGCTGTAAAATGCCTCAAAATCGGTGCCTTCTTCCTCCTCATATCCCAAAAACGAGCCACCGAGGTTGAGAAACCATGCGTTCTCTCCCCGGTTGTCCCTTGTATATGAGTCTCGGTATTTTCTCGTTCCCAATTTAGTCCATTTTATTCCGTGGATCTCGTCGTGATCCGGATAGTTGATATTGACCAGATAGGGTTGATTCAGAGATGCATGCAGCCCCGGAATAAATTCCTTCATAAAGCGGGCTACGGAATGAAAATCGCCATCGGCTGCGAGATGACCGGAAGAAATCGCAATGCCGGATATTCCATGCACAAAGGCATGCCGGGCGGCTCCGACAGTGCCAGAATAGAAAACATCGGCGCCCATATTGACGCCCTTATTGATGCCACTGACGACGAGATCAAAGGGTTTGTGGAAAAATCCGCCATACAGGGCAATGTTCACGCAATCAGCGGGAAAACCCTCCACCATGAGAGTCTGGTCGTTTTCCTGGTGAACGTAAATATTGTCGTAAATGGTGATGGCGTTAGAGGTACCGCTGCGCTCCCGCGCCGGCGCGGCAACATAGACTTCTGCAATTTCGGAAAGTTCTTCGTGAAGAATCGTGAGTCCGGGAAAAAAAAGACCGTCGTCGTTTGTGATGAGAATCCGCATGAGACATCCTGCGAAAAAGGCATGGCGGGTCATTCAATTCTTTACGACAGGTTTAAGCTTGTCTAATTGTACCATGAAACTTGCAACGCTCTGCTACATAGAAAAAGACGGAAAAACGCTGATGATGCTGCGAAACCGCAAACCCGGGGATATCCACAAAGGCAAATACAATGGTCTTGGTGGAAAGCTGGAGCCGGGTGAATCTCCCGAAGAATGCGTAGTGCGCGAGGTTTTTGAAGAATCCGGTCTTACCATTGAACCGCACTTTCGAGGCGTTATTACGTTTCCGCTGTTTACTCCGGGCGATGACTGGTATGTGTTTGTATACACGGCAGATGATTTTTCGGGTGAGCAGATAGATTCGCCCGAGGGAACGCTGGAATGGGTGCCAACGGAATCTCTTCTGGAGCTCAATCTATGGGAAGGCGATCAGCATTTTTTGCGGTGGCTTCGCGATGGAAAAAAATTCAGTGCAAAAATAATCTATATAGAAAAAGAACTCAAAGACGTTCAGGTTTCGTTCTGGAAATAGGAGGCCTACGCGGCCAGCGCTTTATTGCAATCCGGCATTTTGCCAGAGGACAAATGATCTATTGATTTGTATTCTCCCTATGGGATAACGTTCCAGGATGATACGGGCATGTTTGCGAAGGAGCTTGGCGCAGTGTTCGCGCGCCCGATGGGGTAATCCGAATCAGGTTTCCTGTTACAGGTTTCTGGAGTAACAGGAGGATGGCGTAATAGGCCATGGCAGAACCCGCAAACTGGGGCAGGGCTGATAACACACCTTCGCTAAAACTTTCTCTCAATTGCTGTGTCGTGCCGGCTTCGGGGAAAAGGCAGTGAAAACAGGGAATGCCAGGAGCCCGGCGCTGCTGCAAAAAAATATTGCCCTCAAGAGGAGACAGGGCGCCAAGAATGGCGGGAGTGTTGCTCTGCCAGGCGAACAGAGCCAGCTTCTGCTTATGGGGCAGGCTGTCCGTGGCGTCTATCAGAAGATTGTACTGGCCGCTAAAGGGAAAACTTTCGCGAAAGGCTTGAATGGATATATCCGGATTTATGTCAGCAAGAAAATCGCGCGCAGCGTCTGCCTTGTAGCGACCAATGTCTTTCATGCGATACAGCAACTGGCGGGATAGATTCGATGCAGATACGGTGTCGGGATCATACAGGGTAATATTACCCACACCGGAAGAGGCAAGAGCTGGCAAAAGAGAGCTGCCCAGGCCGCCTGCTCCCGCAACGAGGATGCGGGAATGCGCAAGCCTTCGCTGGCCTTCTTCGCCAATGGTGGCTATCTGGCGGCTGTAATCCATTGTGAGAGTGTCTGCTGCTGAAAGCGGCTGAAGGCAGCAGTATCAACACTTTCCTCAGGGTATAAGGCAAGAAAGCGAAAACGGCGTTTTCCGTGAGAGGCAAGGCAGTAGCTGGCTGTGGTATGTTCTGCGGCAGAAAAAAGAAGGCATTTGCCAATGGGAAACGCTTCGCTCGAGACGAGTTTCCAGCCATTTTGTTTGCGGAGAGATTTTTCCAGTCCAAGGGAATAGATTTCGAGAGCTTTGGGAGACGAAGCCGTCGGCTCAATCTCATCAAGACTGATCTCTGCCTCTATGGTGCCGGTAGAGTCTATCAATAGAGTCTGGCCGACGAGCCTGCGCTCGGCAGAAAACCAGGCGGGGATTGTATAGGGATAACCGGCAAAGACTTCTGTTTCAGCCTTATATATGGGGTTCATTGCCAGTCGCGAAACATGAGCGGTAATTCGGGGAGAGAGATCGGGAGCCCGCGAAGGCAGAGATGTAAAGCAGTAATTGAGAACTCCTTGGGGAAGTACTTCAAAAGAGCAGAAAAGCTGTTCGCTCTGGCCCGGCTTTGGCTCGGGAGAATACAGCCTTCCGTTTTTTTTCATGGCAGAAGCAGATATGAGAGTCCGCTCCATAAAATCAATTTTAATAAAAGGGGCAGGAAGAGCGAGGCTGCCCCGCAGGTAAGCAGGCTCTCCGCCTGATTTGCGAAGGAGAAACAGATAGCGGCCAGTTTCGGTGGTCTCTTGGAGTCCGCGCAAATCAAAATCCTGCGCAAATGCGAAAGAAGGGGGCAGAAAGGAGAGCGCAGCTAGCAGAAGCAGGCTGCGCAGAAGGGTCTTCATTATTTTTTAATTTTTTTGCGGAGGCGGTCTATCATGTCGGCGATAAATGGATCGTCGCGGTGGTTGGCATCGGCATAGTCGAGAGCTTTTGTGGTGTGTTCGTTATCAAAGTCCTTGAGGTTGAAAAGACCAACCAGGGCAGAATAGACCACGTCTTTGCTGGCATCGTTCTCTACGGCCATGCGAAGAGGTTTAACGGCCTTTTTGTCTTCAATGCGACCTAAAGCGGTAGCAGCGTGTGCCCGTACATTGGCGTTTTCGTGGTTGGCGAGAACTTCAAGGAGAGGGTCTACAGCGTCTTTTACCTTTTTATCTCCAAGATAGCGCTCAGCCTCGATGACGACAGATGTATCGCTGGATTTGAGGTCTTTAATATTGTCTTCGTTGCTTTTTTCTGCGGCAAAAATACCGGTAGTCAAAGCGATCAGGGCAATGGCAAAAATGTTTTTAAGTTTTGAGGTAGTCATGGATCCTCCATTGGATTTGTTCCACTCTACATGCATAGAAGTGTCTGGCAAGTATTTTTTGTATTTTTCTTATGCAACCCGGAGAGATAGCGGGGTCTACCCCGAAGGGGTAGAAAAAAATCTTAGCGACAAAAGCAGGGCCCGCCGTGCGGCTGTGCCTCTTAATTCCCTATGACATCGCGCACAGTGGGAATTTTATCGCCCTGTTCTTCTTCGCGCTCTGCCTCCTCTTTATCTGGTTGTTCAGTATCAACCTTATCCGGCGTTTTTTCTGGTTCACTCTTGGGCGGTATCCCCTGCGGGGCAATTTGGCTCAAAAAGAAATCCGCTGAAATCTGAACTTCCCAGGCATTCTCCGAAGGGTTCGCAAGATATGCTCCATGCACGGCAAATGGTGAGGTCATAGATTGGTAAGAGAATCCCGCATTATACGCTATTTCTGTGCTGCCCAATCCGGTATCGCGCTCAAGCGACTGAAAAGCTGCACCGGAATCGGGCTCTGTCTTGCTGCTTTTGCCGGTATCGTAGAGAGTAATCGAATTTTCAATTCCGCCGAGAAGCGTGAGTTCCCTGTTCCCCGCCACGGGAAACTGAAACATGACGGGCATGTTCAGGGAAACGAGCTGTTGTGAAATTCTCATGGTGCCATAGTTTTCTATAGCGGCCAGCGTGTTTCCGTATTCGTACTGTAGCCCGGGAGCCACGAAAAATTTTATACGTTCATTTTGAATGCCTTGGCGGTAAAATCCAATTATCTGATAATTTTGCCCAATAACTGCAGCACTTGTATCGGAGCCTGTGTTTTTTTCGTTCCAGCCCGTTATTTCCGCCTGGCCGGAAAGATCCCAGCCGAAGGCGCCTCCCGCAAACATCGTGAACCATCCAAACGATTCTATTTCAAGACCATAGCCGCCGCCGAGCTGCGAGTACGTCTCCTGGACAGTGCCAGTCCCGGCGTTGTCGTCTTGAATGGAGTCTTCTATGGTTTTGTATGCCAGGGCAAAATTCCAAACGTTATTTTGACCTTTGTCGGATCCGCCCGCGTGCAGCCCCGCTTTCATGGTTCGGTTGAGCTGGTCGTATTTTGCGGCGCCACTGTACGTATAGCTTTCGTCTTGCGCCTGTGCCGCCAGGGTTTCGTAATCGGTTACTCCCGATGCATGTCTTATAGATATTTCGCTGGAATCTACGGTAAAGAAGGCCGCGAGTCCCATTCCTGCAAGGCTGGTTCCGATTTGCGCCACCGCTGCGTAGTCGTCGTTTCTGCCAGAGACCGTTTGCCCTGCGGCGGTTTCGTTTTGTCTGTATGCGGAATCGTTGCGAAAGGATACTCCGTAATAGAGCATGGAAATTTTTCCCGCCGTTGAAAACAGAGCTCCCTGCCGGGGATTGCCGACATTGCCAGAGTAATGCGCAGAGACGACATCGCGCGAGGCAAGTGAATAAAAAGAGGGCAGCGTAATGGTATCCCATGTGTCAGTGAGGAAATTGCGCTCTGCTCCAATGCTGTTAGCTGGACTTTTTTCGAGCACGCTTATTTCTGCTGCGAGCGGGCTCAGGATAGAAAATAAAATTGCGGTAATTGTATTTGTCTTCACAGTTTATTCAGTGCCCTCATTGTTTTTTCGTCATCTGGTTTAATTTCGAGTACCCGCTCAAGACATTTGCGGGCAAGTACTTTTTCTCCCGTTTTTGCATAGACTCTTCCGAGCAGTTTCCAAGCCTGAACCGATTGAGCAGAAAAGCCAATTGCCTTTTCGAGCGATTCGCGCGCGGCAGTATATTGATTTTGTCGAAATGCTATGTAACTCCTGTAGTAGTGGTAGAAGAAGCTTTCGGCGTGGATGTGCTGTATTGTATCGAGTGCTTCCTCGAATTTTTTTTCGTGAATAAGCGAGACAATTGTTTTTTGGATCTCATTACTGCCTTTGAGCGATTCTTCGTTTTCCTTTCCGAGATACGATATCCGCAGGAGTGAAATATCGTCTCTTATTTCTCCCGCCTGCAGAATGGATTCGTACATGGATTCAATTTCACCGTCTGCTTTTTCTACCACATCGAGAAAGAAATCATCGTCGGGGTCTTCCCTGTCAATAAAGTCACTGCGCCCGTCAGAACCGAGAATGACAATATCTCCCGGTTTTAATTGTTCCTTTAAAACTTCGAACGTTTCTTGGAACGGATTGCCTATTTTGTACATTTGCCGCGATGTTCCAAACCACGAGGCCTTGCGATCGCGGTACAGAACGGGTAATGGATGCTCAGCATTAAAATAATAGACCTGGCCTTTTGTTTCTTGGACGAGTCCAAGAATACAGGTGATGAACATGGCACCGTCAAAACTTTCGAAAATCCGCTGCATTTCGTGAAAGGCATCGCGGAGCCATTCTTTGGGAGTCTGTGTTTTTACGGATTCATTGGTCTGGGAGCGCACCATGATGGCATTGATGAGTGCCCCCATCACGAGAGCCCCGCCGGCTCCCTGCATGGATTTTCCCATGGCATCGCCGTTAAAGAACATGGAATAATGTTCGCCGCGCAACTGTATATTTCCCGTAACACAAAGATCGCCCCCGAGTTCTGAGCTCCAGTGCTTAAACGAAAACTTTTTCTTTTGCCGCAGAATAAAAGAAGTATTCACAGTTTGCGAGCGATTTCTGTCTCTAAACAGCGGGTTTGCAATCAGCGTGGTGAGGTAATAGTCGGCATCCTGCTGCTGCTTGAGTGCCTGTACAGCGGCAAGACTTTCCGAAAGCTCCAGTGTGCGCGCATCGATAAGGACTTCCAGATTTTCTGAGTAGCTGCGGATTGCCGTCACCATTTCGTTGAATGTTTTTCCTAATTCTGCAAATTCATCGTTGCCGGATTCCGGAACGCGAATTTCGTAGTTTCGCTCGCTGACTTTTTTTACGGCTGTTCCAAGCATTTCGAGGGGTTTTGCCAGCCAGCGCGCCAGAAAAAACGAACTTGCGGGAATCAGCAGTATGGCTATTCCCAGCAGCAGAAAACTCATTTCGCGGAGTTTTTGCAGTTCGTACATTTGTGACTGCGCGGATATGTCTATGCCAAGAACCGCGATCATGTTGCCAGCAGCGTCCCGGATAGGGGCGGCAGCCGTCATCCAAGTGCCCCACTTATCTTTCTCAAATTCTTTGGCTGTGGTTAGAATATTTTTCTGCAGACTTTCCTGGATGGTAAGCCCTTCTACGGGAAAAATGAGGCCTGGATTGGTAGGTTCTTCTTCGTCGTCAATGCTGCCGTTTCCGTTCATGTCTATGGCTTCGTAATCTGCATCGGCCAGAAAAATGGAGTAACCGGGATGCAGCGGATGCGGAATTAGCAGATACGCATAGCGAATCCCGGGCCGGTTTCCCTGAGCGTCGCGAATAATCTGGTGGAATTTTTTCCATTGCGCGTCTGCCGGCAGGGTAGAAGCTTTTATGGCTCTAAGCTCCTGGATAATGCGCCCGTATTCCGGCATGGTAATAATAGAATCTATGTCTTCCGGAGAAAGGCTGTCTTCGCTTTCTTGCACAGCCAGCAGTTCTTTTTCCGTGATGGGGATCGCTCGGGAGAGAATTTCCTGTGTGAGCAGGCGCAGATCTTTCTGTAGACCCGGGCTAAAGCGAAGCAGGCCACCCTGCAATATGTCGCGCAGGTGAGATTCGGTCTGCTGAGTAATAATATTACTGCTTACGCTGTAGAGATAGAAAAGTCCAGCTCCCATAAGAATTGCTATTAACGCACCGGTCAGGAGCATCATTTTGAGGGCAAACGGAAATCTGGCAGAGAGCGGTTTCATATGATGCGCGCCATAGAATCGAAATTATTGCATACCCGCAAGCGAAAAACTTCTTCCCCGTGTAAGCGCTCGTTTTGAGGTTGTACCATGTTTGGAAAAAAGAAAGAAAATATACAGGATATAGTAACAGAAATACTGTTAGGTGCAGAAATTCCAGGATTGGGAAAATCAGCGGCAGCAGCCGGAGCTGTTCTCGAGGTCTCCGAGGAAACAGGAATTTTCACGTTTCTCGTGAAGAATCTTCCCAGTCGCAAGAGCCAGATAGAGCTCGATGCAGCAGCGCGGACTCGTCTTTCTGAGCGAGGAATTGATCAGAGCAAAATTATAATCAAGTTCGATGCTCCTCCTGCCCCCAAAGTAGAAACCACCGTTATTACACCATCGGCACCTCCATCGAACACCATTCCCGGAGTGAAACGCGTATTTGCGGTGGGCTCTGGAAAGGGCGGCGTCGGAAAATCTACTGTAACTGTTAACCTTGCGGCATCCCTTGTGAAGGCGGGCTACAAGGTGGGCATACTCGACGCAGATATTTACGGGCCTTCCATCGGAAAAATGATGGGGCTCAATGGACGCCAGCCCGTAGAAGTGCGCGGAGACAGAATTATTCCTCTCCAGAATCATGGAATTACGGTTATGAGCTTTGCCTTCCTTATAGAAGAAAATGCGCCGGTTATCTGGAGGGCCTCCATGCTGAATAAAGCCATGAACCAGCTTTTGCACGATGTAGAATGGGGAGAGCTCGATTACATGATTATAGATCTGCCGCCGGGAACGGGAGATACGCAGCTCAATCTTTCGCAGATGGTTAAAACAGATGGCGCCGTCGTTGTAACGACTCCGCAGAACGTGGCGCTCCTCGATGCCACCCGCGCCGTACACATGTTCGAAAAGGTAAATATTCCCGTGGTGGGCGTAATCGAAAACATGAGCGAGTTTATTTGTCCGCATTGCGGCAAGCCTTCTCATATATTCTCACACGGAGGCGGAGAGACTCTTGCCGAGGCATCGGAATCGGCTCTGCTTGGGCGCGTTCCTCTCACCATGCGGCTCATGGAGTCGGGCGAAAAAGGGGAGCCTCTGGTGTTGTCTGCCGATACAGAAGATCCCCAGGTTGCTCCCGTGCAGTCTGCCTATGCGCATATTCTACAGAACTTTCTTTCTGTGATCGCGCATATTGACTGAAATCTACAGGCGCAGGTTGTTACGTCATAACGGCCTGCGACTTTGAGTTCCATTTGTTTATGTCACGTTCTAAACCAATAGAACAGTGGCTCGTTTGGCTGTATGTTGGCCGCCGTCAAAACCCACCCGTGAGCGGAGAAACCATTACGATTGCGGGATCTGTGACAGTCGGCTACTCTCCCTGGCCTTTTCCGGAAGATCTGGATTTGGATGGCGGCGCAGATCCCTCGGCAATATCTCCATCGGGGCCAAGATAAATGGCCGTGCGCAAATTGGTACCGCGCAGTGGACTTCTAAACTGCCTGTTTTTGCCGAGGTTAATTTCTACCTTGGGGTACAGTTGTTCCAACACATACACAAAGGATCCAGACAATGGGGGAAAGGAAGCCCGCGCAGTGTCAAACTGGTCCTGCAGGTTTTCTATTTTGGAGGAATAGCGATCTGCTGCTTCGTTTAGTTTAATTAAATTTTCAAAGTCTTTCTCTTCTGCAGTTTTTTTGATCTGTTTGTCTTTGAGATGAGCAATTGCTATTTCGATTTTTTTTCTTGTTTCCTGTAGGGCAGAAATTTCTTCGCGGATGGCATGCAGGGATTCAAGGACTTCTGGAGGAGTGCCCACGGTGAGCCGCGTATGTGTTTCTACTTTTGCTCCGATTTTTTTACAGGTTATGCTCTCGCCGGCTATGGATTCTCCACCAATGAGTTCTCCTCTTCCCCCTGTAATTTCAATGCTTTTGCCTGCAATGAGCTGGGAGTGCATGGCAGCCTCTGCAATGATGATACTATTGCGCGCTTTGGCTCTTCCCTGTTCAATAAACCGGGCGTAAATATTGCCGCCAGATTCTATGGAGCCTTCGCCACGTCCCATGAATCCACCGGCCAGAATTATGTCTCCATCTGCTTTCAGGGAAATATTGCCAACACTCATCTTTAGTATTATGGATCCTTTGGTCGTTAGGCTGAATCCGTCGGCCACGCGATTTTCTACGATCACCGAACCCGGAAAATCAATGTTCCCGGTTGAGTAATCAACCTGGTCTAACAGGATTACTTCGTCTATGCGGATTTCCCCGTAATGCTCGGCAACGGGCCTTCCTTCTATGCTCGCGATGAGAAACTCTCCTTCCACGTGCGTGTTTGGTCCCTGCGTAAAGGCAGCCGGCGTTCCTGCCATGACTGGAATTTTTTTTCCGTCCACTGTAAAACCCTCAACGCCCGTTCCAGGAGGCACAATTCTGGCAAGAGGCTCTCCCGCTGATACATGCGTAATGAGGCCAATTTCGCGGTGATCCACCTGTCCGGCCTCGTTTTTTTTGGGAGTTGGTTTGTGAGAAGTATCGAATAAAATCTGGACAAACCCGTTTTCGCCATGAACTGGCGTGCGACCACGAGCGACGACAATATGCCGCAGGTATTCTGGCTTTTGCGCAATGGAATCGAGAACGTCTTCGAGGTAACCCATGGTAATGCCCGATTCGCGAAGCCCATGGACGAGATCGGCTCTCGAGAGCGGGCGGCCACCTTGGGGAGGGTGAAGGTACAAAGAGGCAGACATGGAGTCTTCCGCAAGGAAAACTTCTGCCTTGGCATCTATGGCCTCGGAACCGGGATAATCTCCGATTAAATACTTTTCGCCACTGGCGTCGCGAACCGCTCGATCTACCGCAATCCAGTCTACATTTTTCAGCGACATCAGAAATATGCGCGAGCGAACTTCTTCGAGCGATGTTTTTTTGCCGGCCAGGGGTTTGTCTATAATCAGCATGGCTTTACCGTTTTCGTTCAGCACAGAAAAGCCGGGGGTAGATTCGTTTTCAAGTTCTTTAAGGAGGTCGTCGGCAAAATCCGGCATGCGGGAAAGGGAGCATTCCAAACGGGCCTGTCAAGTTTTTTGCGTTTTTATTGAAAGAAATGCCTGATTTGAAAGAAATTGTAAAACCCAAATACATACCTGACAGTGGCTGCAAATTCTCTCAAGACAGTTTGATTAAAGCGCTCAATCTTTCCATTGCGTTTCAGAATATTGCACACGGTCGAATGCGACAATTCGATTTCGC